>NZ_JBSVZN010000014.1:0-209067 GCF_054052225.1 Methylobacterium sp. JK268 | reverse complement strand
GCTTTGCCAAGCTCAAGCAGTTCCGGCGCGTCGCCACACGCTACGAGAAAACTGCCCGCAACTACGCAGCCGTTGTCACCATCGCCGCTATCGTCTTGTGGCTCCGGTAAGTGTCCACAGCGCCTAGCGCGTCCCAGAAGCGCGCGTAATCCGCCGATTGCCGCTCGGCGGGATTGACGAACAGGACGTGGTGGCGGCCCTTGACCTCGTCGAGCCCGTAGCCGACCACCGCGAGGAAGTTCTCGTTGGCCGTCAGCACCGTGCCGTCGGGCGCGAACTCGATGATCGCCTGGGAGCGGTCCAGCGCCCGCTGCTTGCCCTCGAAATCGGCGTTGCGCAGCGTCTGGGCGGTGACGTCGGTGGCGCATACCAGCACGCCGGTCGGCTTGCCGTTCCGGCCGATGACCGGGTTGTAGCTCGCCTGGATCCAGACCTCGCGCCCGCCCTTGCCGACGCGCCGGTACTCGGCCGCCTGCGGCTCGCCCCGGCGCAGGGCGTCCCAGAACAGCTTGTCGGCCGCGCCACCCCGCTCGTCGTCGGCCACGAACAGGCTGTGGTGACTGCCCCGGATCTCGTCGAGGGCGTAGCCGACCAAGCGCAGGAAGGCCTCGTTGGCAACGACGACCTCGCCGTCGAGGGTGAACTCAACGATGGCCTGAGATCGGAAGATGGCACTCATCTTCGCATGGTTGCGGGAGAAGAGCCTGAACATGACGAGCTGCCTTCAGGGTGACCAATCCCCTGTGATAACGAGCATTGGAACCCGCACCGCTTTCCAAGGTCTTGCTGCGACTGCGGAGTCCGCGGCCCGGCGGGCGGCCAGATGTAGGTATCTTGGGCTAATCTGGAACTTTCACGTGAGATCGAGCTTTCAAATCGACACCCCGCCGCCGCCCACCAGCCATGGTCATAGGCCAGCACGGCGATCCGAAATCGATAAATTCAGACTCAAAATATCGCTTCAAACAATAAAGACGGATGTAGAGCAGAGTGCCCCCCTTTGGACACCCCGAGTTGTGACGTTTCGACCCCTTGCATTAAGAAACTATTCAACATGCGAGGAGCTAGGCCGCATTCCGAGGACGTTCAAGGTCGTTGAGGGCCGCGCGGCCGGCGGACCGAGCGGGGCGGAGGGGTCCGACGCATCCTCGGCGCCAACGTGCGCGACCGGTCGAAGCCGACCATGGCGCCGCGCCGCGGCAGCCGATGTCCGGAGATGGCTCGCGGCCGCGCCGTCACGGCTCGGCTGGCGCGACGCGGCGGTCCGGGTGAGGTCGGTCGTCGATTGCGCAGCGCCCGCCGACGGCCTCTCGGCCTCAGAGCAGGCCGAGGGCGGCGAGGTCCCGGCGCATCGCCTCCGGCATCGCGGCGAGGCCGGCCCCCGCCTCGCGGCCGATGTCCCGCGGCGCGTCGGCCGCGGCGAGGTAGCGCCAGCCCTGGAAGGGACGGTACGGGCGCGGCTCCACGGGAATCACGGCGGGGTCGAGGACGAGGTGGCAGCGCCCGACGCCCGCCGGATCGACGAAGGGCCGCACCGCCAGGATCGGCTGGCGGCAGGCGACGAGGCCCTTGATCACCCAGTAGAGCGAGCCGGCGCCCGCGATCTCGTCGGCGCGCTTGGGGACCATGCGGGTGGTGTGCACCTGCTCGAAGGCGATGCCGGCCCGCGCGGCCACGGCGCGCCGCTCGGCGATCCACGCCTCCAGGTCCCGGATGGACTCGCAGCCGACGCAGAGCTTGAGGAGGTGGAGGGCCATGCCGGATGCCGGTGTGTCGGGACGTGCGGCCCTCTGTGCCGCGATCGTGGCGGCGCCGAGGCGACCCGCCTCAGCTGAAGCGGCTGATCTTCTCGATCGGCGCCAGGATGTCCACCTCCGCGAAGGCCGTCCCGAGATCGACGGTCTCGCCCGCGATCTCGTCCTGGACGGGTTCCGGCCCCAGGAGATCGACCGGCAGGCTCGGCACGAAGGCGATGTCGTCGGGCACGAGCGAGTCAGGCAGGACCGGGCGCGGCGCCGGGGCGGGCGCCGCCGGCAGAGCCGCGGTGGCGATCACCGCGTCCACGTCGCTCTGCGCGAGTTCGGTGCTGACCGGCGCGGGCGGCGGAGCCGCGGCCGGATCCTCGATCTCGCCGCCCCAGATCTCGACCATCGCGGTGAGCCGCTGCTCCAGGTAGCGCAGCGTGTGGACGATGCGGCTGGTGCGCTGCGCGGTGATGTCCTGGAAGGAGCAGGCGGTGTAGATGCGGGTGGCGTTCTGGTCGAGGATGTCGCAGACGCGCGGGTCGGCCCCGCCCTCGCGAAGGGTCCAGGCGACCTCCTGCACCTCCTCGGCCGCCTCCAGGATGTCGGAGGTGGCCCGCTCGGTGGTGCGGACGATGGCGTCGAGGGCCTCGGAGGCGGCTTCGAGGCGGCTCTGGTCGTGGTCCGGCGAGTGGATCGCCGCGATCTCCTGCTTGGTGCGGCCGATCGCCGTGATCATCTCGACGAGGTCGAGGCGCATCCGGTCCAGCTCGGGCGCCGACCGCTCGGCCGTCACCGTGGCCTCCAGCCGGTGGATCGCCGAGAGCAGGCGCTCGGTGTCGTCGGACCGGTTGCGGGCGGCGAACTCGGACAGGAACCAGCGCCCCCTCGCCGTTTCCAGCAGCGCCGCCTCGATCACCGCGTACTCGTCCGCCCCGGCCGTACTGAGCGAGGAGAAACCTGCCATGATCACAATCCCCGGGCTCGACGGGCGCCCGTCGCCCCATTCCGACACTTGACAGTCGCGCGTTAACGGCGGCTTACGCCGCGTCCGCGCCGCTCCCCGGGAGCCCGATGCCCTCGCCGTCTCCGTTCGTCACCCTGCGTCTTGGGCTGCTCTACGCGGCGATCTTCGCCGGCATCGGCATCGCGATGCCGTTCCTGCCGCTCTGGCTGGCGAGCCTGGGCCTCGATCCGGGCCTGATCGGCCTCCTCGCCGCCCTCCCGATCGGCGTGAAGATCGGCGCCACGGCCCCCCTGATGGCCCTGATCGACCGCGGCCTGCCGGCCCGCCGCCTGCTGGTCGCGGGCAGCCTCGGCCTCGGCCTCACCTACGCGACCATGCCCGCCGCGGCCGCCCTCGGCTGGCCGGCGCTCGCGGGGGTCATCGCCCTCAACGCGGTGGCGGGCGCGGCGCTGGTGCCGGCGGTCGACTATCTGTGCCTCGCGGCGGTCCGCCGCGACCCGCGCCTCGCCTACGCGCGGATCCGGCTCGGCGGGTCGCTCGGCTTCCTGGGCTCCAGCCTCGCGGGGGGATGGCTCCTCGGCCTCGTCGGGGAGCGGGCCGGCGTCACGGCCTTCCTGGCGGGGCTCGGCCTCGTCTCGGCGGGCGGCGCGGCACTCCTGGTGCCGCGGGGAGCGGCGGCAAGCGCACCGCCCTCGCCGGAAGCGGGAGCCGGCCCGGCGCGGGCGCCCCGGCTCCCCGCCGCCCTCTCCCTCGCCATGGCGTCGGCGGCGATCACGCAGGCGAGCCACGCCGCGGTCTACACGTTCGGCAGCATCCACTGGGCGGGGCTCGGCCTGTCGCCGCCCCAGATCGGCGCCGCGTGGGCGACGGGGGTCGTCGCCGAGATCGCGTTCTTCGCCCTGGTCGGCCGGATCGAGGGGCTGCGGGACGCCCCCTTCCGCCTCCTGGTGCTCGGGGCCGGGACGGCGCTGCTGCGCTGGGCCGGCCTGATCGCCACCGCGCGGGTGCCGGAGGCGGTGCTGCCCCTTCAGGTCCTGCACGGCCTCACCTTCGGGGCGACGCAGCTCGGCATCATGGGCGCGCTGGCGCAGTTCGCCCCGGCGGGGGCCCGCGGGCGGGCGCAGGGGCTCTACGCCGCCGCGGCCTCCCTGGCCTCGGCGGCCGCCACGCTGGCGAGCGGCGCGGCGGCCCGGGAGGGAGGCCCCCTCCTCGCTCTGACGGCCATGGTCCCGCTCGCGGCCCTCGCCCTCGGGCTCGCCCTGGCCTCGCCCCGGTTTGTCACGTCGCCGCGGCGCGCGCTATAAGGCCGCCGTGGGGACGGCGATCGAAGTGGAGGGCGGGCCCGTGTCGACCGAGGCCAGCACGCATCCGCCCGAGCACGCATCCGCGACCCTCCTGCAATTTCGCGACGGCATTCAGGCGCGCCTGGCGGGCCGCTGGACGGCCGATCAGGCGCCCGCCGTCGAGGCCTCCGCCGCCGCGATCGCGGCGGGTGCCGATCCGGGCGGGCGCGTCCAGATCGACCTGTCGGGCCTCCTGCGCCTCGACACGCTGGGCGCCTTCGTCCTGGAGCGCACCCGCAGCGAGATCGAGGCGGCGGGCCGCACCGTCGACTACGCGGGCGCGCGGCCCGAGCACCGCATCCTCCTGCGCGAGGTCGCCTATCGCGAGCCCACGCCCGCGCCGGAGCGCCGCCGCGGGCTCTCGCCCCTCGACGGCCTCGCGGCGATCGGCGCCGGGATGCGGCATGTCGGCGCCGAGGTGCTGTCCTGGCTCGGCTTCCTCGGCGAGGTGGTGGCGGCCTGCCTGAGGGTTCTGGCGCGGCCGCGCAGCTTCCGCGCCGCCGCCCTCGTCAACCAGGTCGAGCAGATCGCGCTCAGGGGCACGCCGATCATCATGCTGATCGCGTTCCTGGTCGGCTGCATCGTCACCCAGCAGGGCCTCATCCAGCTGCAGCGGTTCGGGGCGCAGTCCTTCGTCGTCAACATGATCGGCATCCTGACGCTGCGCGAACTCGGGGTGCTCCTCACCGCCATCATGGTGGCAGGCCGCTCGGGCTCGGCCTTCACGGCGGAGATCGGCTCGATGCGCATGCGCGAGGAGGTCGACGCCCTGCGGGTGATGGGCCTCGACCCGATCGAGATCCTGATCGTGCCGCGCATCCTCGCCCTGATGCTGGCGCTGCCGATGCTCGGCTTCCTGGCCGATCTCGCGGCGCTCGCGGGCGGGGCGCTCACCTCCGCCGCCTACGGCAACCTCTCCCTCGACGCGTTCCTGTCGCGGCTGCAGGGCGTCGTCACCATCCGGCACGTGATCGTCGGGATGCTCAAGGCGCCCTTCATGGCGCTGATCATCGGCATCATCGCGACGAGCGAGGGATTCCGGGTCGAGGGGTCGGCGGAATCGCTCGGCCGCCACGTCACCGCCTCAGTCGTCAAGTCAATCTTCATGGTCATCGTGCTGGATGGCGTCTTCGCCATCTTCTTCGCGGCCATCGACCTGTAGAGACCCCCGTGCAGGCTGAGCGCCAGGAAACGACGTCCCCCGGACGCGACGCGGTCATCCGCGTGCGCGATCTCGTGGTCGGCTTCGGCGACCGCACGGTGCTCAAGGGCCTGAGCCTGGACATCCGCCGCGGCGAGATCCTGGGCTTCGTCGGCCCGTCCGGCCAGGGCAAGTCCGTCCTCACCCGCACGCTGCTCGGCCTGGTGCCGAAGCGCTCGGGGCTGATCGAGGTGTTCGGCGAGGATGTGGACGCGCTGAGCCCGGCGCGCCGCCGCCTGATCGAGCGGCGCTGGGGCGTGCTGTTCCAGCAGGGCGCGCTGTTCTCGGCGCTGACCGTGAAGCAGAACATCCAGGTGCCGATGCGCGAGCACCTGCGCCTGTCGGAGCGGCTCCTCGACGAGTTCGCGCGGCTGAAGATCGAGCTCGTCGGCCTCAAGCCCGACGCGGCCGACAAGCTGCCCTCGGAACTCTCGGGCGGCATGATCAAGCGGGCGGCCCTCGCCCGGGCGCTCGCCCTCGACCCGGAGGTGCTGTTCCTCGACGAGCCGACCTCCGGCCTCGACCCGATCGGCGCGGGCGAGTTCGACGACCTCGTGGCGACGCTCCAGAAGACGCTGGGCCTCACCGTCTTCATGGTGACGCACGACCTCGACAGCCTCTACACCGCCTGCGACCGCATCGCCGCGCTCGGCGACGGGCAGATCATCGCCGCCGGCCCGATCGAGGACATGCTCGCCTCCGATCACCCCTGGCTGCGCTCCTACTTCCACGGCAAGCGGGCGCGCGCGGTCGTCCCGGGCGGCGCGCGGACCGGCGCCGGCTCCGAGGCGATCGCGGCCGCCGCATTTTCGCCCGCCGAATGAGGACCATGACGGCATGGAAACCCGCGCCAACAACGTCCTGATCGGGGCCTTCACCCTCGCGGTGATCGCGGCCGGCTTCCTGTTCGCCTTCTGGCTGCGCGGCAGCACCTCCAATCAGGCGCGGGTGCCGCTGCGCATCGTGTTCTCGGGCGGCGTCGGCGGCCTCGCCAAGGGGGCCGTCGTCACCTTCAACGGCATCCGGGTGGGCGAGGCGCGGGACGTCGAGCTGCTGCCGCAGGATCCCCGGCGCGTCACCGCGATCGTCGAGGTCGAGCGCGCGACGCCCCTGCGCGCCGACACCCGCGCGCGCCTCGACATGACGATGCTCACGGGCGTGGCCTCGATCGCCCTCGTCGGCGGCAGCGCCGACGCCCCGGCCCTCAAGCCGCCCGAGGGCGAGCGGATGGCGACGATCTTCGCCGATTCCTCGGACATCCAGGACCTGATGCAGAGCGCGCGCATGATCGCCCAGCGCGCCGACGACATGCTCCAGCGCCTCGACCGGGTGGTCGCCGGCAACGAGGGCGCGATCAACCGCACGCTCGCCAATGTCGAGACCTTCTCGAAGACGCTGAGCGACGCCGGCCCGGCCCTCGACGCGCTGGTGAAGGCGATCGACGGGCGCAAGCTCGGCAACCTGATCGACAATGCCGACCGCTTCTCGGCCGCGCTGGCGGCGGCCTCGCCCGACATCCAGGACGGGCTGCACGACGCCCGCACTCTCGCGGGCAAGCTCAACGCCTCGGCCGACCGGATCGACGCGGTGCTGAAGGGCGCGGAGGGCTTCCTCGGCTCCGCCTCCGGCGAGGAAGGGAAGAGCACCTTCGGGGAGATCCGCGAGGCCGCGGTCTCGATCCGCGAGGCCGGCCGCGCCTTCCGCACCATGTCGGAGAACCTCGACAAGCGGACGGCGACCATCACGACGAGCTTCGGGCGGCTCAGCGGGGCGGGCCGGCGCGAGGTCCAGAACCTCTCCACCGAGGGCCAGCGCACGCTGGGCACCCTCAACAGCGCCGCCCGCAGCATCGAGCGCGACCCGTCCCAGGTGATCTTCGGCGGCAAGCCATCGTTGCCCGAATACAACGGTCGCTGACCCTGTGGCGCCGCAACGGGGGCGTGCAGGTGCGCAAAGGCACGCGGCGGCCGGGCCGGCGATGTCCGGTCAAGGTTCCGGTCCTATAATCCGGCTCCGAGACCGCAGCCCGCCACGCTTCATGCCGCACGCTTCCCTCCGCGCCCCGCTCCTCTGCGCCGTGCTCGCGACCCTCGCGCTCGGCGGCTGCGGCACCGGCGCGGTCCCCTCGACCTTCGACCTCACGGCGCTGCCCGGCGCGGCGCGGGCCGGGGCGGCGCGCCGCTCGCTGGTCGTGGCCGAGCCGGTCGGGCTGCAGCCCTTCGAGGCCGACCGGATCATCGTGCGCGAGCCCGGCGGCGCCCTCTCCTTCCTTGGCGGCGGGCAATGGGCGGACCGGCTGCCGCGCCTGATCCAGGCCCGGCTGATCCAGAGCCTGGAGAACACCCGCAGCCTGCGGTCGGTGAGCCGCCCGGGCGACAAGATCGCCGCCGACACGCTGCTGGTGACGGAGATCCGCGCCTTCGACATCGCGGCCGGCTCGCGGGAGGCGGTGGTGGATCTCTCGGCGAAGCTCGTCTCGGACTCGACCGGCGCCGTGGTGAACGCCCGCGTGTTCGAGGCCCGGGTTCCGGTCGCGGAGATCAACGCCGCCACAGCTGCCAACGGCCTCGACCGTGCGCTGACGATCGTGCTGGCGGACGTGGTGCGCTGGGTGGGGACGGGCGGCTGACCGGGCGATCGCCGCCCTGCCCTACTGCACCAGCCGCACCGTGCGCTTCACCGTGTTGCCGACGCCGTCCGGCACCGGGATGTCGCTCACGCCATAGTTGGAGTTCAGGTAGATGCTCGGGCCGTCGAAGAACTCGACCTGGCGCGCCACGATGATCGTGTACGCGGAGCGGTCGGCCACCGGGTTGCCGGCGTCGACGATGAGCCGACCGGCCGGGAGGTAGATGGTCCCGAGCAGGTTGCGGGCGTTGTTGCTGATGATCCGGTACTGTCGCATCGGGGGCGAGCCGGGCGGCGGTGGCGGCGGCGGGGTGTACTTCTCGGTCGAGACCGCCGCGACCGGCGCGCTGACGCTGCGGTTCTCGAAGAACAGCAGCCCGGCCATGACGCCGTCCTTGGGCGCGGTCAGATCAATGCTGCTCTTCACGTCGAACAGCACGCCGCCCGCGTCGCCGGTGAAGTAGAAGCCGACGTTCTGCCCGCTGATCGAGGCGTTCTTGTCGACGGTGAGCGGACCGTCGTCGATGATGTAGATCCCCGCCGCGAAGGTGACCACCGCCCCGTTGGTGATCTTCAGACCCTTGCAGTAGATGCCCGGCGTCAGCAGCGCCGTCGGAGTTTTCGACCCGTCGATCACGGTCGGCGTCGTCGTCGTGCAGCTCGGGATCGCGGGGCCAGAGCGGCTCGCCAGGGGATCGGTCCGAACGGGGCAGCCGCTCTGCGTCACGCCGCGCACGCTCGCGCGGCCGATGGCGATGCCGCCGGCCGAGCAGACCAGCGCCGCGTCGACGCTCGCCCCGTTCTCGATATGCACGCCGCCCTTGTCGGTGGAGTTGCCGAACATCCCGCAGCTCGTCGCCGCCAGGGTGGCGTTCTTGTGCAGGTGCATACCGTCGGGGCGGCTGTCGTCCAGGGTGAGGAGGCAGATCCGGGTCGAGCCGGAGAGTTCCGCCGTCGCGCTCGCCCCGATCTCCATGCTGGGAAGCGTCAGCAGGCGGCCGAACAGGCTCTGCATGGTCTCGTTGATCGCGACCGTGACGGTGCTCCCCCCGCTCCCGATCGTCGCGGTGACCCGCGTCTGGGATGGGTCCGTGCCGTTGGCCGACTGGAAGGCGAGGCTCTTCGCCCGCGCCTCGACGTAGCGGTCCGACCCGGCGACCGTCAGCTCGCCCGCCGCGCCGAGGGCCGCCACGTCCACCGCCTTCTGCAGTTCGGCGCGCCGCTTGTGGATGCGGGCGTACTCGACCGCGGCCCCGCTCGCCGCCACGATCACCGGGAGGCTCAGGCTGAGGATCAGCGCGACGACCCCCGCCCGGTCCGAGAGAAATCGCCCGATCGTACGCATCCCGCACCGACTCTCATCCGCGCGTGGATCATTGTTGTCAGGGATTAAAAATCCGTATTCATCAACTGTATCTCGATCGCGCTCCACACTCTTTGAGCATTCTATCCGATCAAGATTACGCTCGACTGATCGTTACGAACCTTGCGGCGGATGACGGAAGAACCGCGCACCGCGGGAAGCACGGAGGCAAGTCTCGCGGAGACGCGCCGTGATCTCACGGTGCCGCTCGCGGCGATTGCTGCGGAAGGCGAGCGTCGACCGCGACGGCGTCGCGGCCGGCGGGCCCTACTCCATCACGGCGGCCTTCATGATCACCACCATCGTGGCGCGGGCCGGCCGGTCGCCGACGCAGCGCACCGTGTGCGGCCGGTCGCAGCGGTAGCGCAGGGTCTCGCCGGCCTTGGCGCGCTGGACGCTCCCGGCCACGTCGATCTCGAACTCGCCGTCGAGGACCGACAGGCACTCGACCGAGCCGCGCTGGTGGGCGTCCGAATCGAGTTCGCCCCCCGGCTCGGCGGTGAGGTCGTACCATTGCAGCCACTCGACCGTCTTGATCCAGCCGGTGATGGCGAGCCGCACCTTGCCGTCCTCCGACAGCAGGATCGGCGTGTCGGCCCGGGACGACTTCTCGATGAAGGGCTCCTCGTCGCCCGTGGCGAGCACGCGCTCGATCGAGACGTCGAGGGCCTGGCTGAGGCGCCAGATCGTGGCCAGGGTGGGATTTGTCTCGTTGCGCTCGATCTGGCTGATGATCGACTTCGCCACGCCCGACTGCTCGGCGAGTTCGGAGAGCGACAGGTTGTAGGCCTTGCGCAGGCGCTGGATCGTCTTGCCGAGCTGGCCCGACAGGACCTGCGCGCCCGTCATCAGGTCCCTCGTCCGCTCACGTCCCCGCTCCACACCCATCGGCCGCTCTCACCCCGCGACGTTCCGCATTCCGAACGTCCGTACGCTCCATCAAACGCAATCGACCCGGGAGGGCAAGGGGCTTGCGCCCGCGGGGCCATGTTTTCGGGCCGGCGCCTCACCACCACGCGTGGAAGTGGTGGACCGGCCCGTGGCCGTGCCCGATCGCCAGCCGGTCCGCCTCCGCCAGGGCCGCCGCCAGGTAGCCCTTGGCGGCCCGCGCCGCCTCCGTGAGGGGCACGCCGCGCGCGAGCCCGGCGGCGATCGCCGCGGACAGCGTGCAGCCCGTCCCGTGGGTGTTGCGGGTCGCAAGCCGCCGGCCGGCGAGCCGCAGGACGGCGTCGCCGGGTCCGACCAGGAGGTCGACGCTCTCCTCGCCGGCCCCGTGGCCGCCCTTCATCAGCACCGCCCCCGGGCCGAGGGCGAGGAGGCCCCGCCCCTGGGCCAGCATGCCGGCCTCGTCCTGCGCCACCGGCGCGTCGAGGAGGGCGGCGGCCTCGGGCAGGTTGGGCGTCAGCACCCGGGCGAGCGGGATCAGGTGCCGGCGCAGCGCCTCGACCGCCCCGGCGGCGAGCAGCGGGTCGCCGCTCGTCGCCACCATCACCGGGTCGAGGACCACCGGGAGGCCCGAGGCGTGGCGGCGCAGGCCCTCCGCCACGGCGGCGATCACCGGCTCTCGCGCCAGCATCCCGACCTTGACGGCGCCGACCGCGAGGTCGCCGAAGACGCTCGCGATCTGCTGCGCGACGAAGGCCTCCGGCACGTCGTGGATCGCCTGGACGCCGCGGGTGTTCTGGGCGGTGAGCGCGGTGACCACGCTCGCCCCGTAGACGCCGAGGGCCGAGAAGGTCTTGAGGTCGGCCTGGATGCCGGCGCCGCCGCCGGAATCCGACCCGGCGACCGTGACCGCGATCGGCGTCACGCCGCCCCCCGCGCCGCCAGGACCTCGTCGACCACGGCGCGCAGGTCGCGCGCCCGCGGCTCGACCTCCCCGGGCACGCCGAACAGGGCCGAGATCAGCGCGATCCCGTCCGCCCCGGCCCCGATCACCGCGGCGGCGTTGCCCCGGTCGATCCCGGCGATCGCGCCCAGCGGGAGTCCGGCCCGGGCGAGCCGGGCCCGGAACGCGATCCGCGCCAGCCCGTCGAGGCCGACCGGCGGGTCGGGGTTCTGCTTGCTCGCCGTGGCGAAGACCCCGCCGATGCAGGCGTAGTCCACCGGCATCCGGTAGAGTTCGTCCGCCTGCGCGGCCGTCTTGATGGTGAGGCCGATGATGGCCCCGGGGCCGAGCAGCCTGCGGGCCTCGGCCGGGTGCAGGTCCTCCTGGCCGAGATGCACGCCCTCCGCGCCCGCCGCCAGGGCGAGGTCGACCCGGTCGTTGACGAGGAGCGGGACTCCGGTGCCCGCGAGCGCCGCGCGGATCGCCCGGACGCGCTCCAGACTGTCGCGGATGCGGGCGATCTGCTTCTCGCGGTACTGGAGCAGGGTACAGCCGCCCGCCACCGCGGCCCGGGCCATGGCGGCGAGGTGCGCGCCGTCGCCGCCGCTCACCCCGACGTCGAGGATGCCGTAGAGGCGCAGGTCGACCCGGACCGGCGCGCGCGACTCCGCGGGATGCATCGGGACGCTCCTGGCCGGGAGATCCGGCCGGGTCGGGAGTATGCGGCGGCCGCCCCGGGCGTCAATCTTGGGCCGCGCGCGGCGCCCCGGCCGTCAGGCGATCCGGGCGCCCCCCGCCGCGGCGTCCCGGGCGCGCTCCTGGGCGAGGCGCCGCTCGCGCCACACGGTGTAGACGCCCGCCCCCGCCACGATCGCGCCGCCCAGCGCCACCGCCGCCTGCGGCAATTGCCCGAACACGAACCAGCCGATCAGCAGCGACCACAGCATCGTGGTGTACTCGAACGGGGCGACCAGGGAGGCGTCCCCGTGCCGGTAGCTCTCCGTGAGGAGGATCTGGCCGATGCCGCCCAGGATCCCGATCATCGCGAAGCCGCCGAATTCCGCGAGGCTCGGCAGGCGCCAGCCGAGGGCGAGGGTCGAGAGGCCGAGCAGCGAGGTGAAGAGGAAGAAGTAGAGGACGATCGCCCCGGTGCGCTCCGTCATCGTGAGGCGCCGGACCTGGATCGTCGCCGCCGCCGAGCAGACCGCGGACAGGCAGGCGAAGAGCGCGCCGATGGAGCCCGCCGTCCCGGCCCCGCCGAGGTCGAGATGGGGCGCCAGCATGATCAGCACCCCGAGGAAGCCCACCACCACGCCCGCCCAGCGATAGGCCTGGACGCGCTCGCGCAGCACAAGGGCCGCCAGGACCACCACGAGGAGCGGCGAGGCGTAGCCGATCGCCACCGAATCCGAGAGCGGCAGGAAGGACAGGGCCGCGAAGCTCGCGAACATGCCGCAGGCCCCGATGAGGCTGCGCAGGACGTGGCCGCGCAGGTTGTCGGTCCGCACCGCCGCCGCCACGCCGCCCTGCCAGGCGAGCCAGATCAGGAGCGGCAGGATGGCGAAGGAGGAGCGGAAGAACACGATCTCGCCGGTGGGGAACTGCCGGTCCGCGAGGCCCTTCACGCCCGCCGACATCAGCGTGAAGGTGAGGGCGGACAGGATCTTGAGACCGATCCCGAGATAGGGGCGGCCGGACTCGGCGGAACGCGCGGCGGCCCCGGCCAGGGGGCGCTCGGGCAGGACGACGGGGGCAGCCATGGGAAGAGTCGCAGGGAGGATAGGAGGAAGGTCCTTCTAGCCTCCTCCCGTACGGCCGAGCCAGCCGGATCGCCACTGTCCAGATCTGCGCTCCCCGCATGCGGTTCTTCATCAGACCGCAAGGAAGGCCGATTCCGGGCAATCCTGCGTTCCGCCCGCCTTAATCGGGTCGGGACCGGGCTTCGTCATCAAAGTGATACGCGAATGCGGTTTGGGTGCGCCCCATAGACCGAAAGGAGACGGACGTGGCTGACGACGCTGATGCGCTGCGCGTGCGCTCGCTCTTCCTGTCCGACCTCCATCTCGGCACGAAGGGCTGCCAAGCGGAGCTGTTGCTCGATTTCCTGCGCGAGGTCGATTCCGACGAGATCTATCTCGTCGGCGATATCGTGGACGGCTGGAAGCTGAAATCCGGCTGGTATTGGCCGCAGGCCCACAACGACGTCGTGCAGAAGCTGCTGCGCAAGGTGCGCAAGGGCTCCCGGCTGATCTACGTGCCCGGCAACCACGACGAATTCCTGCGCGACTTCCTGGACCTCCATTTCGGCGGCATCGAGGTCCACGACCAGATCCTGCACGAGGGGGCGGACGGCAAGCGCTACCTCGTGATCCATGGCGATCAGTTCGACCTCGTGGTGCGCCACGCCAAGTGGCTCGCGCTGCTGGGCGACGGAGCCTACACGGCGGCCCTGTTCGTCAACACGCACCTGAATTGGGTGCGGCGCCGCCTCGGCCTGACCTACTGGTCGCTCTCGGCCTGGGCCAAGCTGAAGGTCAAGAACGCCGTCAACTTCATCAGCCGCTTCGAGGAGCTGCTGGCCGCCGAGGCCAAGCGCGTCGGCGCGGACGGGGTGATCTGCGGCCACATCCACCACGCGGCCAACCGCGAGATCGACGGGCTGCGCTACCTCAATACCGGCGACTGGGTGGAGTCCTGCACGGCGATCGTCGAGCATTACGACGGCCGCATGGAGGTGATCCGCTTCGCCGAGATGCGCGCCGGGGTCGCCACGGGCCAGCCGGTGCTGCCGCGGCCGGACGCGGCCCCGGTCGAGCCCCTCCCCGCCCCGCGGCCCGCCCGCGAGCACACGGCCTCCGACACCCGGGCCGTCGCGTGAGACTGCTCATCGCGACGGATGCCTGGCATCCGCAGGTCAACGGCGTCGTCCGCTCCCTGGAGCAGATGGCGAAGGCGGCTCCGGGTCTCGGCGTGACGCCGATGATGATCACGCCGCAGCTCTTCCGCTCGGTACCGCTGCCGGGCTACCGCGAGATCCGGCTCTCGCTGGTCACGGCCCGCGGCATGGCGGCCCGCTGCCGCGAGATGGCGCCGACCCACGTGCACATCGCCACCGAGGGGCCGATCGGGCTCGCGGTGCGGCGCGTCTGCCTGTCGGAGCGGCGCCCCTTCACCACGAGCTACCACACGCGCTTCCCCGAATACCTCGCCGCCCGGCTGCCTGTGCCCCCGGCCCTGAGCTACGCGTGGCTGCGCCGGTTCCACAACGCCGCCAGCGGCACCATGGTGAGCACGCCGTCGCTGGAGCGCGAGCTCGCCGGCCGCGGCTTCCGTACCCTCCTGCGCTGGACCCGGGGCGTGGACACGGAGCTGTTCCGCCCCCGCGACGAGCCCGAGCCGGAGGCCCTGCGCGGCCTGCCCCGTCCGCTCTTCCTCTTCGTGGGGCGGCTCGCGGTGGAGAAGAACGTGTCGGCCTTCCTGTCCCTGGATCTTCCCGGGACCAAGGTCCTGGTCGGCGACGGCCCGGATCGGGCGCGCCTGGAAGCGCAGCACCCGGAGGCGCGGTTTCTCGGCACGCTCACGGGCGAGTCGCTGGCGCGGATCTATTCCGCGTCGGACGTGTTCGTGTTCCCGAGTCTCACCGACACGTTCGGGATCGTCCTCCTGGAGGCCCTGGCGAGCGGCCTGCCGATCGCCGCCTATCCGGTGACCGGCCCCCTGGACGTGGTCGGCGGAACGGATGTCGGCGTCCTGGATCACGACCTGCGGGAAGCGGCGCTCGCCGCGCTGGCGATCCCGCGGGGCCGCTGCCGGGACGAGGCGCTCCGCTACACTTGGGCGGAGAGCGCCCGCCAGTTCTTCGGCAACATCGAGGCCGCGCACGCCAAGGGCCCGGCCGATCTGCGCTCCGACACCCGCCCGAGCGCGGCGGCCGTGTTCGGGGCGGCTCCCGGCACCCGCGAGGGTTAGAGAGACAGGGCATCACGGGGCGCGCCGTCACGCTCGCCGTCGTGCGGCCCACCGAGGGGCCCCAGCACCGCCGCGCGCCCTCGCAGTGGACGCCCGCTCTGAAGGCCGCGGCGCGGGCCATCCCGGAAACAGCGCCGCGTCGTGGCGCCGAGGATGGGGGCGGATCCCGCCGCATTGGGGGCCGATCCGCAAGCATGCCCTGACCACCTGACCGACAGTGCGGGACAAATTCTCAGCCGTACGTCCTAGATACGCATCCGATTGAATACGGAAGCAAGACCGAAACACCGAGCACAATATTCCATCAATGGCAACAAATCCACCTCCTCATGCTGAGGTGCGAGCGGAGCGAGCCTCTGGCGGGCCGCAGGCCCGCACGCACCCCAGAGCATCTCGTCCAAGGCGCCTTTTCTCTTGGATGAACGTTCTGGGTGCTTCGAGACCTCTGCGCGGTACCTCAGCATGAGGAGTGTCGCGCACTCCAGGCGGGTTCATTTGATGAGCAGGCTATCGAGATGTGTGCACACGGTAGCCCGTGCGGGAGAGAGTAGGGTCCGAGACCGGCCCGTCATGAAGCGAAGATGGTCGTGCTGGCAGCGGGACACGTCAGAATACGTGCTGAACCACCTGGACCCTCACGCGGGATCTCCGATCCCCTACCCCTCTCCCGCACGGGAGAGGGATTGCCGCGCCACGACCTGCGGGCCGGACGGCACCGCCTCGCGGGAGCGTTCGATTCAGACGTTCTTGCGCGGACGGCCGCGCTTGCGGGGCGCCTCGGGATTGGGTGCGGGCGGTCGCGCGGCGGCGCGGTCGCGGCGGAGCTGGCCGAGGCCGAGGGTCTTGGCGAGTTCGGAGCGCTGGGCCGCGTAGGTCGCCGCCACCATCGGGTAGTCCGGCGGCAGGCCCCACTTCTCCCGGTACTGCTCGGGCGTCAGGCCCCGCCCCGACAGGTGTCGCTTCAGCGACTTGTAGGGTTTGCCGTCCTCCAGCGAGATGATCGCGTCCGGCGTCACCGTTTTCCGGATCGGGATGGGAGGAACCGGCTTCTCCGGCTTCGGCGGCGGCGGTGCCACGATCGTCGTCAGCGAGGCGTGCACCGCCTCGATCAGCCCGGGAAGATCCGCGAGCGGGACCGAGTTGTTCGCCACATAGGCCGACACGATGTCGGCGGAGAGGTTGATCAGCTCCGACTGCTCCGGAGCGCCATCCCTGCTCATGCACTTGCCCTCGGTGAAAACTTGTTTCCACCTGCGAGAAAATCACCTGATCGTCAATGGATCATCGAAATCAAGTTTGGGACTTGGGTCGTTCGCGAGCGAGGGTTTCACGCAACCATTGCGCACCAATTGGATACGATGCAGCAGCGGCGGCGAGACGGCGGAGCCGTCGGCGCCGGCGCGCCCGCCACCGCCGCGCGGCCGCGCTCGGCCCCGGAGGTCCGGCAGCGAGCGGCTAAAACCTCACGCTCGCGGGGGCTTGGCTGGGCGGCATGGCCGCCGGCACCGCGCGGCCGGCGCGGGCGGGCCGGGCGCGGGGCGACCAGCGTGGCTTCAACTTCCGGTCGAACCGGCGGCGGTGACGGGGCCGCTCGCCGGCCGGCCCGCGCCCATACGCCCCTGTGGACGACGCTGCGCGATCAGGGTTTCGCCGCCTCGTCCTTGTGGGTGGCGGCCGCTCCCTCCTTGTGGGCCGCGGGGGCTGCGGGGGCCGCCGCCTTCGGGGCGGCTGGCTTGGGGGTCCATTCCGGATCAGGGCGCGGACCGCCCGGACCGTTGGTCGGCCCGGTCAGCTGGCCCGCCAGCGTGTCGGTCGTCAGCTTCCAGGTCTGCGACCCGCACAGGAAGCCCAGCAGGCAGCCGCGCACGCTGAGTTCACCCGGCGCATCGACCCAGATCGACACGTCGTACGACTTGCCGTCCTCCGAATTGTAGATCTGTCCCTCGAAGTGGTCGTCGGCGTTCGGCTTCAGGCCCATGATGAGCTGATGCCCGAGCGACGGACGGTTGCGCTTCTTGGGATCGCTGTTCTTGAAGTCGACGCGCGGCTGGCCCTGGTCGTTCAGCGGCGTCTTCAGCCAGACCACGTAGCCGCAGATGCGGTCGTTGCGGGTCAGGCACTTCTCGATGCGGATGCGGGCCCTGCCGTCCTCGGTGAGCCAGACGCCGGTCGGATCCTTCGGCGCGGCCAGGACGGCCGTCGGGACGAGAAGGCCGAGGGCGGCAAGGCCCCGGGTCAAGGGCATCATCATACAGGTGTCCTCCGGTGCGGCCGTGCGCGGAAGTACGACGCGTCCGGCGCCGCCGCAACCCGGCGCGGCCGCGCCGCCCGGCCACGCTGTCGCATGGCCGGATGTCACATGGCTGGATGTCACATGGCTCCGGTGGCGGATCGCGCGATAGAGCGGCAGCGTCGGACCGTCGTTGTCGCCGCTCGCTTCAAGGCTTCGCATGATCCCGGTCGAGATCCTGGTGATGACCTTCGGGGCGGTCGGCGCGATCGTGATCGTGGTCGCGGCGCGGCCGGGCCGCCCTCCCCTGCGCTGGCCGCGCAATCCGGTTCTGCCGGACGCCGCGGGTCCGCAGGCCCGCGCCGCGATCCGTTCGGGCAACGCCCTGCCGCCGCGCTGACGCGGCGCCGTCCCGGGCGGCTGCCGCATGACAGGATGGCAATCCGCCCGCCACGTCCACAACAGCTCGGCCGCTCCATGATTCGCCCACTCGCGACGCATGGAGTGCCGCCGATGTCACCGATGGACCGCCCGGCCGAGCTGATGATCTGGCACGCGGAACGCGCCGCCCCCTCGGCCGAGGCCCGCATCTATCCCACGCTGAGGCAGGCCCTCCTCGCCGCCGCGGATTGCGCGGAGGACCCGGACGCGCTGCCCTGGATCGTCACCGAGGACGGCGAGATCCTGAGCCCGCACTGGATCGACCACCACCTCGCCGCGGTGCGCAGGCCGCCCGGCGGCTCCCGCCTGCGGACATGGCTGACGCATTGGGTCTGAGGCGGCCGGCGCGGCGGGCCTGGGGTCGGCGCGAAATCGCGGGAGCGCGACGATAGGGGGCTCTCCCGTTCGGCACCCGCCGTGATAAAGTCTCCGCATGTCTAGCCTGCGCAAGTCCGCACCACCGCATCGCGACCCCGTTGCGACGACTTACGGATACGGGATCCTGCGCGGGCGGCTTCCGCGGGCGGGGAACGACAACCGGCGCGCGGCGGGGCGGCGCTCGGTCCCCGTCCTGGTCGGCGCGTGGTTCGTGATTCTGGCGGCGATCACCGCCCTGTTCTGGCGCTCGGCCGGATTGTAGCGGACCACCGCGGGCATGATCCGACCCGACGACCGGCACGTCGGGGCGACGACGGCGGAGATCCCGGTCCCGCGCGGAGCGAAACGGCCACGCGATCGGGCGCCGCGGCCTCACCGCTGAACCCCGCGACGCCAGGGACGTTGTGGGGGCTGCAGGGGGCGCTGCAACGCCATGTCGGAGCCAATCCATGACCCACTTGACGACCGGAGCGCGGATCCTCGCGGTTTGCGTCGCCGCCCTCCTCCTGTCGGGCGGGGCGGCGGGAGCGCAGGGGACCGAGCGTGAGCGCAACGCCTGCATGGGCGACGCGATGACGCTGTGCGCCAGTGCGATCCCGGACGAGCATCGGATCGAGACCTGCCTGCGGCGCAACTCCGCGCAGATCAGCGCCCCGTGCCGCGTCGTGCTCGGGCCGAGCGAGGACGCTCCCGGCGACACCACCGGCAGCCTGCCCGCCCCCCGCGCGGGCCGCCACGCGTCGACGGTCCGGTAGCCGGGCCGCCCGGCTGGGACGGGCGGTGGAGGCGGATGCCGGTCCGTCGAACGCCGGACCGGTGCTGGACCAGCGGCCCGGCGGAGATCCCGTACGGCGTCGGCCCGATCCCGTGGGGCGGATCAGATCCCGTGCCGGTTCGCGCGCAGGCGCGCCACCGCCAGATCCACGAAGGTCCGGACCTTGGCCGGCGCGTGACGTCCCTCCGGGTGGAGCACGTGGATCGGCAGCGGCGGCTCCTCGTACTCGGCGAGCACGATCCGCAGGCGGCCTTCGCGCAGGGCCGGGCCGATCTGGTAGTGCAGCACCCGCGTCAGCCCCCATCCCGTGACGGCGGCGGCGATGGCTGCCTCGTTGGTGTTGCTCTCGAGCGCGGGATGGACGCTGACGCGCTCGTCCCGCCCGAACCGCCAATCCGATGACGGCCATGCGCCGGTCGAGGCGGCGATGCGGTGATGCCTGAGATCGGCCGGGACCGTCGGAACGCCGTGCTTCTCGAAATAGGCAGGCGCTCCGCAGACCACCCGGCGCACGTCCCCGACCTTGACGGCCGTGAAGCCGGAATCGGGCAGGTGGCCGATGCGGATGGCGACGTCGATGCCCTCCTCCACGATGTTCACCGGGCGGTCGACGAACAGCGTCCGGGCCGCCATGGTCGGGTAGGCGTCGAGGTAGTCGGTGACGATCGGCAACACGTGCATCCGCCCGAACAGGACCGACGCCGTGACCGTGAGCGTCCCGGTGGGCGTCGCGGTGGCGCCGGCCGCCGCGGCCTCCGCCTCCGCGAGATCGGCCAGGATGCGCCGGCAATCCTCGACGTAGCGCCCGCCCGCTTCCGTGAGTTTCACCGAGCGCGTCGTGCGGACGAAGAGCCGGGAGCCGATGGCGCCCTCGAGCGCCGCGACCGCGCGGGTGACGGCCGGGGCGCTCATCTGCAACTGGCGCGCGGTCTCGGTGAAGCTCGCGGTTTCCGCGACCCTCACGACGATGCGCATGGCCTGCAGACGATCCATTCCGAGCCCTACCGCCATGCCGCGCCCCGGCCGGTGCGCACGCCAGCGGCCCAGGGACGACGGCCGCGGTCAATCCGGACCGGCTTCCAGGAGACAGGCGCGGCCGCAGGGTGGCGTAACCCGATCCCGGGGCGAAGCCTGTGATGGTGCCGGCGGAGGGGATCGAACCCCCGACCTTCGGTTTACAAAACCGCTGCACTACCGCTGTGCTACACCGGCATGGCCGCTCGACCGGCGCGCAATGTGGCACCGTGGTCGCGGCACGCGGGTCATAAAGGGCATTCCCGCCCCGGTCGTCAAGGCGCGTCGGCCGCGGAGCGGCGGAGAGCGGACCCTCGCCGAGATCGGCCGCCTGACCGGGTCCGGACGCATCGACATTTCTCGATCGGAACGCGGGGACTTCTGTTACATCGTCTTGGCGATTCGTCCCGAGCCACACCGGATGCCTGTCCTCGAAGAGCTACCGTCCGATGCCGACATCAGCAAGAAGCAGAATTACTTGCTCCTCGAAAAAACAAAGTCGAACTCCGGCGAGCATTATTACGCGATCACCGGGACGATCACGAATGCGAAGCACCAGGTTTCGGTTCGCTCGGCAGCCGCGAATTTCGAAGCGGCGCTCGCCTTAGCGAAGCATCTGGCAGACAGGCTTGACGCCGCGTTCATCTACATCAAAGACGAAGACGTGTAAGCGAGCAAGTGGCGGGTGTCGCGGGTGTGGACTTCCTCTTGACTCAGTCTTCATAGACCGACCAGGAGGTATGACTGTCGACCAGGGAAGCCGTGCGGCCATGACCGGCCGGCCCGCGCCGGGCCCGGATGAGCACGATGTTCACGCGACGGCCCTCCGACACCGCATCGCTCCCACCCTCGCGCCGAAGAATGCGCGCAGCGTGCGTGGCTGGTCGATGCCGATCCTGACGCAACGGCCGCGCATTTCGAGGCTGCGGCGCCGAGGCGGATGGCGTGCCACGCCGCGTCGGGCTTCAAGCCATGCGCCGCGATGCCGATCAGCCCCATCACCACGGTACGGTGTTCCCGTCGCGGTCGAGGAAGGCGAGACCCGGCTTGCCCCGGCGCCCGAGCAGCACGTCGACGAGCAGCGGCACGCTCTCCTCAACGCCGAAGGGCGCCCCAGGGCCGCCGAGCCGCGTCCTGATCCAGCCGGGCGCCAACAGGACGAGCGCACGCGGGTCGTCGGCGTGGCGGGCGGCGTAGCTGCGCACGAGCTGGTTCAGCGCGGCCTTGCTGCTGCGATACACCTCATGTCGCCCGTTGGTGTTGTTGGCAATGCTCCCCTGGCCGGAGGACATGACTCCGATCAGGCCATCGGCTTTCACGAGGGTCCGGCAGGCTTCGATCACCCGCATCGGGCCGAGCGCGTTGGTCACGAGCACGCGGGCATATTCGTCACTCGCGATCTCGGCGGCGGGCTCGTCCTTCCTGTTCGCGGTACCGGCATTGACGAACAGGATGTCGAACGCGCGCGACGCGAGGCGGTCGCGCAGGGCAGCGACCTGCTCAGGCTCGGCGATATCCACCGTCTCGATCTCGATCCGGTCGGGATGAGCGTCCGCGAGGTCGTGCAGCGCGGTCCGCATACCTTCGCGCAGGGTGGCGACGACGTGCCAGCCACGCCCGGCGAACTCGCCGGCCATGCCGAGGCCGAGGCCGCGCGAGGCGCCGATCAGGAGGACGGTCCCGCGGGACGCGTCGGGAGAAATCTGAGTCATGGGGCGGCTCCGATCATGGTCGGAGCCGATATCTCTCGCTCTCGTACGATGCGCCAGACGCAACGGATGCACAGTATCATTGCGCGCAACGCCTGTTCGCGATCACCTCGGTGGGGCATGGTTGGGGCATGTCCGACCTCGATCTGAACCTGCTCGTGGCCCTCGACGTGCTGCTGGGACAAGGCAGCGTCAGCGGCGCCGCCCGCAAGCTCGGGCTGAGCCCATCCGCCATGAGCCGGACGCTGACGCGGCTGCGCGCCGCGACGGGCGATCCGCTGCTCGTGCGGGCCGGCCGCCGGCTGGTGCCGACACCCCGCGCGATGGCGATGCGCGGCCGGGTCCACGACCTCGTGCGCGACGTCCACGCTGTGCTCGGACCGGAATCCGGTGCGATCGACGTGGCGGCGATCGACCGCACCTTCACCATCCGCGCCGGCGAAGGCTTCGTGGAGATGTTCTCGGCCCCTCTGGTGACGGCGATCGCAGCGGCGGCGCCGCGCGCACGGCTGCGGTTCGCGCCCAAGCCCGACAAGGATGCCGGGCCGCTGCGCGACGGGGAGATCGACCTGGAGATCGGCGTTCTGGGCGCCTCCGCGCCCGAATTGCGCACCCGGCTCCTCTTTCGCGACCGGTTCGTCGGTGCCGTGCGGGCGGGCCATCCCTTGCTGTCCGGCGAGATCGGCGCCGAACGCTACGCGGCGGGCCGGCATGTCGTGGCATCGCGCCGGGGGGCGTTCACCGGCCCGGTCGATGCCGCGCTGGCGACGATCGGCCTGAGCCGGGAGACGATGGTGGTCGTGCCGGGCTTCTCCGACGCCTTGCGGATCGCGCGACACTCGGACCTGATCGCGCTCGTGCCGGGCTCGTGCGTCCAGAGCGACGATCCAGGCCTGGCAGGGATTGTCGCATTCCCGCTCCCCGTGCCGGTGCCGGAGATCGCCGTCTCGGCGATGTGGCACCCGCGGATGGATGCCGATCCGGCCCACCGGTGGCTCCGGGGCAGAGTGCTGGAGGTCTGCAGGGCGACGCAGGAACGCTAGCGTCGATCATGTCCCGAGAACGCGCGTTCAGGAGGGATGACCGGAGCGAGCGCGCCGCCTTGCTGGAATTCGTCATAGCGCCGCGGGGCGTGAGATGTTCGACAGTGTTTGAGCCAACGCGGAAGCGATATCGGGCAATCTATGGCGGAGAGGGAGGGATTCGAACCCCCGATGGACTTGCGCCCATGCCGCATTTCGAGTGCGGTGCATTCAACCGCTCTGCCACCTCTCCGGCGCCGCTTGCGCGACCGCCCGGCGACGCTCTCGCGTCGCAGGCGGCGCCTTTAGCACGAGGTTGGCGCCGCTCACAAGCGCCGAGCGCCAACCGCGCCGAGAAAAACGCCCTCAGAACGCCCGGGCGCCGGCCGAGCCCGCGAGGCTGACGCGGCGGGCGGTCGGGTGGCGCGGGCCGGGCTCGCGCGCGGGCCGGCTGCGCGATTGCGCGAAGAGCACCGACCCTGCCAGCCCGGCCGCCTCGACGAGGTCGTGCTCGTCGCAGATCGCCGCGATCCGCAGGCCGATCTCGTGGGTGTGGCTCTTGCCGTAGAGGTAGGCCGCCAGGCGCGCGCGGATGCGGGGCGGGATCCCGCCCACGATCGCGTCCACCGTCTCGCTGTCGCCGCGATAGATCTGGCCGAGCGTCGCGAGGGGAACCGGACACTCGGCATCGTCGGCGGGAACGGGTCGGGCCTTCGGCAGTACCATGGCGCACCTTCGGGAACTGGAATTGATCCAAGGCTCGGGCCACGCGCTTAACAAAGGATTAAAATGCGCGGCGGGCCCGGGGAAGATCCCAGCAACGTCAAGTGGATCGGCAAAAAAGCCACGGCCAGCCCGGCCCGCCCGGGCGCGCTTCCTCTAAGGATGTTTGTGGATCGGATCGACCCAATAGACGGTCTCCGGCGGCTCGACCGGTTGCACGTCCGGCAGGTTGACGACGACGGCCTCGTTGTCCGAGCGCACCAGCACGCATTCGAGCGGCTCGTCCGGCGACGCGTTGATCTCCTGGTGCGGGACGTAGGGCGGCACGTAGATGAAGTCACCCGGCCCCGCCTCCGCGGTGAATTCGAGGTGCTCGCCCCAGCGCATGCGCGCCCTCCCCCGCACCGCGTAGATCACGCTCTCCAGGGCGCCGTGGTGGTGGACGCCGGTCTTGGCGTCGGGCTGGATCGCCACCGTCCCGGCCCAGATCTTCTGCGCCCCGACCCGCGCGTGGTTGATCGCCGCCTGACGGAACATGCCGGGGGTCTGCGCGGTGTTGGGGTCGAGGCGGTCGCCCGTGATCACCCGGACCCCGTCGTGCTTCCAGCGCGGCGCCGCGTCGTGGTCGTGGTCGTGGTCGTGGTCGTGGTCGTGCGGATCATGCGCCATGCGGCCCTCCTGACGAGTGCGCCCAGCTTGCGCCACGGCCCGCACTGACGCCAGGGGGCAGGTACGGCGCTTCGTTCTTTTTGACGAACGCAGCGCGGCCCATTCCTTGGGGTCTTTTCCGCCAATCCAGCGAAATATTCGAGAAAGGCGACCTCGTCCGCACGCAATATGCTCCCTCGACTTGTTCCATAGAAAGAACATTCTCGTTGACAGTGGCGCCGTCCGCCGGGATCCTCTGGAGAACGTCAGCCGGGCCCCGCGAGGCGCGGTCGGACGGATCCCGCGGGCCGCCCCGGCCGCCCGCCTCCCGGAGCCGATGCGGCGATGCGACCGATCCCGATCCGACGCGAGCGCCTGCTGCACGACGCGCGCGGTCCGGCCCGCGCAGCACGCGACGGCTGTCCCGGCGCCTGACCCTCCCGCAATCCCCCATCCCGTCACCGCGCCGCACGGCGCGCCCCGCCGGCTGCGCGCCGGCGAGAGGAGTGTCACGTCATGTCGTCAGCCCGCATCGTGGAGGTCGGGGAGACCTCGGCCGGGATCGTGGTGCGCGAAGCCCAGGGCTTCCGCTTCTTCGCGGCCCATCCCGACTACCTTCGGCTCGAAGGGCAGGTCTTCCGCTCCCCGCATCACGCTACCCGCGCGGCCGTCGAGCTGCGCGCCAGCCGCGGCCGGCCGGCCCGCCACTGAGGGTGTCGCGGGACACCCCCGAGGGGTCCCGCGCCATCGCCCCGGGAGCAGGCGCGGCGCGCGTCGAACCGCGGCTCCGGGTTCGCGGTTCGCCGCGGGCGGTGACGGACCGGCGCCGCCACCGTCGGAGGCTGTCCTCAAGCCCTTTCGGTGATCCTCGGATCTCCGAGAGGGCTTCACGTTCCTTCGTCATCGCCCTGTCTTCACGCGAGCCGGTGACCGCCTCGCTCGACACGGCTCTAGCGGTTGCGGGCGAGCAGCAGGATCCAGCCGATTCCGATCGTCAGCACGACGATGCCGATCGCCGCGAAGGCCGGCGTGCCGTGCTCGATGATCCGCGGCGCGAGCTGCGTCGCGAAGGCCGCCACCACGAGGCCGACCGCCACCCGGGCCGCCGCCCGCTCGATGCCGCGGGTGAGCTTGTCCATGCCCTTGAGTTCGATCTCCACCGTCACGCGGCCCTGCTTGAGGCGCACCAGCATGAGGTGGACGAGGGTCGGCAGCTCGGAGGCCGCCCCGTAGAGGCCGGCGGCGAGGCCCTCGAACTTGGTCTTGACCTCCTTCATCGAGAAGCGCGTGTGCATGGTGCGCTTCACGGTCGGCCCGGCCGCCGCGAACAGGTCGAATTTGGGGTCGAGCTGGCGCATCACCCCGTCCGCCGTCACCAGCCCCTTGAACAGGATCGCGAGGTCGGTCGGCATGGCGAGGTCGTTCTCCCGCGCCATCGTCATGAAGTCGGTGAGCACCACGCCGAGGTTGAGGGTCGAGCCGTTGTGCCGGGTCACGAAGGCCTGCGAGGCCGATTCCAGCTTCGTCAGGTCGGGGGCCGTGCCGCCGGTCCAGTCGAGCAGGACCGCCATCAGCCCGTCCGCATCCTCCTTGAGCATCGCCCCGATCAGGATCAGCAGCTGCGCCCGGCGGCGCTGCGACAACCGGCCGATGATGCCGAAATCCACGAAGGCGATCCGGTTGCCCGGCATGCACAGGATGTTGCCGGGATGCGGGTCGGCGTGGAAGACGCCCTCGATCAGCGACATCTGCAGGAACGCGTCGGTGCCGCGCTGGGCCAGCACGACCCGGTCGAAGCCCTCCTCCTCCAGCCGGCGCAGGTCCGTGGGCGGGATCCCGTGGATGAACTCCTGCACGAGCACCCGCTCGGAGGTCCAGTCCCAGTAGATCTTCGGGAAGACAATGTCGTCCCGGTCGGCGAACAGGGCCGCGAGCAATTCGCAGTTGCGCGCCTCGTTGAGCAGGTCGAGCTCCTCGCGCAGGCCCTGCGCGATGTGGCGCATCTGCTCGTGCGGGCGGTAGCGCGTCATCTCCGGCCACTCGCTCTCGACGATGCGCGAGGCGTGCGAGAGCAGGCGGAGGTCGGCCT
The DNA here is from genome assembly GCF_054052225.1 of Methylobacterium sp. JK268. Taxonomy (NCBI): domain Bacteria; kingdom Pseudomonadati; phylum Pseudomonadota; class Alphaproteobacteria; order Hyphomicrobiales; family Methylobacteriaceae; genus Methylobacterium; species Methylobacterium sp. JK268. The sequence continues at coordinate 182,997 of NZ_JBSVZN010000014.1, read as the reverse complement.
CGATGATCTTCTGGACGCCGGGGCGCCGGACCTTGACGATCACCTCCTCCCCGCTCTCCAGCCGCGCCCGGTAGACCTGGGCGATCGACGCGGAGGCGAGCGGATTGGTGTCGAACTCGGAGAAGATCTCGCTCGGCGGGGCGCCGAGATCGGCCTCGAGCTGCGGGCGGATCACCTCCCATGGCACCGGCGCCACCCGGTCGTGGAGCTTGCCCAGTTCCTCCGTCCATTGCGGCGCGAGGAGGTCGGCGCGGCTGGCGAGCACCTGCCCGAGCTTGATGAAGGTCGGCCCCAGCGCCTCGATGGCGCGCCGCATCCGCTCGGGCTGCGACAGCCGGGTGAGGTCGACCGTGGGGGTGCTGCGCCACGCGAGGCGTGGGATCGCCCGCAGGCCGAGACGGTCGACGACCTGATTGACGCCGAACCCGATCAGGATCCCGGCGATCTCCTGGAGGCGCTGCCGGTCGCGCGCCGCGACGAAGGCCGTTTTCAGCATGATCGCATCAGTTCAGCCCGGCTGCCGTGAGAGGTCGGGACCCGTTTAGACCGCGCGGGAGGGCCCCCGATACGGTCCTGTACGCGCCGGCACGCCCGACATCGAGCCTCGCGCCGCTGATCCGCTAGGCCCTCAACCGGGCGGGACTTGGGCGGCGTGCGGACGGGACGACGGCGCGGCCGGGACCCGGGCGAATCCGTCGGGCGCGACGGCGCCCCCGGCGGTAGCGCAAGGCGCGGGCGCGCACAACGGGGCGGATCGACCGGGGGCGTTCCCGGCGCGCGCGGTGAATGAGCGGGGGATCGGCCCGGAGCGCGTCACGACAGGTGAAGCCCGACCGGCCACGGGATCCCGGCCAGTCCTGCGAGACTCGTCTCGAGCTCTGGCGGGGGGCAAGACCTCCCCTCGTCGGCGACACACCGGCCCTGGAGCGCCCAACATCCCTCATGCTGAGGTGCCGCGGAGCGGCCTCGAAGCACCGCGGAACGCTTATCCAGGAGGAAACGCGGCTCCGAAGATCGGTTGCGGTGTGAGTCGCGGCTCGATCCGCTCGCAGTTCAGCGTAAAGACGCTGGCTTTCCGCCATCGATAAGATGTGATAATCTCGCTCACAACAAATGAAAACCGACGCGCTGCCAACGGCACGGCCCAATGTTCCTGCGGAAGCGTCCGTCCCTCGCCCCCGCCCCTCTCCCACTCGGGCTTGCGGATTCACACTTCGGGTCGTGCGCATGCCCGCTCCCCACAGGCAGTTTGCAGAGTCAGACGTCCCCGTCGTGGATTCGTGGACTGAACGCCCCTGGAAGTCGCACCCTTCCTCATGCTGAGGTGCGAGCATCGCGAGCCTCGAAGCACCCCTGACCACAGATCCAAGCCAAGGCCGGTTGGGATCGACCGTTCCGGGGTGCTTCGAGGCTGGCTCCGCCAGCACCTCAGCATGAGGAGTGTCGCGACACCCAGCCACGTCCAGCCGACGCGCCGAAAACCGGATTGTGTGAACAGGCAAGCCCACTCGGGAGAGGGGAGAGGAGTTCCACGTGTCCGCGGACAGCCATGCGGCAGACGGGAGAGGGATCCTGCGAAGGGACGAACGGACGAACCGATGCCACCATAGAAAAGCCCCGCTGCCGCAATGACAGCGGGGCCGATGAGCGGGACGCCCTCACGGACGTCCCGATCGGTGCGATGCGCTCACATGCGGCCGCCGGACGCGCCGCCATTCGCCTTGGTGCCACCCATGCCGCCGGAGGCCCCACCGGACGCGCCACCCGTCGAACCGCCACGCATCGTGCTGCCGGTGGTCTCCGGCGATGCGGCGCCGCGGCCCTGCTGGGCGTTGCCGCGGTCGCGCGGGCCCTGCTGGTTCGCCTGCTCCTGACCACCGCGGCCCATGCCCTGACCGGCCCGGTCCTGGCTCATGCGGTTGCGGTCGCCGCCGCGGTCCCCGCCGCGAGCCTCGCTGCCGCGCTGCTCGGAGCGGGCGCCCTCGCCCATCCGGCGCTCGTCGTGACGGGCGCTGGTGCGCGTCTCGTCGCGGCGGCCGTGCTCACCGACGCGCTCGCTCGACCGCACGTCGACCCGGTCGCGCCGCTCCTCGCGAACGCCGATGCTGCCCGTGACGCCCGACCGCTCGGTGACGACGAGGCGACGGTACTCGGGCGAGCCGTAGAGCACGCGCCGTCCATGGATGAACACGTAGCGGGGACCCGAATGCTCCCGCACCACGAGGCGGCGGTACTCGGGCGAGCCGACGCGCACGCGGCGCCCCTGGATCACCACCCATTCGGTACCGGCGGTACGGACGTGACGGTCGCCGCGCCGCTCGATGATCACGAGCCGGCGGTACTCGGGCGAGCCGTAGACCACGCGGCGGCCGGCCACCGTCACGAAGTGGCGCCCGCCGCCCTCGAAGCGGTCCTCGCGGCTGGAGGTCCGGATGCTGGTGCGCTCCTCGCGGCTGCGGTCGAAGCGCTCGGCGCGGTCGCGGTGGCCGTCGCGCATCTCGCTGCGCGCGTTGCGCATGCCGTCGCGGTCACCGTGACGCCCGTCGCGCTGACCGATCTCCGCCTCGCGGCCGCCGCCCGCGTCGCCCTTGCGGTCGCGGGCGCCCATCTGCTGCCCGCGGCCGCGATCCGGCAGGGCGCCCTGCTCCTGGCGACCGCCCTGTCCGTCGCCGCGGGCGCTCTGGCCCGCCATGCCGCCGGCCTGGCCACCCTTCTGCGCGCCCCCCATCCGGTCGGCCCCGCCGCCGGCCGAGCCCTGAGACCCCGCGCCCTGGGACATGGCCCCGCCGGCCCCGCCGGCACTGCCCGGCCCGCCGGCGCTCCCGCTCTGGGCGTAGACGGACGTGCTGATGAGCAGCGCGGCAAGACCGGCCGTCAGGCGGCCCATGGATGACTTCGTCATGATGCTCCTCCGAGTTGGTGGTAAAATCCGGCTTCGAAACGTCGACAAGCCAGCATCGTTCCACCCGATCGTGCGCGCCTATCTGATATTGCCCAGTGCATCCGAGCTTCTTTTCGCAGTGCAACACGCGATCAACGGGATCGCCCGGAAGAGCAGGGGCGGCAACTTGGCCGCACGACTGAGGTTGCGCGCCCTGATGGGCGGCTGCCGCGGAACCTCGGAGGCCACATGGCGTTTTCGGGGACCGTGGCCGTAGCGGCGGGTGCGCCGCAGGGAGAGCGACCGACGACATGCTGGCGGAGCCTCAGACGACGCCCGAGCGCGACTGGCTCGATCTCGGGACCGCGACGGGCCCCGCGGCGGCCCCGCCGGGCCGGCCCGCTCCCCTCCCCGCGCCCCGGGCGCGCCTCGCTGCGGCGGCGCGATGGCAGGCCGCCCTGGCCGCGCGGGCCGTGCCGCTGCGCCGTGCCGTCGGCCGCGTGACCGGCGAGATCGCCGCGCATCCTGCGGCCCGTGCAGCGCACGGGCGCTGGATCCTGGCGCGGACGCGCGGGCACGCTGTCCTGTCCCGGGCCGCCGGCCTGGACTGGCGCCGCGCGGCATGGGCCGCCGCGCTCGGGCCGCTCGCGCTCCTGGGGGCGCTGCTAGCCGTTGCGGCCGCGACGCTGCCGCCCCTCTCCGGCCCGGCGCCCGGCGCGGCCCCCATCACCGTGCGGGCCGAGGGCGGGGAGCCCGTGGCAACCCGCGGGGCCGTGCGGGGCAAGGCCCTGGCGGCGACCGAGATCGCTCCCGCGATGCGCGACGCGATCGTCGCCGCGCAGGATCCCTGGTTCGCGGATCGCTACCGGCTCGACGCCGCCGGCGTCGCGAGCGTGATCCGCTCGGCCTTCCGCTCCACGATCGGCACGGGCCCGCGCGAGGGAGCGCCCCGGCTGACGCAGCGCCTCGTGCGCGACCAGATCCTCGGGGGCGCCCAGGGACTCGTCGCCCGGGTTCAGGAGGCGATGCTGGTCCTCTGGCTCCAGGCCCGGGAGACGCCCGAGGCGATCGTGGCGCGCTACCTGTCCGGCGCGCCGTTCGGGCCGGAGATCACCGGGCTCGACGCCGCGGCGCGGCGGGTCTTCGACAAGGGTCCGGCCGACCTCTCGACGGCGGAGGCGGCCTTCCTCGCCGGGCTGACCCAGCGGCCCACCGACCGCGTGGCCGACCGGGACAGCGAGGCGTCCCGCGCCCGCGCCCGCGGCGTCCTCGACGCGATGGTGATGATCGGCGCCCTGCGGCGGGAGGCGGCGGACCAGGCGGCGGGCGCCCTCGCGGGGCTGCGCCTCCCCTCGGCCACGATGGTGACCCGCAGCGGCCTCCCGGACCTCGCCGTCCTCGCGGCCCGGGACCGGCTCGGCGACGGGTTCCGCGAGGCCGCCCTGCGCACCTCCCTCGACCGCTCGCTCCAGGGTGCCGCCGAGGCGGCCATCGCCAAGCGGCTCGACGCCGCCGCGCAGCGCCGCGGCGACCGGGTCGGGCTCGTCGCCCTCGGACCCGACGGCGCCGTCCTGGCCGCCGCGAGCACGAGCGGACCCCTCGCGGCCGACCCGACCGGCCGCGCGGCCGCGGAGGCGAGCCTGCGCCGCGTCACCCGCGACGGCCGCCCGGTCTACGATCGGCTCCAGGCCGCGACGCTCGATCCCGCGGCGGTGCGGGCGCGGGCCTTCGCGCTGCTCTCCGGCCTCGCGCGGCTGCCGGACGGGGCCGAACTGACACCGGCGGCCCGCGACGGCGTCACGGTCGGCCTGGCGGGCGACGTCACGCTCGGAATCTGGGCCTCCTCCGAGGACGAGGGCGCGGCGGCCGCGACGCCCGCGGCGATCTGGCAGGACCTCGCCGGGACGCTGCGCGAGGAGCGCGAGGCGTCGGCGCGCGACCCCGGGGCGGCCCGGGCGGCGTGGCAGCCGCCGGAGGAGCGCCGCTCCGCCTCGGTGCTGCGCGGGGCGGCGCGCGTGGTGGATACCGGCCGCCTCAAGCTCGACGGGCAGACCATCCGGCTGTTCGGGGTCGAGGGCCAGGGCGGCAAGGCCGCCCGCGAGTTCCGTCAGTACCTGAAGCGGCGGGACGTCGCCTGCGAGCCGGCCGGCGAGGCCGAGGTCTACCGCTGCAAGGCGGGCTCCCAGGACCTCTCCGAGGTGGTGCTCTTCAACGGGGCCGGGCGGGCCGCCCCGGGCGCGACGCCCGACCTCGCGGCCGCCGAGGCCAACGCGAAGGCGCGCAAGGCCGGGATCTGGCAGGACTGAGCCCGATCCCCCCTCCGGCCGCGCGCAGATCGCGGCCGCGATCGCGTTGACAAGCGCTGCCACAGGCCGATCATGCGGGCGGGCTCCCCGAGAAGCCCCCGACAGGGAACAGACAGGTGAGGAAAACGCTCCTAGCCGCGGCCGTCGCCGCCGCGTGGCACGGGTCCGCTTGCGCGCAAGAATCCGGCACCGGGCGAATCTCCGACGGCGTCGTGAAGATCGGCTTCCTCCTCGACATGTCGAGCCTCTACGCCGACGTCACCGGCCCGGGCAGCGAGGCGGCGGCCCGGATGGCGGTCGAGGATTTCGGCGGCAAGGTTCTCGGCGCGCCGATCGAGGTCGTGGTGGCCGACCACCAGAACAAGCCCGACATCGCGGCCGCCACCGCGCGGGCGTGGTTCGACACCGAGAAGGTCGACGCCATCCTCGACGTCGCCGCCTCGGCGACGGCGCTGGCGGCGGCCGACATCGCCAAGGCCAAGCACCGGATCATCGCCTTCAGCGGCCCGGGCGCGGTGCGACTCACCAACGAGGCCTGCTCGCCGGTCTCGATCCACTGGGCCTACGACACCTACGCGCTCGCGAACGTGACCGCCCAGGCGACCGTGAAGGCGGGGGGCGATTCCTGGTTCTTCCTCACGGCCGACTACGCCTTCGGGCACGACCTGGAACGGGACGCCACCGCGGTCGTCAAGGCGCAGGGCGGGTCCGTGAGGGGCGGCGTGCGGGTGCCGCTCAACACGCCGGACTTCTCCTCCTTCCTGCTGCAGGCGCAGGGCTCGGGCGCCAAGATCGTCGGCCTCGCCAATGCGGGTCGGGACACCACCAACGCGATCAAGCAGGCGGCGGAGTTCGGGCTGACCCAGGCCGGCCAGAAGCTCGCCGGGCTCCTCGTCTACATCAACGACGTGCACAGCCTCGGCCTGAAACCGACCCAGGGCATGCTGCTCACCGAGGGGTTCTACTGGGACCTCGACGACGCCACCCGGGCCTGGTCGAAGCGCTTCTTCGACCGCACCGGCCGGATGCCGAACATGTCCCAGGCCGGCGTCTACTCGACGGTGACGCATTACCTGAAGGCCGTGGCCAAGGCCGGGACGGACGAGACCGACGCGGTCATGCGGGTGATGCGCGAGACGCCGGTCGAGGATTTCTACGCCCATGGCGGGCGCATCCGCGAGGACGGCCGCATGGTCCACGACATGTACCTGTTCGAGGTGAAGCGCCCCGAGGACTCGAAGGGCGAGTGGGACCTCTACAAGCGGGTGGCGACGGTGCCGGGCGACCAGGCCTTCCAGCCGCTCTCGGCCTCCCGCTGCCCCCTGGTGAAGAAATGAGCCCGCGCTGGCGCAGCCGCCCGGAGGGCTCGACCTGGGGCGACTGGGGACCCGACGACGAGCTCGGCCGCCTCAACCTGCTGACCCCCGAGAAGGTGCGCCAGGGCGTGGCCGAGGTGCGCGAGGGCCTGACCTTCTGCCTCAGCCTGCCCCTCGACTATCCGGGCGGCAACGTGCTGAACCCGCGCCGCCACCCGCCGAAGATCACGCCGACCGTGCGGGCGAACGGGCGGCCGAACATGAACTTCCCGGTCTGCGAGGAGGTGCCCGACGCCACCGACGTGATCAGCGACGATCTCGCGGTGCTCCACCTGCAATACTCGACGCAGTGGGACGGGCTCTGCCACGTGGGCTCGCTGTTCGACGCGGACGGCGACGGGGCCCCGGAGCCCGTCTACTACAACGGCTTCCGGGCCGGGCGGGACATCACCGGGCCGTCGCGGCCCGAGGAGGCGGGCGCGCCCTCTCGGGCCAAGGCCCTCGGCATCGAGCGGCTGGCCGAGCGCGGTATGCAGGGGCGCGCGGTGATGATCGACCTGCGGGCGCATCTCGGCGAGGGGCGCAGCGTGGTCGGCTACGACACCCTGCGCCGGATCCTCGATCAGGACGGCGTGGTCGTCGAGCCGGGCGACATGGTCTGCCTGCATACGGGCTTCGCCGAGCGCCTGCTCGGCATGGACCGGGCACCGGACCCGGAGGTGGTCCACCGCCTCGGCGCCGGCCTCGACGGGCGCGACGCGCGACTTCTCGACTGGATCACCGACAGCGGCCTCTGCGCGCTCATCGCCGACAATTACGCGGTGGAGGCCTATCCGGCCGGGCCGATGCGGGGCTGCTGCGCCACGCTGCCGCTCCACGAGCACTGCCTGTTCCGGCTCGGGGTCAATCTCGGGGAGCTCTGGCACCTGACTCCGCTGGCGACCTGGCTGCGGGCCAACGGACGCTCCCGTTTCCTCCTCACGGCCCCTCCCCTGCGGCTCCCCGGGGCGGTGGGCTCGCCGACGACGCCGATCGCGACGGTGTGATCCGGTTTCCGGACGATCCGTTCGGAAACCGGATCACCAGCCCGCGCGGCGGAGCTTCGCTCCGCGCACCTGAGCGAAGCCGGTTTCCGCATCGCGCAGCGATCGATCGGAAACCGTATGACGCTCGGGTGACGCGGGCGGCCGCCTGTGCTATGGGGCCGCCCCGACACCCTCCCTCACACGATCAGGCCTGCTCGCGCGCCGTCCGCCGCGAGGGCGGGTGAGATGCTTTCGTCATGAGCGCTGCCCCCAAGATCTCCTTCGTGTCGCTCGGCTGCCCGAAGGCCCTCGTCGATTCCGAGCGGATCCTCACGCATCTGCGCGCGGAGGGCTACGAACTGGCCCGCAAGCACGACGGGGCCGACGTGGTGATCGTCAACACCTGCGGCTTCCTCGATTCCGCCAAGGCCGAGTCGCTGAACGCCATCGGCGAGGCCATGGCCGAGAACGGCCGGGTGATCGTCACAGGCTGCATGGGCGCGCAGCCCGAGGAGATCCGCGACAAGTACCCGAACCTGCTCGCCGTCACCGGCCCGCAGGCCTACGAGTCGGTGGTGGCCGCCGTCCACGAGGCGGTGCCGCCCGCCCACGACCCCTTCCTCGACCTCGTGCCGCCCCAGGGCGTCAAGCTCACGCCGCGCCACTACGCCTACCTGAAGATCTCGGAGGGCTGCTCCAACCGCTGCAGTTTCTGCATCATCCCGTCGCTGCGCGGCGATCTCGTCAGCCGCCCGGCCGCCGACGTGCTGCGCGAGGCCGAGAAGCTGGTGAAGGCCGGCGTCAAGGAACTCCTTGTCATCTCGCAGGACACCAGCGCCTACGGGGTCGACCTGCGCTACGCGGCGAGCCCCTGGCGCGACGGCGAGGTGCGGGCGCGCTTCTTCGACCTCGCCCGGGCGCTCGGCGAGTTCGGCGTGTGGGTGCGGCTCCACTACGTCTACCCCTACCCGCACGTGGACGAGGTGATCCCGCTGATGGCCGAGGGGAAGGTGCTTCCCTACCTCGACATGCCGCTCCAGCACGCGAGCCCGAGCGTGCTCAAGCGCATGCGCCGCCCGGCGAACCAGGAGAAGATGCTGGAGCGCATCCGCTCCTGGCGCGCGGTTTGCCCCGACCTCGCCATCCGCTCGACCTTCATCGTCGGCTTCCCCGGCGAGACCGAGGCGGAGTTCGAGGAGCTGCTCGCCTGGCTCGCCGAGGCGAAGCTGGAGCGCGTCGGCGCGTTCCCGTACGAGCCCGTGCGGGGCGCGGCGGCGAACGACGTCGCGGCGCTGATCCCCGAGGAGGTCAAGGCCGACCGCTACCGGCGCTTCATGGAGGCGCAGGCGGCCGTGTCGCTGCGCCTGCAGAAGGCCAAGGTCGGCAAGCGCCTGCCCGTGATCATCGACGAGGCCGGCCCGACCGTCGCCAGGGGCCGCTCGAAATACGACGCGCCGGAGATCGACGGCAGCGTCCACGTCGCCTTCCGCCGACCGGTCCGGGCGGGCGACATCGTCACGGTGAAGATCGAGCGGGCGGACACCTACGACCTGCACGGCGTCGTGGTCTAGATCGAAGGCGCTCGCCAAGCCTTGTCGTTTCTGCGAGATCTGAAGCGTTCAGATCTGCGGGTCATGGCGCGGGGAACCCCTAACCCCGAGTGGGAGAGGGGCAGGGGTGAGGGTGGCTCGGCTTCAGGGTTGAATTCTGGACGTTGAGCTGCCAGCGGCACGGTTCAGACTTCTTGCTGACGCGACCGTCCCTCACCCCTACCCCTCTCCCACTCGGGAGAGGGGATCCAACGCCAGTCTTGATGTGCCATCATTCAAGATGGAACGTCTTTGCCACAGACCAGGAGAGCCGTTCGTCCGCGAAGGGCGGCCGAGCCGTCGCGCGACTGATACCATCGATCATTTCCAACGACCGCTGCTTCCCCTCTCGCATTGGCGCCAATCCTCCGGCACCGCATCGGGAACTCGAGATGGTCAACGGCACGATGCGCCAGCATCGTGGGCCGTTGGCCCGACCTTCGGAATCGGTACGGTCGCGGCCCATCCGCTCCGCGTTGCTGCGCGGTTCGGGAACGGCAGGCGCGTCCGGGCGTTTCGGCACGACCTCCGGGATGCCGCGTTCGCGGCCTCTCGGGAGGCGGTGCCGAGGAGGCGTCATGGACAAGACGTTAGTGAGCGTGGTCGGGGCCGTGACGGCCCTGGCCGCTTCGGGCCCGGCCCAGGCGGCGGTCGCGGGCCCGGCCAACCTGGACGCGGTGATGCAGGTCGCGTCCTATGCGGACCTGGTCAAGCCCATCCCGAACGCCGTCGCGCTGCTGAAGGCGTCGGATGCGGCCGAGGAGAGCCGCGCCGCCGAGGCCCTGGACGGGGCGCAGGTCGAGAAGGCGCAGTTCTACTATCACCACCACCACCATCACCATCACCGGTACTGGCGGCGTTTCTATCACCACCACCACCATCACCACCGGTACTTCCGGCGGTTCCACCACCATCATCACCACGGCTATTACTGACCGCGGATCGATGGTCGTGAGGCGGCGGGCCCGTCCGGCCGCCTCACGCCTCCTGGGACCCGAGCGGCGGCGCTTCAGCGCTTCGGCCGCGTGGCCCCGTGGATGCGCCGGTAGGTGCCGTCGAAAACGGTGTTCGTCGACGAAGTCCACTGGGAATCGGCCGAGAGCGTGGAGCGGCTCGCGTAGATGCGCCGGGCCTGGAGCTCGCGCTCGGCCGCCTCCTCCTCGGACATCGGGACGAGCTCGAACTCGCTCTCGGCGGGGACCACCGTGATCTGGAGGAACGGCTCGCCCGGCCTGAAGACGTGGGTCCGCCCCTCCTCGGGGGCCTTAAACACCACGAAGTAGATCATCGGCCACCAGTGCCGCAGCAGGGCCGGCACGGCGACCGGCACCGTTCCGGTCCGGTCGGTGTAGAAGCGCGGGTGCGGCTCGGTCTTGATCGCGAATCCCTCCTCGACCTTAAGGTCGAGCAGGATCTGGTACGTGTAGTAGTCCTCGCCGAAGCTCCGGAATGGCGGCCACTGCATCTCGGGATCCGGCGGCGGGCCGAAATCCCCCTCGAACAGCATCTCTCCGCCGCGCGTCGTCACGCGCAGCTCGGCGTCGTAGGGGAAAAAAACCTCGATCCCCGCCTTCGCGGCCTCCGAGAACGGGATGCAGTGCCAGGCATGCTCGTGCGAGCCGTCCACGCGCGGCTCCGGCCGGCCGGCCCAGCCCGGGATCTCGAGCCGCGTCCGCCGGGGCCGCAGGCCCGGATGGACGAGTCGGTACTTCACGATGCTCATGGCTACGCTCCTCACGCGCCGCCCTCAGGGGGCGACGTCCTCCATCCGCACCCGCTCCACACCCGCCGCCGCCATCGCGTCCCAGGCCCGGGCCAGCGACCCGGCCTGATCGATGGCCCGGCAGGCCTCCTCGACCACCCATGCGGCGAAACCGGCCGCCCGCGCGTCGAGGGCGCTCCAGCCGACGCAGTAATCCGTGGCGAGGCCGCAGAGCACGACCCGGGTGATCCCCCGCTCGCGCAGGTAGCCCGCGAGCCCCGTCGGGGTGCGCCGGTCCGCCTCCAGGAAGGCGGAGTAGCTGTCGATCCCCGGCCGAAATCCCTTGCGGATCACGAGTTCGGCCCGGGGCAGGTCGAGCCCCTCGGCCAGAGCCGCGCCCGGCGTGCCCATCACGCAATGGTCCGGCCACAGCACCTGCGGACCGTAATCGAGGTCGACGCTGTCGAAGACACCCCGGCCCGGGTGGCTCGACGCAAAGGAGGCGTGGCCCGGCGGGTGCCAATCCTGCGTCAGGACCGCGTGCGGGAAGAGCCGCCCGAGGGCGTTGACGACCGGGACCACCGCGTCCCCGTCCGGCACCGCGAGGGCGCCGCCGGGCAGGAAGTCGCGCTGGACGTCCACCACCAGGAGGACGTCCGTCTCGGCCGGGACGATCACGGCAGCAGCACGGTGGCGCCGGTGGTCTGGCGGCCGGCGAGGTCGCGGTGGACCTGCGCGGCATCCGCCAGCTTGGCGCGGCTGTGGACCGGGATCTTGACCGCGCCGCTCTTCACCACGCCGAACAGGTCCTCGGCCATGGCCTCCAGGCTCGCCCGCTCGGCGACGTGGGTGAACAGGGTCGGGCGGGTGGCGTAGAGCGAGCCCTTCTGGCCGAGGAGCGCGATGTTGAAGTTCTCGATCACGCCCGAGGCGTTGCCGAAGCTCACGAACATGCCGAAGGGCTTGAGGCAGTCGAGGGAGGCCGGGTAGGTCGCCTTGCCGACGCCGTCATAGACGACCGCGCAGCCCTTGCCACCGGTGATCTCCTTCACGCGGGCCGCGAAATCCTCGTCGCGGTAGAGGATGACGTGGTCGCAGCCGTGCTCGCGGGCGAGATCGGCCTTCTCCTTCGAGCCGACCGTGCCGATCACGGTGGCACCGAGATGCTTGGCCCATTGCGTGGCGATGAGGCCGACGCCGCCCGCCGCGGCGTGGAACAGGATCGTGTCGCCGGGCTGCACCCGGTAGGTCTTGCGCAGGAGGTACTGGGCGGTCAGCCCCTTCAGCATCATGGCGGCGGCGGTGTCGTCGTCGACGCCCTCCGGCACCTTCACGGCCACGCGCGCCTCGATCACGGCCTCCTCCGCGTAGGTGCCGGCGGCCGAGCCGTAGGCGACCCGGTCGCCCACCGCGAGGCCGCTCACCCCCTCGCCCACGGCCACCACCTCGCCCGCGCCCTCGTTGCCCGGCGTGAAGGGGAGCTGCGGCGCCTTGTAGAGGCCGGAGCGGAAGTAGATGTCGATGAAGTTGACGCCCACCGCGCGCTGGCGGACGCGGATCTGGCCCGGTCCCGGCGCCGGCAGGTCGACCTCCTCGAAGCGCATCACTTCGGGGCCGCCATATTCGTGGACACGGATCGCCTTCGGCATCGGGACCTCCCCAGCGCATTGTTGGAATGCGGGCGGATGATAGGTGGCGCGGCGGTTTCGGCAATGGCGGGGCGCGCTGGGCCGCCCCATCTTGGTCGCACGGGATCATGCGAAGGGAGCGACCGGGTTGAGCGAGGCACAGCGGGCGATCGTCGACGTCGCCGTGGTGGGGGCCGGGGCGGCCGGGCTGGCGGCGGCCCTCGCCCTGTCGCGGGACGGGATCCAAACGGCGCTGGTCGGGCGGCACCTGCCGGTGGCGGACGGCCGCACCGTCGCCCTCCTCGACGGATCCGTGCGGCTCCTGCGGGCGCTTGGCGCCTGGGAGGCCGTCGCCCCCTTCGCGGCGGCGCTGACGGAACTCCACATCGTCGACGACACCGGCAGCCTCTTCCGCCCACCGCCGGCCCGCTTCGTCGCCGCCGAGATCGGCCTCGACGCCTTCGGCTGGAACGTCGAGAGCGCGCGGCTCGTCGAGGCCCTGCGCGGCTCGGCCCGCGGGGCCCCCGACCTGACCCTGGTCGAGCAGGACGCGGCCGGAGCGACCGCCGAGGGCGAGGCGGCCGCGATCGCGCTGGAGGGCGGCGGCACCCTGCGCGCGCGGCTCGTCGTGGCGGCGGATGGCGCGCGCTCGCCGCTGCGCGAGGCGGCCGGGATCCCGGTCCGCCGCTGGGACTACCCGCAGGCGGCCCTCACCACGATCCTCGCCCACGACCGCGACCACCGCGAGGTCTCGACCGAGTTCCACACGCGCCGCGGGCCCTTCACCCTGGTGCCGCTGCCCGGCGGACGCCGCTCCAGCCTCGTCTGGGTCAACGCGGAGGACGAGGCCGAGCGCCTGCACGGGCTCGACGACGCGGATCTCGCCGCGCGCGTGGAGCGTCAGGCCCAGGCGCTGCTCGGGCGGATGCGGATCGACGGACCGCGCGGCCTCGTGCCGATGCGCGGGCTCCTGGCGACGCGCCCGGTGGGCCCGCGCCTCGCCCTCATCGGGGAGGCCGCGCACGTCTTCCCGCCGATCGGCGCCCAGGGGCTGAATCTCGGCCTGCGGGACGCCGCCGCCCTGCGCGACCTCGTGGTCGAGGCGCGGCAGGAAGGCGAGGATCCCGGCGCCGCTGGTCTCCTGAGCCGCTTCGCCCGCGGGCGGGGCCTCGACGCCCGCCTGCGCACCACGGCCGTCGACGCGCTCAACCGCTCGCTCCTCTCCGGCCTCCTCCCGGCCGACCTCCTGCGCGGCGCCGGCCTGCTGGCGCTCACCACCATCCCGCCCCTGCGCCGGGCGGTGATGCGGGAGGGCATCCTGCCGCGCTTCGGCACGCCCAAGCTGATGCGAGCCTGAGGAATGCGTCGCGCGCAGAGACCGGGGCCCGCGCGCGCGTCGCCGTGTTCTGGTTCCGGCAAAAAAACTTTTCCACCGGGTCTTCGCGGCCGGAATGAAACCGCTGCCGTTGAGAAACGATTGATAGGTCCGGCGCAGACTGCCCTGACGATAAGCCCGCTCGGTACGGGTTCCGCGGGGCGAGCGGGCGCAGTGGGAGCTGAACGTCATGATGTGGGACGGCCTCGGTCTGTTCACGGGAGGACCGGCCCGTCGCGTCGCCGAGGGAGGCGGCGCGGGCGGCGCGGGCTACGCGCACGCTCCCCCCGACGACCGGCCCCAGCCGCGCTACCGCCGTCCCAAGCTCGGCCTCGCCCTCGGGGGCGGCGCGGCGCGGGGCTGGTCGCATATCGGCGCCATCGAGGCGCTGGAAGAGGCGGGGCTGACCATCGACGTGATCGCGGGCTGCTCGATCGGGGCAGCGGTCGGGGCCTGCCACGCGGGCGGCAAGCTCCCGGCCCTGAAGGAATTCGCCCTCTCGCTCACCAAGCGCCGGGTGATGGGGCTGCTCGACTTCCACCTCAGCGGCTCCGGGCTGATCGCGGGCGAGCGCCTGCGCCACCTGCTCGAGCGCGACCTCGGCGGGCAACGCATCGAGAACCTCCCGGTGACCTTCGCCACCGTGGCGACCGAACTCGGCACGGGCCACGAGATCTGGCTCACCCGCGGTCCCGTGGTCGAGGCCGTGCGGGCCTCCTACGCGCTTCCCGGCATCTTCGACCCGGTCAAGATCGCCGGCCGCTGGCTGATGGACGGGGCGCTGGTGAACCCGGTGCCCGTCACGGTGGCCCGCGCGCTCGGCGCGGACGTCGTCCTCTGCGTGAACCTCAACGGCGACATCCGCATCCGCGGCACCGTGATCCAGGCCCATGGCGGGGACGAGAGCGTGGTCGAGGCCGCGGCGGCCGAGGCCGTGGAGACGCTGACGGAGGCGCCGCGCCGCTGGCCGCGGCTGCGCCCGCAGAAGACGGTGAAGCCGCGCCTCGACCCCGGCATGCCCGGCGGCATCGCCAGCGTGATGGTGGACGCCTTCAACATCACGCAGGACCGGATCTCGCGCTCGCGGCTCGCGGGCGATCCGCCCGACGTGATGATCAACCCGAAGCTCGCCCAGATGGGCTTGTTCGAGTTCCACCGCGCCGAGGAATGCATCGAACTCGGCCGGCAGGCCGCCCGCAAGATGCTCCCGGAGATCCGCGAGGTGGTGGCGGCCGCCGCGCTGCCGGTCTGACGGCCGCCTCTCCCCGGGCCTCAGGCCGTGGCGATGTACTCGCGCAGGGCCTGCTGCTCGGCCTCGACGAGCGCGATGCGGTGCTTGACGACGTCGCCGATCGACACGAGGCCGACCAGCCGCTCCTCCTCCACCACCGGGACGTGGCGGAAGCGCCCGTCGGTCATGATCTCCATGACCTCCTCGATCGCGGTGGCGCGGGTGCAGGTGACGACGCGCCCGGTCATGTAGCGGGACACCGGATGGTCGAGGCAGGCGGCGCCGTGGCGGGCGATCGCCCGGATGATGTCCCGCTCCGAGATGATGCCGAGCACGGCGAGGCCCGCGTCGCTCACCACGAGGGCGCCGATGCCCTTCTCGGCGAGCAGGTCCGCCGCCTCGGCGAGCGTGCGGTGGGGCTGCACCGTGACGACGGTACGGCCCTTCTGGGACAGGATACGCGCAACGGTCATCGCTTCCTCCACGTCCTGGGACGGCCCATTCCGGCGACCCGCTCGTGCCGGTCGCGTGCGGCCCGTCCGTTGTTCGTGCGCGAGTGTGGAAGCGCCCGCGACATCTTGCAACCCGGACTTCCCGTCATCCCACCGCTGGTCCGTCTTCGGTCAGCGGCGGCGGGGCTCCAGGAGCGGCAGCAGCACGAAGCCGGCCAGGAAACCGCCGAGATGCGCGTCCCAGGCGACGCTCGCATCGGTGATGCCCAGCGGTCCGGCGAGCAGGCCGAAGAGCAGGTTGGTGACGAACCAGATCACCAGGAACAGGGCCGCCGCGCGGTTGCGCACCAGTTCCGGGATCGATTGCAGCCGGGCGGGCACCGGCCGCTGCCAGGGCAGCAGGCCGGCATGCTGGGCCGGATCGGGGGGCGGCTGGAACACGAAGCGGGTCGCGGCCGCCATCAGCCCGGAGACGCCGGCCGAGGCGCCGACCAGCGGCAGCGTGCTCAGGGGCGCGAGGAGGACGTGGAGGACGCCGCCGGCCGCCGTCGCGACGAGCGCGATCACCCCGAAGCGCCACGCCCCGCAGCGCCGCGCGACCGGCGTCCCGAAGGCGGCGAGCCAGAGGCTGTTGAGCAGGACGTGCGCCCAGGAGCCGTGCAGCAGCCCGTAGCTGACGATGGTCCAGGGCATCGGCTCCTGCTCGGCCACGATGTAGCTGGCGAAGGCCGAGCGCGCCTGGACCTCGAGAGCGCTGCCCGGCCAGGCGGCGGCGGCCCGCAGCACGTCGTCGGCGCGGTCCGGCGCGAAGGCCAGCGTCCATCGCGCCGGGACCAGGGCGAGGTCGATCAGCAGCGTGATGTCCCAGGTGTCGGGCAGCACCGTGCGGACCGCGTGGATCAGGACGAGCAGGCCGACGGAGGCGGAGACCACGGCCGGCATGTTGAAGACGGGCACGCGGGGCGGCCGGGGAAGATCGGGAGTCGCATCCATGGCCGGCACCGTGGACGCGCGGCGGCGGCGCCGCAAGGTGGGGCGCGCCGTCGGACAGGACCCTCCCCCCTCTGCGGGGGAGGGTGGCCTGCGGAGCAGGCCGGGAGAGGGGCGGCACGACGGTGATCCAGGTGGCCCGCGTCACGACGGATCAGCACAATCCTGAAGCGTGGTTCCCCTCTCTCGCCCGGCTCCGCCGGGCACCCTCCCCCGCAGAAGGGGGGAGGGTCACGCTGCGCCCCGCGCCCAAAAGAGAAGGCCCCCCGGCAAGCCGGAGGGCCCTCCCTTTTTCAGGCGCCGGGCGCGCGCCCGGCCCATCCGTTACGCCGCGAGCTGACGCAGCACGTAGGGAAGGATCCCGCCGTTGCGGAAGTATTCCAGCTCGTCGAGGGTATCGATCCGGCAGGTGAGCGGCACCTCCCGGGTCGACCCGTCCGCGGAGGTGATCTCGGCGATCAGGGTCTGGCGCGGCTTGAGGTCGCCCTCCAGGCCGCGGATCGTCACCGTCTCGTCGCCCTTGAGCCCGAGCGAGGCCCAGCTGGTGTCGCCCTGGAAGACCAGCGGCACCACGCCCATGCCGACGAGGTTCGAGCGGTGGATGCGCTCGAAGCTCTCGGCCACCACGGCGCGCACGCCGAGCAGCTTCGTGCCCTTCGCCGCCCAGTCGCGCGACGAGCCGGTGCCGTACTCCTTGCCAGCGAAGACCACCAGCGGCGTGCCCTCCTGCTGGTACCGCATCGCCGCGTCGTAGATGAACATCCGCTCGCCGCCCGGCTGGTAGAGCGTGTAGCCGCCCTCCACCACCGTGCCGGACTCGTCCCGGACCATCTGGTTCTTGATGCGGATATTGGCGAAGGTGCCCCGCATCATGACCTCGTGGTTGCCGCGCCGCGTGCCGTACTGGTTGAAGTCCTGCACGCGGACCTGGTGCTCCTGCAGGTAGTGGCCCGCCGGCGAGGCCGCCCGGATGTTGCCGGCCGGCGAGATGTGGTCGGTGGTGATCGAGTCGAGGAAGAGGCCGAGGATCCGGGCGCCGACGATGTCGGTGACCGGGTCCGGCTCCTTCTTCATCCCCACGAAGTAGGGCGGGTTCTGCACGTAGGTGGAGCCCGGGTTCCACTGGAAGGTCTGGGCCGGGGTGACCTCGACCGCCTTCCAGTTGGCGTCACCGCCGAAGACGTCCGCGTAGCGGCTCTTGAACAGGGCCGACGTGATGGTCTGCTCGATGAAGGCGTTCACCTCGGCCGAGGAGGGCCAGATGTCCTTCAGGTAGACGGGCTGGCCGTCCGAGCCGGTGCCGAGCGGCTCGTTGACCAGGTCGACCTGCAGCGAGCCGGCCAGCGCGTAGGCGACGACGAGGGGCGGCGAGGCGAGGTAGTTCGCCCGCACGTCCGGGTTCACCCGGCCCTCGAAGTTGCGGTTGCCGGAGAGCACGGCCGCCGCGACCACGTCATTGTCGTTGATCGCCTTCGAGATCGGCGCCGGCAGCGGGCCGGAATTGCCGATGCAGGTGGTGCAGCCGAAGCCGACGAGGTTGAAGCCGAGCGCGTCGAGGCTCTGCTGCAGGCCGGCCTTCTCCAGGTACTCGGCGACGACCTGGCTGCCGGGGGCGAGCGAGGTCTTCACCCAGGGCTTCGAGCGCAGGCCCTTGGCCACCGCGTTGCGGGCCAGCAGCCCCGCCCCGATCATCACGCTCGGGTTCGAGGTGTTGGTGCAGGAGGTGATCGCCGCGATCACCACGTCGCCGTGGCCGATGTCGAAGTTGGCGCCCTCGACGGGGTAGCGCTTGGCGATGTCGGCGGCCTTGCGGAACTCGCTCTCCATCGAGGCGGCGAAGCCCGCCTTGGCGGAATCGAGCAGCACCCGGTCCTGCGGGCGCTTCGGCCCGGCCAGCGAGGGCTTCACGTCGGCGAGGTCGAGTTCGAGCGTGTCCGTGAAGACCGGGTCCGGCGTCGCCGCGTCGCGCCACATGCCCTGCGCCTTGGCGTAGGCCTCCACGAGGGCGATGCGGTCGTCGGCCCGGCCGGTGACCTTCAGGAAGTCGATGGTCTTGGCGTCGACCGGGAAGAAGCCGCAGGTCGCGCCGTATTCGGGCGCCATGTTGGAGATCGTGGCGCGGTCGGCCACCGCCATGTCGTCGAGGCCGGGGCCGTAGAACTCCACGAACTTGCCGACCACGCCCTTCTTGCGCAGCATCTGCGTGACGGTGAGCACGAGGTCGGTGGCGGTGGTGCCCTCCGGCAGCTTGCCCGAGAGCTTGAAGCCGACCACCTCGGGGATCAGCATCGAGAGCGGCTGGCCGAGCATGGCCGCCTCGGCCTCGATGCCGCCGACGCCCCAGCCCAGCACGGCCAGCCCGTTGACCATCGTGGTGTGGGAATCGGTACCGACGAGGCTGTCCGGATAGGCCAGTTCCTGGCCGTTCTCGAAGGCCTTGGTCCAGACCGTCTGCGACAGGTATTCCAGGTTGACCTGGTGGCAGATGCCGGTGCCAGGGGGCACCACCGAGAAGTTGTCGAAGGCCGTCTGGCCCCACTTCAGGAAGGTGTAGCGCTCGCCGTTGCGCTCGTATTCGAGGGCGACGTTGTCGGCCAGCGCCTTCGGGGTGCCGAACTCGTCGACGATGACCGAGTGGTCGATGACGAGATCGACCGGCACCAGCGGGTTGATCTTCTTCGGGTCGCCGCCGAGCGCCACCATGGCGTCGCGCATGGCCGCGAGGTCGACGACGGCGGGCACGCCGGTGAAGTCCTGCATCAGCACGCGGGAGGGCCGGAAGGCGATCTCGGTCTCGTTCTTGCCGCGGTTGTCGAGCCAGGCCGTCACGGCCGCGATGTCGGCCTTGCAGACCGAGCGGTCGTCCTCGAAGCGCAGCAGGTTCTCCAGCAGCACCTTCATCGAGAAGGGCAGCCGGCTGGCATCCGGCAGGCCGTTCTTCTCGGCTTCGGGGATGGAGTAGTAGGCGTAGGTCTTGTCGCCGATCTGCAGGGTCTGGCGAGACTTGAAGCTGTCGATGGAAGCCACGGCGTGGTCCTCGCGAGGGGGTTGTCGAACACGGCGCAGGCACGACCTGCGCCAGACGTGATGTGTTCGGCCGGATGCGCGAGCGGCGCCGGTCCCCAGGCGGGCACGACTCCGCTTCCCGTGCGTCCTCCGCGGGCGGGCCGCGTCAGCCACGGTGCGCGCGCCGCCCCGGGGGTGCCCGGACTGGGATTGCGCGAGAGACGGTTTGGACGCCTACAAGGTCGCGCGGCGCAGCCGAGACTGCGTATAGAACACTTCGAATGTGGCCGCTACGGGTGAGTCGGCGAGCGGGGAGCGGACGTGACGCGACGTGGGGGAAGCGGGGATCACGCGCGAGCGAAGGTCGCTCAACCCTTCCCCCTCTGCGGGGGAGGGTGCCCCGCGGCGAGTGCGAAGCACTCGCGCCGGGGCGGGAGAGGGGACCCACGGTGCCGGAAACGGCTGAACCGATCTGACGAGGACGGTCCGCAGCAGTGTCACTCTCCTCATATCCCTGGCACGCGAGCGATTGCCTACGCGGTTCGAAAAGCAACCAAATCGCTGATGTTTGATCGAGCCATCAACGTCCCTGCGGATCGCGCGCGGAACCCCTCTCCCGTGCGGGAGAGGGGCAGGAGTGAGGGTCCCGGACCGTGCCGCAAGCTGGCTGAACGGCGGTGCTGGCAGCGATACGGTTCAGGACACTCGCTGAAGCTCCTGGACCCTCACCCCTACCCCTCTCCCGCACGGGAGAGGGGATCCCGCGCCTCACACTGGTTCCGCCGCAGACAATCGTTCGGAGAGGCTGCTCCTCTGCCGCGCACGATGGGGGCGGAGAACTCCATGGTTGCCGCGTCCCCCACGCCCCATCGGGTCCCCTCCCCGTGCGCCTGATCGCCGAGGGGCTCGCCTGCCGCCGCTCGGGGCGGCGCATCTTCGCCGGCCTGTCCTTCGCCCTCGGCGCCGGCGAGGCGGTGGTGGTCACGGGCCGCAACGGGGCCGGCAAGTCGACCCTGCTCACGGTCATCGCGGGGCGCCTCGCCCCGGAATCCGGGACCCTGCGCGCCGAGGGTGTCGGTGAGCGCACGATTCCCGAATGCCTGCACGGGATCGGCCACCGGGACGGGCTCAAGGGCGCGCTCACCGCCGAGGAGAACCTCGCCTTCGCCCGCGACCTCCTCGGCGAGGCGACCCTGGCGCCACGGGAGGCGCTGGCCCGCATGGGCCTCGCCCACGCGGCGGCGCTGCCGGTGGCCTACCTGTCGGCCGGCCAGCGGCGGCGGGTGGCCTTGGCGCGGCTGCTGGTCTGCCGCCGGCCGCTCTGGCTCCTCGACGAGCCGACCGCCGCCCTCGACACCGCCTCGCAGAGCATCCTCGCCACCCTCATGCGGGCGCATCTCGCCGAGGGCGGGCTCGTCGTCGCGGCCACCCACCAGGCCCTCGGCCTCGACGGTGCCCGCGAGATCGCCATCGAGGCCTTCCGCCCGACCCGCACCGATCCCCTCGCCGAGGCCGCCCGATGATCCGCGCCTTCCTGGCGGTGCTCCTGCGCGACCTCAGGCTCGCGGGCCGGATCGGCGGGTCCGGCGCGCTCTCCCTCGTCTTCTTCCTGATGATCGTGGTGCTGGTGCCCTTCGCCCTCGGCCCCGACCTCAACCTGCTGTCCCGGATCGGCCCCGCCATCCTCTGGCTCGCCGCCGTCCTGGCGACCCTGATCGGCCTCGACCGCCTGTTCCAGGCCGACGAGGAGGACGGATCCCTGGATCTCCTCAGCGGCGCGCCCCTGCCCATGGAGGCGGTGGTGCTGGCCAAGGCGCTGGCCCACTGGCTGACGACGGGGCTTCCCGTCGCGCTGGCCGCGCCGCTGTTCGGGCTGCTGGTCGCACTCACGCCGACGGCCATGGCCGCCACCAGCCTGACGCTCCTCGTCGGCACGCCGGCCCTCACCTTCATCGGCGCGGTCGGGGCGGCCCTGACCGCCTCGATCCGCCGCGGCGGCCTGATCCTCGCCGTGGTGGTGCTGCCGCTGATGATCCCGACCCTGATCTTCGGGGTTTCGGCGGCCGAATCGGCCACGGGCGGCACCGTGCCCTTCGCGACGCCGCTCGTGATCCTGGGGGCGCTCAGCCTGGTGGCGGCCGTCGTCGGCACTCTCGGCGCGGCCGCGGCGCTCCGCTGGAGCGAGTGAGGCTCAGAACACCGCCTGCCCGACCGCGAAGGCGAAGATGACGATCGCCACCGCGATGACGAGGAACAGCCCGAACAGCAGACGCGCGATCCCGCGCGCCCCGGCCGCGACGTTGGTGAAGCCGAGCCCGCCGGCGACCAGCGAGATGACGAAGAAGATGAGCGCCCATTTCAGCATGTCGACCAACCTTGACCGGAAACCCGCCCCTCAACGGCGCGGGCGGCCATCCGTTCCCCCGCTGCGCCCATCGTCCGCATTGCCCGGGCGACCGGCCGCGGGCTAGATCGCCCCATGGCACAAGGCCTCCTCACGCGGCTCGCGCAGCCGAGCCACTTCATGCGCTGGTCGGGCGCCGCCCTCCCGTGGATCGGCGGCCTCGCGGCCGTGCTGCTGGCGGTGGGGCTCTACCTCGCCTTCTTCGTCGCGCCGCCGGACTACCAGCAGGGCGAGACGGTGCGGATCATGTTCATCCACGTGCCGGCGGCCTGGCTCGGGGTGTTCTTCTACGGGGCGATGGCGGTCTCGGCGCTCGGCACGCTGGTCTGGCGCCATCCCCTGGCGGACGTGGCGCAGCGCGCCGCCGCGCCGGTCGGCGCCGCCTTCACGCTGATCTGCCTCGTCACCGGCTCCCTCTGGGGCAAGCCGATGTGGGGCACCTACTGGGTCTGGGACGCCCGGCTGACCTCGATGCTGGTGCTCTTCCTGATCTATGGCGGCCTCCTCGCCCTCTGGCGGACGATCGAGGATCCCGGCCGGGCGGCGCGGGCGGCGGCCATCCTCACCCTGGTCGGGGCGGTGAACCTGCCGATCATCAAGTTCTCGGTGAACTGGTGGTCGACCCTGCACCAGCCCGCCTCGATCCTGCGCATGGGCGGGTCGACGATCGACGCCTCGATGCTCTACCCGCTCCTGGAGATGATCCTGGCCTTCTCGGTGCTCGGCATCGCCCTCCACCTCGCGGCCATGCGGACCGAGATTCTGCGCCGCCGGGTGCGCACGCTGGCGATCCTCGAAGCCGAGCGGCTCGACGACGCGGCGGCGCCGCTGGCCGCCTGATCCGCCCTCCCGAACGGATGCGCCCCGTGGACCTCGGACCGCACGCCACCTTCATCGTCGCCGCCTACGCCTTCACCGGGCTCGTCGTCGCCGCGCTGATCCTCCACGGCCTTCTCGACCACCGGGCGCAGCGGCGCGCGCTGGCGCGGCTCCAGGACGGGAGGGACGCGTGAGCGCGACGGAGGAGGTGCCCGGCGCCGAGGGCGCGCCAGCGCCCCGCGGACGGCTGCTGTTCCTGCTTCCGCTGGTGGTGTTCGGAGCGCTCGCGGCGATCTTCCTCGGGCGCCTCCTCACCAGGGGCTACGATCCCTCCGCATTGCCCTCGGCGCTGATCGGCCAGCCGGCCCCGACCTTCGCGCTGGAGGGCCTGCCCGGGCTGACCGACGCCAAGGGGCCGGTCGCGGGGCTGGCCAGCGACGATTTCAGGGGCAAGGTCACGGTGCTCAACGTCTGGGCGTCCTGGTGCGCGCCCTGCCAGGTCGAGCACCCGATGCTGATGCGCCTGTCGCAGGACGGGGTGAACCTCGTCGGCATCGACTACAAGGACGCGCCGGAGAACGGCCGCCGCTTCCTCGGCCGCCACGGCAACCCGTTCCGGGCCGTCGGACGGGACGAGACCGGCCGGGTCGGGATCGATTTCGGCGTCTACGGCGTCCCGGAGACCTTCATCATCGGCCCGGACGGCCGCATCCGGGACAAGCTGGTGGGGATCCTCTCGGAGGACAACTACGCCTCGTTCCTGGAGAAGGTGCGGGCCGCCGGGAAGTAGCCGCCCGCGAACCGCGCCGCGCGTCCCGGCGTTTCCGGGCTGGTCGCGGGCACCCCGCCCGCGCTATCGGGACACCGTTTCCAGGCAGGGGAGGTGCGGTCATGAAGCTTGTGCGCTTTGGCGAGAGCGGCGCGGAGAAGCCCGGCATCGTGGGGGCGGACGGCACGATCCGGGATCTGTCCGGGGTGATCCGCGACATCGCCGGACCGACGCTCGGCGCCGAGAGCCTCGCGAACCTCCGCGCGATCGACCCGGCGACGCTGCCCACGGTCCCGGCCGGCGCGCGGCTCGGCCCCTGCGTGGGCTACGTCCGCAACTTCATCGCGATCGGGCTCAACTACGCGGACCATGCGGCGGAGACCAATTCGCCGATCCCGGCCGAGCCGATCCTGTTCAACAAGGCCCCGTCCTGCATCGTCGGCCCGAACGACGACGTCATCATCCCGAAGGCCTCCGCCAAGACCGACTGGGAGGTCGAGCTGGCGATCGTCATCGGCAAGCGCGCCTCCTACGTGCACGCCAACGAGGCCCTGGACTACGTCGCGGGGTACTGCGTCTGCAACGACGTCTCGGAGCGCGAATTCCAGCTCGAGCGCGGCGGCACCTGGACCAAGGGCAAGGGCTGCCCGACATTCGGTCCGCTGGGCCCCTGGCTCGTCACGCCCGACGAGATCCCGGACGTGCAGAACCTGTCGATGTGGCTCGACGTGAACGGCGAGCGCATGCAGACGGGCTCGACCAAGACGATGATCTTCGACTGCCGCCAGATCGTCTCCTACCTGTCCCACTTCATGCTGCTGGAGCCCGGCGACGTCATCACCACGGGCACGCCGCCCGGCGTCGGGCTCGGGATGAAGCCGCCGCGTTTCCTGAAATCCGGCGACGTGGTCACCCTCGGGATCGAGGGGCTGGGCGAGCAGCGCCAGCGATTCGTCGCCTTCGACGAGTGGACCGCGAAGGTCGCGGCCGGCGAGCCGACGAACTGAGCCGGCGGGAGGCCGCGGCCCCGCACGGGGCCGCGGCGCTCTCGTCAGTCCTTGAGGTCGTCCGGCACCTTGCCGCCGTTCTCCTCCAGCTTCTTGATCACCTGCTTGTGCAGCCAGACGTTCATCGTGGCGCTGTCGTCGGTGTCGCCGGTGTAGTGCAGCTCCTCCGCGAGCTGCTTGCGGGCGGTGAGGCTGCTGTCGAGGTGCAGGAGCTTCAACAGGTCGACGATGGAGGTGCGCCAGTTGAGGGGCTGGCCCGCCTTGCCGGCGAGATCGTTGAGCACCGCCTCGACGTCGACCTTGCCGTCCACCTTCGGGACGGAGCCGGTCGTCGCCGGATCGGAGCCGCCGGTGGAGGCGGGCGAGGCCGGCGCGGAGGAGGATGACGACGAGGAATCCGGCGTCGCGGCCTGCGCGTCGCTCCCCCCGAACGGGTGCAGGATCTTGCTGACGATCGTTCCGAGCAGGCTCATCGCACTCTCTCCTCTCAAGGCGGGCCGCCGGCCGGACGACCGGCCCCGACGCGGCGATTTAACGTCAAGCTGCGTCATGCGTTCCGGCACGGCCGGCGGCGATGACGCGGGCCGGACTTTGCCCTAAGCAGCCGGCGCCGAGATGACACCGGGGCCGCGCCCCGAAACGCCAGGACAGCATGACCGGAGATCCGATCCGCCGCCCCCTCGACGACGTCTGGTACTGCGTCGGCGAGAGCCGCCGCTTCCGGCCGGAGCGCCTCGCCGCCGTGACGCTCGGCGAGGAGGCGATCGTGGTCGGGCGGGACGCGACCGGCGCGCTCTTCGCCCTGCGGGACCGCTGCCCCCATCGCGGCATGGCGCTCTCGGCCGGACGCCTCGACGCGGGCGAGCTCGTCTGTCCCTTCCACGGCTGGCGCTTCCGCCCCGACGGCCAGTGCGCGGCGATCCCCGCGCTCGCGGGCCGGGACGACGCGGATTTCCGCACGGTGCGCCTGCCGCGCTTCCCGGTGAGGGAGGTCTCGGGCCTCGTCTGGGTCGCGACGGGGGCCGTCCCCGACGGGGCGCCGCCGGTGCCCGAGGTCGATTTTCCCTATTGCGGCTCCCTGATCGAGATCCTGGAGGTCGAGGCCGGCTTCGACCTCGTGGCGCTCAGCTTCGTCGACCCCGCCCACGTCGCCTACGTGCACGATTCGTGGTGGTGGCGGACGTCGAAGACCTTGAAGGAGAAGGTGAAGCATTTCGCCCCCTCCCCGTTCGGCTTCACCATGACGAGCCACACGGCGAAGAGCGCCTCGGCGATCTACCGCCTGCTCGGCGCGATCCCGGAGGTCGAGATCGAGTTCCGCCTGCCCGGCGTGCGCCTGGAACGGATCAGGGCGGGCGAGAAGCGCATCGCGAACTACACCTTCGCGACGCCGCTGGGGCCGAACCGCACGGCGCTGATCAACGCCATGTACTGGAACATGCCGGTGCTGAACCTGCTCAAGCCGCTCGCGCGCCCGCTGATGCGGCAGTTCCTCGGCCAGGATCGGTCCGTGCTCGAGATCGCCCAGCGGGGTCTCGACCGAAAACCCGCCATGGTGCTGATCGGCGAGAGCGACGTGCAGACCCAGTGGTATTTCGGCCTGAAGCGGGAATTCCTGCGGGCGCGGGAGACCGGCGGCGCCTTCGTCAACCCGCTCGCCCCGCGCGAGCTGCGCTGGCGCAGCTGACCGACGCGGCCTGCCGGCCGATCAGTCGCGGCGGCCCTCGGTGGAGCGGTCCCGGCAGCGATAGCCGAGGAAGCACTGCCCCCCATCGGAAGCGGGGCCGAAGAAGGGCGCGGTCGTCTGCTCGATGCTGCAGAATCCGACGTCGCGCACCAGACGCTCGTAGGTGAAGGGGCTGGTCGCGACGATCGCCGCACCCGCGCGGTTCACGAGGGTCTCGACCTCGCCGCAGCGCAAGGCGGGCGCGGCGATGCGCGGCGTGGCGGGCTGGGCCAGGGCGGGGGCGCAGCCCGGCAGGGCCAGCCCCAGGAGGATCGCGCGGCGAGCGGTCGTGAGCATGCCCGCCCTATACGCGATTCGCCGCCGCGGTCGATGGCGCCCGCGGACGGCCCTCCCCGCGCCGGACGCGGGTCAGAGCAGCGGCGCGAGGAGGAAGGCCAGCCCGACGCCCACCCCGAAGGTCCCGGCGATGAGCAGCGCTTCGTGGAGCCGCGCCCTCATCGGCTCACGACGCCCCGCGCGGCGTCCTCGAGGGCGAAGACCAGGAGATCCTGGGGCGTGGGCAGGAAGGCCGCGACCGGGAGGCGCTCCGTGTAGAGCTTGGCCGGCGCAGGCCCGCGGGACGCGCTGCGTCCGGGCGGGACCAGCAGATAGGCGGCGAGCGCGGCGAGCGCCGCGATCAGCGTGGCGGTTCGGATCATGGTGCGCTCCCGAGTGCGGCCTTCGGCCTGCGCGGCCGTTCGGCCGTCCCCTCGGTCGCGGTCTAGCGGCCGGTCGTTGCCGCGGGATTGCGTCGGCGCTGCGAATTCGTTGCGTCGCGCAACGCGCCGCGAAACACGCGCGGCCCGGGAACGCTCCGTTCAGCTCGGCCGTTGTGGAATGGGCCGACCGGGACCCGATGCGGAGGGCGAGCGATGACGAGGTGGATGCAGGTGCTGACCCTGGCGGCGGGAGTGCTGGCGCCGGTCGCCGCATCGGCCGGACCGCGTTCGCCCGTGCTCGACATCGACTCCACCGCCTCGGTGGGCGGTCGCGCGCCGTGGTCGCGTCCCTACGAGTACGACTCCGGCAGCGACAACGACAATCGTCCGAACCTGCCCTATTACCAGCAGGGCCGCGGACAGCAGACGGGCGGTCCCGCCCGCAACCTGCTGCCCGACGACGGGCTTCACATCGTCCCGCGCTGATCGGCGCCCTGGCGCCGGTGGGCGGCGCGCTCCCCCGCCTCGGCCGCGCACTTGCCCGCGTGCGCGGCGCGATTGACGACCTGAAGGTTCGGCAAGCCCCAATAGCGCAGCAGGTCCGGCCAGGGCGCGTCGCGCCGTTCGCGCCAGACCCGGTAGAGCGGCACCCGGTGGTCGACTTCCGCGGTGCGCAGCAGGCGCTTGCCGGTCTCGGCGCAGCGGTGGCGCTGGCGGGCCTTGAGCACCTTCACGTGGTCGCTCGCCGCGCCCCAGAACTTCCAGGCCGCGACGCAGGCGGCGTGCCAGCCGGCATTGCGGTTCGGCGCGCCGGCGCCCCAGAGATCCTCGTGCCAGCCGAAGCGGTAGACGGGCTGGCCGCAGACGCAGCAATGGCCGCGGCCGCGGGCGAAGGCCGGCTCGCGGAAGGGGGCGGGCGGTGCGCGGAAGCTCGCGGGCAGGCCGTCCTCCCGCACGCCGAGGCGCCAGGACCAGCCCTCGGGCGTCCCGCTGCGGGCGGCCAGCCCCCGGGCGAGCCGGTCCGCCCGCAGGACGTGACCGCGCCAGTATCCCTCCACCGCCAGCCGCGGCGTGGGGGGAATGAAGGGGCGCGACAGCGCGTGGCGCAGGACGAGCGGCGGGAAGATCGCGGGCAGCGCCTTCTCCAGCCGCGCCCGGGCGACCACGTTGCGCGCCTCCCGCCACTCCGCAGCCTTGCTCCTGCGCTCCTCCGCCATGCGACCTCCGGGCTGCGAATGATCGCAGGATATCGCAGCCGATGGTGAAGGCGGGGTTGCCGGGCGGCCCCGACGGCGGAGCCGCTCAGGCGCCGCCGATCGGCTGCGTCACCGTCCCGGTGCCCAGACACTCCGGGCAGTCCTTGGTCTCGGTCCGGCCGGAGCCTTGGCAGCGCGGGCAGATCGCCTCGCCAGTGCCGGGCGTGCCGGGCGGGGCCTGGTCGCCGGGCTTGGTGGAATCCGTGTCCGTCATGCGCGCTCCTCCTACGGGACCATCCCCGGGCGGTGGCGCGGGTTCCGTCATCCGGCGAGGCCGAGCAGCGTGACGGCGCCGAAGATCAGCACCGACAGGACCGCGGCGGCGAGCAGGATCAAGGCGCCGCGGGATTCACGGAGGTCGTCGTGCATGGTGCCTTGCGTCCAGGCGGGGCCGTCCGGCGCGGGCGGCCGACGCGGATCCAAGCACAGGCGACGGCCTCTTGCGAGCCCGAGAGGCCCGGCGGTCAGCCGCGGTCGGGCCGGGACTAGTCCGGCATCGCGGCGACGCCCTGACCCGGCGATGCCCCCGGCCCGAAGGTGGAGACCGCCACGTGCAGGCCGATGGCCGGTGCGAAGACCAGGGCGAGGAGAAGGAGAAGCGCGAGGGCGACGCCCCGGTCGCGGTGATGGCTCACCGCGGCCGCGCGGGCCCGGGCGGACAGCAGGATCATGGCTCACCTCGTTCGACCGGCCGCCTCACGGCCGGTCGCGGGCGGGCCCGATCGAAGGATCAGGCGAAGCTCACGACACGGGCGCTGGCGGCGCGGTCCTTCGACTGTCGCTGGACATCAGGTTCGTGGTTCCGGTGGAGTCGCGCGGACGGCCGTGGCACGGGCGCGACGGAGGTCAGATGCGACGGACGCGCTCCCGCGTCAAGCGCGGTTGGATACGGAAGGGCTGCGCGCCGCGAGATGCGCCGCGACGCGGGCCTTCAGCCGCTCCAGATGCGCGTCCCGCAGGCCGAGTTCCGCGCAAGCCTCCGCCGTCCGCAGGAGGTACTCGGCGTTGGGCCCGCGATGGCCGCAGGCCGCCGCGATCCGGGCGGCGATCTCCTCCTCGGGGAGCCGTCCCGCGTAGCGGGGTCCGGCGCGGTCGGCCACGAAGGCGAGGGCCATCACCGGCCCGCCGGGCGTCGCGACCGGGAGCCAGCGCGCCGCGTAGCCCCGCCCGCGCATCTCCCGGTGCCAGACGCCCCGCAGGGACTCGACCGGGTCGGGGCCGGCGAGCCGGTAGGCGAGGCCGCGGCACTGGCCGCCCCGGTCAAGGGCGAGCATCACCCCGGGCGCGTCCCGCGTGCCGCGAAAGCGCCACTGCCAGAGGCAGAAGCGCCGATGCCAGCCCCGCAGCGTCGCCGGCCGGCGCTCCCCGAACGGGAAGTCCGGCTGCCACATCAGCGCCCCGTAGGCGAAGAGCCAGATCTCTTC
This sequence comes from Methylobacterium sp. JK268, assembly GCF_054052225.1. NCBI lineage: Bacteria > Pseudomonadati > Pseudomonadota > Alphaproteobacteria > Hyphomicrobiales > Methylobacteriaceae > Methylobacterium > Methylobacterium sp. JK268. The sequence continues at coordinate 153,432 of NZ_JBSVZN010000014.1, read as the reverse complement.
GGGCGGACCGGGCTTCGCGCCGAGCGCCACCGCGAGCAGATCCTCGGTCTGCCCCTCTCCCAGGAGCGGCATCGCCTCCGGATCGTCCGGCACCGGATGCGGATGCGCGCGGGCGACGAGTTCGGCGGTGAGATGGAGGGGCGGCACCATGCCGCCGACAGAGCCCCCGGGTCCGGGCGCGGTCAAGCCCATCCTGCAGGGCGGGTGCGGCGCCGCACCGGCACGGCCCGGCCGGAGGGGCAGGATGCGACGGCTGCGAGGGCGAACGAGCGATGCGGTGGATCGGACGATGGCGGGCGGCCCGGCTCCTGCGCCGGGCGAACCGGGACCTGGAGGAGGCCGACGCACTGTACGAGGCGTCCGCCGCCTGCCGCGCCAGGGCCGAGCGCCGCATCGCCGCAGCCGGACAGCTCCTCGGCCCGCCGTCCTCCGCGTCGCGGCTGGAGCGCCTCGTGGGACTGGGCGGGCTCCTCCCTCTCGGAAAGCGTCACCGTCGCCCCACCAGCCACGCTTGATCCGCGACTTCCCGTAGTTGCATTCCCCTCCTGACGATAGGCTCAACTTTCGATAGGAGGTGACGGACAGAAAGAACTGCGATAAGCCTTCCGCAAGGTCTCCTGAGTTATTGCGGCGCACCCGGTTTCAGAGAGCCCGCAGGGCGGACCCGCCGTGGATGGTAAGCAGGAGACAGTGCGTGGCGTCGAGAACGATTGAGGCATCGCCTTCGACGGAACCGGCGTGCCTCGGGCGGAAACTTTGGGTCATGGCCGCGCTGCTCGGCGCCAGCCTGTTAGCCCTGACGACCGTTGTCGTGGTGCCTCCCGCCGACGCGTTCCTGCACAGCCGTCAGCACGTGTCGGAGATCGAGCAGCTGCGCGAGGTGCTGGCGAGCGCCAACCAGATCTCGGCCGAGCGGGCCCCCGCCAACGTGATCATGTCCCTCCCGCCCGGGGGCGACCCCGCTGCCGCGGCCACGCTGCGGACCTTCCGGTCCGCCAGCGACCGCGCGCTCGCGCGGCTGGGTGAACGTCAAAACCTCGCCGCACGGGTCGAGACCGTGGCGGCGCTTCTGCGCGCGGCGCGCAGAGAGGTGGACCGCGTCGCGGCGCGGCCCGTCGCCACGCGGGGTGCACGGGACGTCCAGGATGCGATCCTGGCCATGTTCGGCGTGAGGGACGCACTCCAGGAGATCATCGCCAGCGGCATTCGCGACCTCGGGCGGGCGCATTCGGACCTTCTCGGCCCGGCGCTCATCGCCGAGGCGGTGAGCGAACTGCGTGAGCATGGCGGCCGGCTCGGCTCGTACCTCGTTCCCGCGCTCGCCACCGGCGAGCCGCTCGGTCCGCAGCGGGTGGCCGAGGTGCTGGAGGCGAGCGGCCGCGTCCGCGCGACCTGGCAGATGCTGCGCGTGCAGGCCCCGTTCGAGGCGCTGGCCGATCTCGTCCAGGCCGTCGAGACGCGATTCATCGGCGAGGGGCTCGGGCTGATCGAGACGACCATCGCCGAGGTCCAGGGACCGGGTCCCTTCGCGCTCACGCCGGACGCGCTGACCCGCCGCTACGTGCCCCTGCTCCGCCCGCTGGAAGAGTTGAGAAGTGCCTACCTGGATCGGCTGATGTTGATCGTCACCCAGGATCAGGATGCGGCGCGAACGCACCTCGTCCTGGTCGCCTGCGGCACGGGCGGGCTGCTCCTCCTCCTCGCGGGCCTGCTTCAGTCGCTCAGGACCGACGTCCTACTTCCTCTACTCGCGGCACGGCAGGCGATCGTCGCCCTGGCCGAGGAGCGCCCGATCCAGCCTCCGCCCGCTCGGTTCCGGATCCGGGAGATGCGCGGGCTCCACGACGCGATCCTCGTGCTGCAGGCGCGGATGGGTGAGCGCGCGCGGCTCATGCAGAACCTGCGGCAGCAGGCCGACACGGACGAACTCACCGGATTGAGCAACCGCCGCGGCCTCGCCCGTGAACTCGCGGCGCTGGGGAACCGGACCGGCGCGGAGGCCGCGGACGGGACGGGCCTCGCCGCGATGCTCGCCATCGACCTCGACGGGTTCAAGCGCGTCAACGACAGCTTCGGGCACGAGGCGGGCGACGGCCTCGTCCGGCTCACGGGGCAGCGGCTCCAGGCGATCGCCGGCGGCGACGGCCTGGTGGCGCGGATGGGCGGGGACGAGTTCGCGATCCTGCTGCGCTCGGTCACCGGGCCCGAGGAGGGCGCGAGGCTCGCCCGGACCATCCTGGCGAGCCTCGCGGAGCCCTTCCGCGTGGCCGGTCAGATCCTCCACGTCGGGGCGAGCATCGGCGTCGCCGTGGCGCCGCGTCCGGGCGCGGCCGTGGAGGATCTGGTCGCGCGGGCCGATACGGCGCTCTACGCGGCCAAACGGGCGGGCCGCCACTGCTACCGCCTGTTCGATCCCGAGATGCGGCAGGCGCGCATCTCATGGACCGCGCGCCAGCAGGAGATGCCGCGGGCGCTCGCGGAGAGCGAGTTCGTGCTGTTCTACCAACCGCAGCTGCGCCTCTCCGACCAAGCCATCATCGGCGCCGAGGCGCTGATCCGCTGGCGGCATCCGCAGCTCGGGCTGCTGACGCCGGCCGCGTTCCTCGCCCCCCTCGAGCGCAGCCGTCTCGCGGACGAGGTCGGACTCTGGGTGCTGCGTACCGCCTGCGCGCAGGCCGCGTCGTGGCGGCGCTGGGGCCTGCGGGACCTGCGCGTCGCCGTCAACCTGTTCAGCCGCCAGTTCCGGTCACCGCACGTCGTGGAGCAGGTGCGCGAGGTCCTGGCCGACACCGGTCTGCCGGCCTCCTGCCTGGAGCTGGAGATCACCGAGACCATCATCCTGGAGCACGACGAGGCGCTGCTCGCCCCGTTGCGGGCGCTGCGCGACCTCGGCGTCGGCCTCGCCTTCGACGATTTCGGCACCGGCTACGCCTCGCTGAGCCACCTCAAGCGCTTTCCCCTCACCCGCCTGAAGATCGACCGCTCCTTCGTCCGCGGCCTGCCGGACTCGCCCCAGGACCTGGCGATCGTCCGGTCGATCATGGCGCTCGGGCGCAGCTTCGGCCTGGAGGTGACCGCGGAAGGCATTGAGACGCCCGCGGTGCTGCGCTGCCTCGCGCTCGAGGGCTGCGAGGAGGGGCAGGGCTACCTGTTCGGCGAACCGATGACGGCGGAGCTGTTCGCGGCGAAGTGCTGGGAATCGGAGCGGACGAGCGCGCCGATCTCGCGCCTGTCGGCCTGAGCCGGAAGGCCCGCCGCGTTCAGGACTGCGCCGCGAGCCAGCCGACCGCCACGGCCGGCCCGCAGGTCGAGGCCCAGCCGGCGAGATCCCCGGCGAGGCGCGGGGCGATCAAGTCGGTGAGCGGCAGGACCGGGCGCCCGAGCCGGGCGGCGAGCCGCGCCGCGAGGAACCGCCCCGCCCCGCAGGCGACGAGGGGGGCCTGTGACGGGAGGTCGTCCCGGGACAGGATGACGGCGGCCGCGTCGTGCAGGAGACGCAGTTGCGCCTCCGCGAAGTGCGCGGCGAGGCGCGCCCACTCCGCGTCGGACCCCTCCCGGAGATCCCGCCCGATCATGCGGGCGAGGCGCGTGCGGGTCTCGGGCAGCGACTTGCCCTTCAGGTCCATCGTGTCCTGCTGGTCCTCCTCCGGGGCGAGGTCGCCGAGCAGGCGGTACACGTCCCCCGTCGCCGCGAAGGTCTCGGCCATGAGGGTCGTGCGGCGCCCCCGGAACGGCGCCCAGCCGGAGAGGGCGAGGACCGGCGTGCGCACGACGCCGGTGTAGACGAGTTCGCCGGTCTCCAGGCGCTCGGCATCGCTGTAGCCCCGGGCAGCGGGCCGGCCGCCCACGATCGGGATCAGGTCCGCGGTGGTGGAGCCGATATCGGTGAGGAGCGCGTCCGGAACCGAGGTGCCGGCGAGGCAGGCGGTGGCGTACCAGTTGGCGCTGGCGATGTCGGCCGCCGCGTCCGCCGCCGCGTCCGGCGCCACGAAGCCGCCCCGGCCCGCGTAGATCGCGACCTCCCCGCTGAGGGCGCGGGCGGCCCAGCCGGCGAGCTGCGCCACGCCGTCCGCCCGGTCGGCGAAGCAGTCGGTGAGTTCGCCCGTCATGGTCACGGCGTGGCGCGCCTCGGCGCGGGCCCAATCCGGCAGCGCCGCGAGCGCGGCGTCGAGGGCGGGCAGGCCCCGCCAGAGGGGACAGGGGACCTGCACCACCGCCCGCACGTACCCGTCCTCCAGCAGGGCCGCCTTGACATGGACCCCGCCGAGGTCCCAGCCGAGGGTTCGGGCGAAGGAAGCGGAGCGATGCGGCAGGGACACGGGCGGGACTCGCGATGCGGGCTGGCGGGGGCCCGGGTGGCATGACCGCGCCCGCCGACGCAAGGGCGTTCGAGATCATCCCGGTGATCGACCTGCGCCACGGGCTGGTGGTGCGAGCGAGGGCGGGCGAGCGCCACGCCTACGCGCCGATCGCGACGCCGCTGAGCCCGAGCCCGCAGCCCGGCGCGGTGGCGCGCGGCCTCTTGGCCGCTTTCCCGGCCCGCCGGCTCTACGTGGCGGTGCTCGATGCGATCATGGACGGCGCCCCGCCGGACCTCGCGGCGCTCGCGGCCGTCGCGGCGGCCGCTCCCGGGGTCGAGCTGTGGGTCGATGCGGGGTTCGCCACCGAGGCGGCGGTGCGGGCCTTCCTGGCGAGCGGCCTCGGACGGCCGGTCCTCGGCAGCGAGAGCCAGACCGACGCCGGGCTGGTGCGGCGGCTCGGCGAGGCGGCCGTGCTCTCCCTCGACAGCCGCGACGGCGTGCCGCTCGGCCCCGCCTCCCTGCACGAGGACGCCTCGTCCTGGCCATCCGACCTCATCGCGATGCCCCTCGCCCGGGTGGGAAGCGGGGCGGGGCCGGACCTCGCGGGGTTGGCCGCGATCCGGGCGCGGGCGCCGCGGGCGCGCCTCTACGCGGCCGGGGGATTGCGCGGCGCCCACGACATCGCGCCCCTGCGCGAGGCGGGTGTGGCGGGCATCCTGGTGGCGAGCGCCCTGCACGACGGCCGGCTCAGCCCGGCGGATTTCGGCGGATGAGAGGATGAGGCATCCGCGCGACGACACCTCCCTGTCTCCGGATCTCCTTCCGCTCGCGCTGCGGTCCTTCGGAGAAGGGGAATCCGCGACGCGAGCTCGCGGGCCGGCTGACCGGCGCGCGAGCCGCGTTCGATCCGACGCCCGCCGGCCTCAGGCCGGGATGACGTCCACGATCTCGTAGGTGTCCGGGTCGATGATGACGATGTCGTCGCCGACCAGCACGTAGCGGAAACCGCGATAGGCCGGGACGAGCGAGATGATCGTCGGCGGCAGCGCGTGCAGGGTGACCGAGCGCGGCACCGCCGTGCCGACCGAGAGCGCGAAATGCGCGTCGCGCAGCGGCCGGACGCCGGAACTCACGATGGTCTGGCGGAACTCGGTGCGCTGCCGGGTGTCGAGCCGGGCCCCCGCACCGCGCGCCTCGCCGATCGCACCGGTCCGATCGCCGCGCGCGCCGCCGTGTTCGGCCCCACGCTCGGCCGCGCGCCCGCCGCGCTCACCCTGCTCCCCCGCACGTCCACCCTGCTCGGCCGCGCGGCCGCCCCGCTCGCCCTGCTCGCCCGCACGTCCGCCTTGCTCGGCCGCGCGGCCGCCCCGCTCACCGCCCGGTTCGCCGCGCTCCGCGCCCCGCTGGGCTCCCGGCTCGCCGCCACCGGCCGGCCGGCCGGCCCCTTCCGCTGCCCGTCCACCGGCGCCGCCGGGCTGGGCACCGGCGGGACGCTCGGCCCCGGCTCCGGCGCCGGGCGCCCGCTCGGCCCCGGCACCCCCGTTCACGGCCCCGCCCGCACCGCCGCGCCCTCCGGCGCCGCCGCCCGGTCCCGCACCCGGAGCCCCGGCACCGCCCGCGGCTCCCGGGGCCGCGCCACCCGCGCCCCCGGCTGCGCCGCCGGCACCGCCCCCCGCTCCGCCGCCGCCAGGCCCGCCCTGCGCGAAGGCGGTCGCCGCTCCGAGGGCCAGGATTCCGGCCGTCAGCGTTCCGCGCACCAGCTTCCTCATCGTTCCATCCTCCTCTGGCCGAGTTCCGGACCCGGACAGGCCGGCCGCACCCGTGAGACGGCCCGCAACGGCAGGAGACGGGGAATGGTTCCGTCCCGGCGGGCCGCCCTCAGGCCGCCCGCAGCGAGTCGAGGAACCGGGTCACCTCGCCGCTGAGATGAGCGGACTGCGCCGAGAGGGTCGAGGCGGAGGCGAGCACTTCGCCCGCCGCGCCCTCCGTCACTTCCGCGGCCGCCGCGACGCCGGCGATATTCGTGGTGACCTCGCCCGTGCCGGAAGCGGCCTGGGCGACGTTGCGCACGATCTCCTGGGTCGCCGCGCCCTGCTCCTCCACGGCCGCCGCGATCGTCGTGGCGAGCGTGCTCATCTGGTCGATCCGTCCGCTGATGGCGGCGATGGCGGCGACGGCCGCCTCGGTCGAGCCCTGGATGCGGGCGATCTGTCCGCCGATCTCCTGGGTCGCACGGGCGGTCTGGCTGGCGAGGTTCTTGACCTCGGCGGCGACCACCGCGAAGCCGCGGCCCGCCTCGCCGGCCCGCGCCGCCTCGATCGTCGCGTTCAGCGCCAGCAGGTTGGTTTGCCCGGCAATCGACGAGATCATGCCGACCACCTCGCCGATCGTCCCCGCCGCGGCGCTGAGTTCGCGGACGAGGTCACCGGTCTGCCCGGCCTCCGCCACCGCCGCCCGGGCGAGGTCGGCCGAGCCGGAGACCTGCCGGCCGATCTCGCGCACGGAGGCGCCGAGTTCCTCTGCCGCCGCCGCGACCGTCCCGACATTCGAGGCCGCCTCCCCGGCCGCCGCCGCGACCGCCGTGGAGCGGGCCGACGTCGCCTGGGCGGTGTCGGCCATGCTCCGGGCCGTGCCCTGAAGGGCGGTCGCGCTCGCCGTCACCGTCGCGACGATCCCGCTCACCGCCTGCTCGAAGGCGTCCGCCAGCCGTTCCGTCGCGGCCCGGCGCTGCGCCTCGGCCCCGGCGCGGGCGAGCGCCGTCTCCTCCTCCAGGGCGCGGGTGCGCACGAGATTGTCCTTGAACACCTGCACGGCGGCGGCCATGGCGCCGATTTCGTCGCGGCGCTCCCGGTCCGGCACCGCCACCGCGACCGTGCCGCGCGCGAGATCCCCCATGACGGCGGTCATCCGGCGGATCGGCCGGGCGAGGCCGAGATTGAGCAGCGCCACCGCGCCGGCGGCGATCGCCAGCACACCCGCGAGGCTGCCGAGGGCCAGGCGGCGGGAGCCGGCGCTGACCTCCGCGAGGGTGCGGGCGCGCGCCTCGAGGAGCGCGCGCTCGGCGGCTTCGATCTCGGCGGCCTTGGCGTGCAGGGCGTTCATGGCGCTGCGCCCGGCGCCGGAGGTCTCAATCCGGCGCGCCTCCGCATACGTGGCGGGGTCGACCATCAGGGCGATCGCCGTGCCGGCGACCTCCTCCTGCCAGCGGCTCGCCGCGACGGCGATCTCGTCGAGCCGACGAAGTTGGTCCGGGTTGTCCGAGACGCGCTCGCGCAGCTCCGTCAGGGCCGCGTCGAAGGCCTGCCGCCCGGTCCGATAGGGTTCCAGGAAGGACTCGTCCGCCGCCAGCAGGTAGCCGCGGATCCCGGTCTCCTGATTGACCATGGCGCCGGTCAGCTGCTCCAGCCGGAGAAGGACTTGCGCGGAATGGTCCCTTCCGCGCCCCGCCTCCTCGACCGAGCCCAGGCCGTAGAGACCCGACAGGGTGGCGGCGGCCGAGACGACGACGACCAGGGCGAAGGAGAGCAGGAGCTTCGACGTGATGCTGAGGGTTCTGAACACAGGCACGGCGGATTCCTCAGGGGCGCGTGAGCAGCCGCCCGGTCATCCCTCGATCGGTGTTCCGGCACGGCTCGGCCGACCGGTTAGTCTGATCGAATTAAGACCTCATGAATTCAACAGCACCCGTCAGCGTCGATTGCTGGCTTCGCAAGGCAGATGCACCCGTTGAAATCTATAGCCGCGGAAGAAAATGGCCAAGATGCCTACGAATTGGCTGAAATATCGCGAGAGTGCGGGCCAGACGTCCGAAGATCTTTGCCGGGCCAGGGCCAATTCCGATCGCCGCGGGGACACGCGCTGGCGCAGGGATGGTGCCCGCCCGACCCGCAGCGTCCCTTGGTCAGGCGGTCGCCCGCTTGCCTCAATGGGACCGGGGCTCCTCGACATGCCAGGACGTCACCTCCGCCAGCGCGGTGCCGAAGGTCGTGCCGACCGCGATGCGGACCGGCGCGAGGACCCGGCTCGACCCGACCGGGGCGAGCCAGACGCGCAGGTCCTTGTTGTCCTGCATGTAGCGGACCACCCAGCGCTTCGGCCGGTGGCCGGAGAGCGGGACGTAGCGGGCGCGGCACATCACGGCGGTTCCCGCGTAGCCGCTCCCGTCGAAGGGCTTCGCCTCCCCGTCCGCGAGCGGGATGTCGAAGCGCGCGGTGCCGTCGTGGACCGGGAGCGTGCGGTCGCATTCCCGCGCCGTCGGCTCCCCCGGCGGGCCGAGCTGCGGGCCGATCAGCGCGGAGAGCGGATCCACCACGTTGCGGTCGTCGCCCGGGCGGGGCGGCAAGCGGTCGGGCCGGATGCGGGCGTCCGGCACCATGGTGACGGAGGTGAGGCGCCCGCCCTCCAGGATCATGCGCTCGCTGATCGGCGTGCCGCCGTAATCGGCGGTCAGGGCGAAGTCCTGCGGGCGCACCGCTCCGGTGAGCGTGCCGCGCGCGCTCGCCGTGCCCTCGCCGCCCCAGAGCACCCGGGCGAGACCGCTCAGCGTGGCGTCGAGGCGCAGAGCGTAGCGCCGCTTGTCGTCGAGGTCCGTGCGCAGGGTCGCCTGCCCGACCGGCAGCCCCGCCAGGGTGATGCGGTAGGTCGCCTCCAACGTGGCGGCCCGCGCGGGACCGCCGAGGCACAGGGCGGCGAGGACGAGGATCGGGGTGCGAAGCGAGCGCATGGGCGACCTCCACGGGCGCGGCCACGCTGCGCGGCGGCCGCTGAACGGGCGCCGAACGCCGCGGGCCTCAGGCCTCCTCCCCCTCCCCGCTCTCCAGGGTCGCCCGCACGGCGTCGAGCACGCGGCGGGCGAGATCCGAATCGGGATCATCGCGGGTGAGCGCGTCCTCCAGCATCGCCAGGTAGCCGCCGAGCTCGTGGCGGTAATGGTCGGAATCGATCCCGCGCAGGATCCGCGCCAGGAAGGCGACCGACATCTGCAGCCCGACCTGCTTGGCGGCGACGTCCGCCTGCGCCTCGGAGAGCCGGGCGATCATCTCGCCGTGACGGGCCGACAGGAGTGTGAGGCCGCTGATCTTGTCCTCCGCGCTCATGGCGGCTGCCTCCGATCTCGGCGCGGTCCTCGCCCGCCAAAAAAAGAAGGGAGAGCGTCGCCGCTCTCCCTGGATCGGGCGGGTGGCGCCGGGATACCCCGACGCGCGCGTCGTTCGGACCGTGACGACGCGGGCCGGAAGGCCCCCACCCTTCAATGCCGCGACCCTAGGATGCCGCCCGTCCGGAGGCTAGCCCCCGCCGCAGGGCTCGCGGGCGAAAGTGTGGCGGCGTGACCGAAACGCCGCGCTCCCGCCCGTTAACCTTACGGGAAAGTTGCCCCCCTTCGGCACATGAAGCGCGGCATAAGCTCTGCTCCATCGAATCGCGGCGGGACGCACGGGGATCACCGCGCATCGACCGTTACCGAATCCGACAGGTCCGCGACGCGGGACCTGTGCCAAGACGAGACATCATGAAGCATCCGACGAGTGCCCTGCTCCACGCCTACTGGGACGGATTGCGCGGCGCCCGGGCCGCGCCCGAGCGGGCGGAGATCGAGCCGGGCGAGATCCGGCACATCCTGGCGGACAGCCTGATCCTGGAGATCGACCCGGCGCAGGGCCTGGCCGCGGTGCGGCTCGCCGGCACGCGGCTCTGCGCGCTGTTCGGGGCCGAACTGCGCGGGCGGCGGTTCGAGAGTCTGTGGGGCGCCGATCCGGCCTCCGACCCGTGGCGGCTGATCGAGGTGGTGGTCCAGGAAACGGTCGGCATCGTGGCCGGCCTCGTCGGCACCACGGCGGAGGGCGACGCGATCGACCTCGAACTGCTGCTCCTGCCGCTTCGCCACCGCGGCAAGACCCAGACCCGGGTGATCGGCTCGCTCTCGGCGAGCGGGTCCCCGCTCTGGCTCGGCCTGCGCCCGATCACGGCGCTGCGCACCGTGTCGCTGCGCGTGCTGACAGGACCGCCGCAGCCGGAGGCGGAGCCCGGCCTGCCGCCGGAGCCGGCCAACGACTGCGTGCAGGCGCGCCGGCCGCGGCTCGTGGTGCATCGCGGGGGGCGGTCCTGAGCGCATCCCTTGCTGTTCGTTAAGGATTGGAGCGCACAAGGGGGCTGTAGCGGAAGTCGACTTCCGAAAGGTCAATCGGCCATGAGGATCGGGCCATGAGCACCGCCGCGACCCCCGCCGTGTCTCGCGTCCGCCTGCTGGCGGCGCAGGCGGCGGACAAGCGCCGGCACCGGCGCGTTCCGGTCGCCCTGCTGGGGCGCTACATGCTGTCCGACCGCCGGGAATATCCGTGCCAGACCGTCGACGTCTCGCCCGGGGGGGTGCGGCTCGTCTGCGCGGTGAGCGGCGAGGTCGGCGAGCGGACGGTGATCTACCTGGAGCATCTCGGGCGGCTCGAAGGAACGATCGCCCGGATCCTGCCGGATGGCTTCGCGGTGGCGCTCAGCGCCACGCCGCACAAGCGCGAGAAGATCGCCTCGCAGCTCACCTGGCTCCTCAACCGGGCGAGCCTGGGGCTGCCGGAGGACCGCCGCCACGAGCGCGTGGTGCCGCGCCAGGCCGCCGTCACCCTGCGGCTCGACGGCGGCGACGAGATCCCGGCGCGGCTCATCGACGTCTCGCTCTCCGGCGCGGCGATCGCCTGCGACCTGCCGCTGCCGATCGACGCCCCGGTCACGGTTGGACGCACCCCCTGCCGGGTGGTGCGCCAGTTCAAGGGCGGCCTCGCCGTGGAGTTCCTGCTGCCGCTCTCGCCCGACCGCTTCGACGAGAACCTCGTCCTGTAACGGGCAGTTGACCCCCGGGGCGGGGCGGGCGATCAGGCCGCATGACGAACCCCTGGCGGGCCACGATCCTCACCCTCTTCCCGGAGATGTTCCCGGGTCCGCTGGGCCTCTCCCTGTCGGGCGACGCGCTCTCACGGGGCGCCTGGGCGCTGGAGGCGCGCAACATCCGCGACCACGGTCTCGGCCGGCACCGGGCGGTGGACGACACCCCGGCGGGCGGGGGGGCCGGCATGGTGCTTCGCTGCGACGTGCTCGCCGCGGCGATCGACGCCGCCGCCCCGGCCGGCGACCCGCGGCCACGGCTGCTGATGAGCCCGCGCGGGCGCCCGCTCACGCAGGCGCGGGTGCGCGCGCTGAGCGAGGGGCCGGGAATCGTCGTGGTCTGCGGGCGGTTCGAGGGCGTCGACGAGCGGGTGATCGCGGCGCGGGCGCTGGAGGAGGTGTCGATCGGCGACTACGTCCTGTCGGGCGGCGAGGTCGCGGCCCTGGTGCTGATCGATGCCTGCGTGCGCCTGATCCCCGGCGTGATGGGCAAGGCCGCCTCGGGCGAGGAGGAGAGCTTCGAGGGCGGCCTGCTCGAATACCCCCACTACACTCGCCCGCGGGACTGGGAGGGCCGGACCATTCCGGAGGTGCTGACCGGCGGCAACCACGCGGCGGTGGCGCGCTGGCGCCGCGAGGAGGCCGAGCGCCTCACCCGCGAACGCCGGCCCGACCTGATGCGCGGGCGCGACGGGCCCGCCTGAGCCCGGCCCGCGCCACGGCAAAATGCTTGGGGCGGGCGCGTCACGGCGTCTCGCGCTCACGGGCCGCCTCCGTTATAGCGGCACTTCATGAACCTGATCACTTCGACGGACGCGCTCGCGGCCACCTGCGCGCATTTCGCCACGCAACCCTTCGTGACCGTCGACACGGAGTTCATGCGTGAGACGACCTACTACCCGAAACTCTGCCTGATCCAGCTCGCGGCGCCGGACGGAACCACGGCCCTCGTCGACCCCCTGGCGCAGGACATCGACCTCGCGCCGTTCTTCGCGCTGATGGGCGACGAACGCGTGCTCAAGGTCTTCCACTCGGCGCGGCAGGATCTGGAGATCATCTGGCTGCTGGGCGGACTTCTGCCGCAGCCCTTCTTCGACACCCAGGTCGCCGCGATGGTCTGCGGCTACGGGGACTCGGTCTCCTACGAGCAGCTCGTCAACGACGTCGCCAAGGCGAAGGTCGACAAGTCCTCCCGCTTCACGGACTGGTCCCGCCGCCCCCTGTCGGAGGCCCAGCTGACCTACGCCCTCTCGGATGTCACCCACCTGATCAAGGTCTACGAGGCCCTGGCGCGCCAGCTCATCGCCACGGACCGGGGGGCCTGGCTCGACGAGGAGATGGCGGTCCTCACCTCGCCCGAGACCTACCGCGCCGAGCCGGACCAGGCGTGGCGGCGGCTCGCCGGGCGCATGCGCAAGGCCCGCGAGGTCGCCGTGCTGATGGAGGTCGCCGCCTGGCGCGAGCGCGAGGCGCAGAACCGCAACGTGCCGCGCGGCCGCATCCTCAAGGACGAGGCCGTGCTCGACGTGGCGACGGCCGCGCCGCGCAGCGTCGAGGCGCTGGGACGGCTGCGCACCATCCCGACCGGCTTCGAGCGCTCGCGGACCGGGCAGGAGATCCTGGCCGCCGTCGAGCGGGGGTTGGCGCGCGACCCGGCGACGATCCCGATGCCCGAGCGCGGGCGTCCGCGCAGCGGCGGCAACGGGGCCCTCGTGGAACTCCTCAAGGTGCTGCTGAAGGCGGTGTGCGAGGAGGAGCGGGTCGCGCCGAAGATCATCGCCACCGTCGACGACCTCGAGGCCATCGCGGAGGACGACGAGGCGGACGTGCCGGTCCTGAGTGGCTGGCGGCGGGGCCTGTTCGGCGACAAGGCCCTGGCGCTCAAGGCCGGCCGCCTCGCCCTCTCGGCCCAGGGCGGGCGAGTCGTGGTGCGCTACCTCGACGGGGCCGCGGGCGCGCAGGATCCCGGGTGAGCGGGGAGGCGCGGGCGAACAATATCGGCCTGCTGCGCCTCGTCCTGGCGGCGCTGGTCGTGGTCTCGCACGCGCCCGAACTCGTCGACGGCGACCGCTCGCGGGAGATCCTGACGCGCCTGTTCGGCACGCTGTCCTTCGGCGAGGTCGCGGTCGACGGCTTCTTCCTGCTCAGCGGCTACCTGATCACCCGCAGCGTGCTCGGCTCGGCATCCCTCCCGGAATTCCTCGGAAAGCGGGTGCTGCGCATCTACCCGGCCTACCTCGTCTCCTCGCTCGTCTGCATCGCGGTGGTCGCCCCGCTCGCGGGAGGCGATCTCGGATCGGTGCGGATCCCGGACATGCTCGGCCGCCTCCTCGTCCTCGGGGTGCCGAGCGTGCCGCACGTCTTCGGCGGCCTGCCCTACCCGGTCCTGAACGGCTCGGCCTGGACGATCGCCTACGAGTTCGGCTGCTACCTTCTCGCCGCGGGCCTCGGCCTGTGCGGGGCGCTCGGTCCGAACCGGCGCTTCCTCGCGATGCTCGCCGTCCTGGCAGCGGCCTGCGCGCTGCGCTGGCATCCCGCCTTCGACCCGGCGGACCCGCGCCTGTTCAAGCTCGGGACCGCATTCCGCTTCGCCCTGATCTTCTGCTGCGGCGGCGCCTTCTTCCTCTACCGGGACCGGATCGCCTACCGGGCGGGCCGCGCGGCCGCGGCCGCGCTCCTGCTCGCTGCCCTCCTGTTCCACCCTCTGCTGGCGGAACCCGCCCTGACGGTGCTCGGCGGGTACCTGCTGTTCGGGTTCGCCTTCGCGGTGCCCGCGGGCCGGCTCGCCCGGCTGGCGCAGGAGACCGACATCTCCTACGGGCTCTACCTCTACGCGTGGCCGATCCAGAATCTCGTGGTGATGCAGGATCGCACGGCGCCGCCATGGGTGGTCGCCCTGGTCGGGCTCGCGGGCGCGAGCCTCCTCGGCCTCCTGAGCTGGCACCTCGTGGAGCGGCCGGCGCTGGCGCGCCGGGCCGCGTTGCTGAGGCTGACGCGGCCTCCCGCCGCCCGGTGATCGCGCGGCGCGACGAGGGCGGCGCCCGACCGCGTTGCGATCGCGCGCTGCTGCAGGTCTCCGTCTTCGCCGCCTATCCTGCGACGAACCGGCATCCACGTCGCCGGAACAATGTTCTAGAGCATTTTTCGACGACGTGGATGCCGGTTCGTCGCAGAAAATGCGTAAACATCAAAGACCTAGAGCAGTGTCCGATTGCAACGTGATCGGATACTGCTCTAGGCGGCCTGAACCCGCATCGAGACGATCTTGTCCGGATCGCGGACGGGCTCGCCGCGCTTGATCTGGTCGACGACCTCCATGCCCTCGGTGACCTTGCCCCACACCGTGTACTGGCGGTTCAGGAAGGGCGCGTCCGCGAAGCAGATGAAGAACTGCGAGTTCGCCGAGTGGGGGAAGCTGGTCCGCGCCATCGAGCAGGTGCCGCGCACGTGCGGCTCGGCGTTGAACTCCGCCTTGAGGTCCGGCAGGTCCGAGCCGCCGCTGCCGGTGCCGGTCGGGTCGCCGGTCTGGGCCATGAAGCCGTCGATCACCCGGTGGAACGGCACGCCGTCGTAGAAGCCCTGCTCGGCGAGCGTGCTGATCCGCTCCACGTGGGCGGGCGCGAGGTCGGGACGAAGCGCGATGACGACGCGCCCCTTGGTCGTCTCCATCACGAGGGTCTTGGTGTCACTCATGCCGGGTCTCCTTTGCTCCGGGATAGACGAAACGCAGCGCGATCGGGCGGCCGGCCACGGCGCCGCCGAGGCCCGCCGTGATCGCCACCGGGGTGCAGGCCTGTAACGCGCGCCGGGTGGCCTCGACCAGGGGCCGGCGCTGGTCGGGGGGCAGGCTCGCGTAGGTCACCCGCGGCGGGCCTTCGAGGCGGCCGTCGCGGGCGAGGCTGAGGCGCAGGGTGATCTGCGCCCGGCCGAGGCCGGGCGGCGGGCTCCAGCAGGCCGCCAGCGCCGGGTAGAGCTGCGCCAGGGTGTCGGCGGGCACCACGAGCCCGGCCCGGTCGACCGGTACCCGAACGGTCGCCCGCAGGGTCGTCGGCAGCGACAGGAACGGCGGATCCCCGTCGAAGCCGATCTGCGCCGCGGCGGGCGCGGCCGCGGCGCCGAGCGCGAGCCCCGCGAGGGCGCGCCTCAGGTCGCGCCTACTGCGCATCCGGCTGGGCGAGCGTCATCTTGACGATCTTGTCCGGGCCCTGGACCTGGCCGTTGGCCGCCTTCGAGCCCTTCTTGATCTTGTCGACCACGTCCATGCCCGACGTGACCACGCCCACCACCGTGTACTGGTTGTTGAGGAACGGCGCCTCGTCGTAGCAGATGAAGAACTGCGAGTTCGCCGAGTTCGGGTCCGAGGAGCGGGCCATGCCCACGGTGCCGCGCTTGAACGGCGTCGCGGTGAACTCCGCCGGCAGGTCGGGCAGCTTCGACTTGCCGGTGCCGGTGCCGGTGGGGTCGCCGGTCTGGGCCATGAAGCCGTCGATGACCCGGTGGAACGGCACGCCGTTGTAGAAGCCCTGTTTGACCAGCGCCTTGATCTGCTTGGCGTGCTTGGGCGCGAGGTCGGGCCTCAGCTCGATGGTGATCCGGCCGTCCTTGGTGTCGAGGTAGACGGTGTTGGCGTCCGGCGCCGCGGCGGCGCCGAAGGCCGTCGCGAGGGTGAGCGCCAGGGCGACGAGCCAGCGGGTCATCGGGGGATCCTTCCTTCGGGGAGGGTCAGGGTCGGGAGAAGCGGGCCCTCAGGCGCTCGGCCACGAGGTCCGGCACGAAGGGGCGCACGTCGCCGCCCATGGCGGCGATCTGGCGCACCAGCGTCGCGGTGATCGGGCGCACGCCCGTCGAGGCCGGGAGGAACACGGTCTGCACCTCGGGCGCCATGGCGCCGTTCATCCCGGCGAGCTGCA
This sequence comes from Methylobacterium sp. JK268, assembly GCF_054052225.1. Taxonomy (NCBI): domain Bacteria; kingdom Pseudomonadati; phylum Pseudomonadota; class Alphaproteobacteria; order Hyphomicrobiales; family Methylobacteriaceae; genus Methylobacterium; species Methylobacterium sp. JK268. The sequence continues at coordinate 137,348 of NZ_JBSVZN010000014.1, read as the reverse complement.
TCTCGTAGTCGAGGTCGGTGCCGTCACGCAGGCCGCGGATGAACAGGCTCGCGCCCACCCGCCGGGCCGCGGAGACTGCGAGGTCGTCGAAGGTGACGACCTCCAGCACCGCCTGCTCGGCCGCGGCGATCGGCCCGCAGGTCGCGCGCAGGAGATCGGCCCGCTCCTCGGCGGAGAAGAGCGGCGCCTTGCCGGGGTGGACCCCGATGGCGATGACGAGCCGCTCCACGAGGCGGCAGGCCTGCCGGATCACGTCCACGTGGCCGTTGGTCACCGGGTCGAAGGACCCGGCATAGAGCGCGGTGCGGTTCATCGCGGCACGAGGTAGAGCATCGCTCGCGGGAAGGGAATGGCCTCAGCGCGGGACCGCGCCGACGAGCGGTCCGAGCGGACGGCTGAGATCCTGCCGGTTGAGGTCGGGCGCGTAGAGGCTCGACACGCTGCCGTCGAGAAAGAGCGCGTTCGGGCAGCCCAGCCGGTCGCGGAACAGCCGCGCGAAGCTCCCGAACGTGACCGGCCCCTCCGAGATCGCGAAGACCGCGATGTGGCCGTCGGGCGTGACGCCGACCCCGTTGCGAATCTTCAGCGAGGGCCCGTTCGTCGAAATCTTCGGGTGGATGCGCCCGTTAATCACCAGCATCGGGCCGGACTGGGTCGCGTAGTCGGCCCGCGGGTGGGCGCGCAGGTAGCGGCCGGTCTCCATCACGCCGGCCCGCTCGCCGCTCACGTAGAAGACACCGTTCGGCTTGAGGTGGAAGTTGCCCGGCCCGTTCGCGGTGTTCGCCGCCTTCAGCTCCCGGCCCTCCTCGACGTAGAGGCCCACCGGCGCGAGGTCGGAATCGTACATGCCCGCATTCATGGCGAAGGCGAGCGCCCTGCCCTGCGCGGCGGCGAGCCGGCCGAGAGAGGCGTAGGGCTGCCCGTCGGGGCCGCGCCAGAACAGCTTCACGCGGGCGCGCCGCAGGTCGACCGTGCAGGCCACGAAGCGTTCGCCCTCGTGGCTGATCGGAGCGCAGGTCTCCGCCGCGAGCGCGCCGAGCGCCCGCAGCACCAGCATGCCCGCGATCACGATCCGGGCGATTCCGTTCACCGCCATCCTGCCCCCCGAAGCCGGCGCCGTCGGTAGCACGCGATCACCTTCCTGTGCACCGGGGACCGATTTCCTCGACCGAACGTTGAATGGCGACAACGATGCTCGCACTCGGAGAAGCGACATGAAACGGGCAATGGTGGCGTCTGCGGCCCTGCTGGGCGCGCTCATGCTGGTCCCGGCGGCGGCGGAGGCCCGCGGGTTCGGCGGCGGCGGGTTCGGTGGCGGCGGCTTCCGGGGCGGTAGCTTCGGCGGCGGCGGCTTCCGAGGGGCGGCCTTCCGCGGCGGTGGCTTCGGCGGCGGCTTCCGCGGCGCCGGGTTCGGGCGGCCGGGCTTCGCCGGCGGCTACGGCTACCGGGGCGGCCGGTACGGCTACGGGCGCGGCTTCGGCTACGGCGCTGCCGGTCTGGGGCTGGGCCTCGGCCTCGGTCTCGCGGCCGCCTCGTCCTACCCGTATTACGGCGGCTACTACCCGGCGGGGTACGGCGGCTACGGCTACGGCTACGACGATTACGGCTACGGCGACAGCTGCTACCAGGTCCCGCGGGTGCGCTGGACGCCCTACGGCTACCGCCGCGTCCTCGTGACCCGCTGCTACTGAAGATCGGCGGGGCCGGAGAGCCGGCCCCGCTCCCTCACCGTCGACGCGCCGCCTCGTCGCGGCGCATCGGCATCGCGTCGATCGTCCCGAAGATGTCCTGTGCCGGGATCGGCTCCCGGGCGGTGAGCTTGGCGCCCCCGTCCTTGCCCACGAGCACGGCGCGGAACCCCTCCGGCGGAAGGCCGAGGGCCGTGCGCAGCGCCTGCGCGGCGGCGTCGGCTCCGAGCCCCTCGACCACCACCAGATCCCTCTCCCGCGCGCCCGCCGCCTCCGCCTCGATGACGCGCCGCTGCGCAGCGACGCGCGGGTCGTCGGTCCTCCCGGCGATCACGAGCACCCGCGCCTTCCACCGGTATCGATCGAGGGGCGACGCGGCGGCCGGGCTCGTCAGGAGCATTGCCGCGGCGAGGGCGGCGGGGAAGAGGTGGGCAGCGATCATGGCGGGGCGATCCGGGGTGACGGGCCCTGCAGGGGATGGGCACCGTTTGGTGGCTCGCCGGACAACGTGCGAGGCGAAGCGTGGCTCGGATGGGCGGCTTCACGTTTCCGTTCGGACGCGCCCCTGACCCTCCCCCCTCTGCGGGGGAGGGTGCCCGGCGGAGCCGGGCGGGAGAGGGGAACCCCGGTGCCGGAAAGACCTGAAGCGTGGTGCAGGGCGCCAACCTGGTTCAGTGTCGCGCCGGCCCCTCTCCCGGCTCACTGCGTTCGCCAACCTCCCCCGCAGAGGGGGGAGGGTTCGGGCGCGGCGTACCCTCGATCTCCCGCCCGCCGTTGACCCGGGCGGCCCGCAGCGCCAAGTCCCTCGCGCCCACGTCCGGCGCGCCTCGGCGCGACCCGACGGACCGCGCCAGGGAGATCCCGCATGTCAGACGTCAATCGCCGCATCGTCCTCGCCTCGCGCCCGCACGGCGAGCCCACCCCGGCGCATTTCCGGCTGGAGCGGGCGCCGGTGCCGGCGCCGCGGGACGGCGAGGTCCTGCTGCGGAACCGCTACCTCTCCCTCGATCCCTACATGCGCGGCCGGATGAGCGCCGCGAAATCCTACGCCCAGCCCGTGGAGATCAACGACGTGATGGTGGGCGGCACCGTCGCGGAGGTGGCGGTCTCGAACCATCCGGGCGTCGCGGTCGGCGACACGGTGCTCGCCTATGGCGGCTGGCAGGATTACGCCGTGTCGGACGGGCGCGGCCTGCGCAAGCTCGATCCCCAGGCCGTCCCGGTGACGACGGCGCTCGGCGTCCTCGGCATGCCGGGGATGACCGCCTATACGGGCCTCCTCACCATCGGCGCGCCCAAGCCCGGCGAGACCGTGGTGGTCGCCGCGGCGAGCGGCCCGGTCGGCTCCCTCGTCGGGCAGATCGCCAAGCTGAAGGGGGCCCGCGCGGTCGGGATCGCCGGCGGCGCCGACAAGTGCCGCTTCCTCACCGAGGAACTCGGCTTCGACGCGGCCGTCGACCATCGCCGCGACGACCTGCCGACCGCCCTGGCCGAGGCCTGCCCGGGCGGGATCGACGTCTATTTCGAGAATGTCGGTGGGGCGGTGTTCGACGCCGTCCTGCCCCTCCTCAACGACTTCGCGCGCATCCCGGTCTGCGGCCTCGTGGCCAACTACAACATGACCGAGTTGCCCGCCGGGCCGGACCGCGTCCCGGTCCTGATGCGCGCCGTGCTCAGCAAGCGCCTCACCTTCCGGGGCTTCATCGTGTGGGACTTCGCCGACCAGGAGCCCGCCTTCCTGCGTGACGTCTCGGGCTGGCTGCGGGAGGGCCGGATCCGCTACCGCGAAGACGTGGTCGAAGGACTGGAGCATGCCCCGGAGGCCTTCATCGGGCTCCTGAAGGGCCGGAACTTCGGGAAGCTGGTGGTGAAACTCTGAACACCCGCTTCGGGAGCGCGGATCCACTGCCCTTCCGCTGCTGGCGCTCGCCGCGTCCCGGAACCCGCCCTGGCGATCCGTGTTATGGTGACCGCGGCCGCAACGGCCGCGGGAAGGACCGGGAAAGCCCGGAAGACGACAATGAGACAGATCCTGATCGCCGCCTCCGTGGCGGCGGGCCTCGTCGCCACCAGCGGCGCGGCCGAGGCGAAGGGTTGCATCAAGGGCGCCATCGTCGGGGGCGTCGCCGGGCACTACGCGGGCGGCCATACGCTCGCGGGCGCGGCGGCCGGCTGCATGATCGGCCGCCATCAGGCCGCCAAGCGCGACCGCGAGCGGGCGGTGCAGCAACCGGCCCGCTGAGTCGGCCGCACCGCAGCGATGGGGCGGTCAAGCTTAGCGTGGTTAACCTGAGATAAGCTCGGCCATTCGAACCCCGCGCAATCGCGTGTGGACCGGCCGAGCTTCGCCCACACGAAGATGACGGCGCCGCCGCGGGCGCCGTCATATCGCCACAACTCGCGGGCTTCCTCGCCGAAACGGGCCGGACACACGCGGCCGCAGCGCAGGAATGACCCGCCATGCAGCATCGCGCGATCGGACCCTCGGCCCAGGCCGTGCGCTGGGCGCCCGCAGGTCCGCGCGATGCGCTGCTCCTCGGCGGCCCCGACCGCTCCACGCGCGGCGGCCTGCCGGTCCTGGCCCGCACGGCGCTGACCGCGGCCTGCCTGGCGGCGGGTCTCGGCTCGCTGCTCCACCGCTACGGCCCCGACCTCGCGACCTCGGCCCGGCCCCAGGTCACCCTGATGGCCGACCTCCTCACCATGCCGATGCCCAAGCCCCGGGTGCAGGAGCGGCCCAAGGAGGTGCCGATCAGCATGCCGGTGCACGACCTCGACACGGCGCTCGGGGCGGACGGCGTCGACCGCGTCTCCTACGACGACCTGATCTCGGCCACGATGGGAGGCGACCCGAACGAGATCCTGACCTTCGGACCGATGCGGATCCGCCGCCACATCGTGCAGACCGTCGTCAAGGCCGCCTACCAGGTCGGCATGGACCCGGTCCTGCTGATGGCGATCGCCGACAAGGAATCGAGCTTCATCACCGAGGTCCAGGCGCGCACCTCCTCGGCGACCGGCCTTTACCAGTTCATCGAGCGGACCTGGCTGCAGGTGATGCGCGAGTTCGGCGCGCTGCACGGCTGCGCGCGCGAGGCGGCGCTGATCGCGGACGACAACAGCGTCGGGGACGCGGCCGAGAAGGCGCGCATCCTCGACATGCGGCGCGACCCGGCCCTGTCGGCGGTGCTGGCGGCCGAGATGCTCAAGCGCGACAGCGCCCGCATCGCCGCCCGGATCGGCCGCACCCTGACGCTCGGCGAGACCTACCTCGCCCACTTCCTCGGCCCCGACGACGCCGAGCGCTTCATGGCGAAGGTGGTGGAGGAGCCTAAGGCCGAAGCCGCCGCGCTGCTGCCCAAGCCCGCGCGGGCCAACAAGCCGATCTTCTACGAGCGGGTCGGCCGGCGGAAGGCCCGCAGCCTGTCCGTCGCGCAGGTGCACGACAAGTTCGAGGCCATGATGACGACCCGCGGCGACCGCTACCGCGACGTCGGCGCGCTGATGGGCGTCATGGCCTACGCGGCCGCGCAGTCACCGTGACGGGTCCGCGATCCGCCCGGTTTGACCTGCCGCCGATCTGACCTAAGCTCCTGCACAGTACCGTGTCGGGCGGTGCCGCGCGCCTCCGGGCCGGGCGCACCGCCCAGGGAGGACACCGCGGAACGGCGCCGGGGACGACAATGGCAGTGAAGAGCGACGGGAACAGCTACGCGCGCGAATACGCCGCCACGGCCGGGCAGCAGGCCGCCTATTTCCGCGAGCAGGCGGATCGCCACCGGCGCGAGGCGGCCCGGGCGCGCCTGACGGCCGACCTGAGCGAGGGCGAGGACCGCGATGAGCAGGCGCGGCGCGCCGAGCGGCTGGAGACGCTCGGCCGCCACGACGACACCATGGCGGACGCCTTCGAGGCGCGGGCCCGCGGCCCGAACTAGAGACGCGAACGGCGGGGATGGGTGGCCATCCCCGCCGCTCGGTTCGGTCGCGTGACGGATCAGGCCGCCGCCGAGACGCCCTCGGTCGGGACCTCGGAGATCGTCTTCAGAACCTGCGAGGCGATCTGGTAGGGGTCGCCCATCGAGTTCGGGCGGCGGTCCTCAAGGTAGCCCTTGTAGCCGTTCTTGACGAAGCTGTGCGGCACCCGGATCGAGGCGCCGCGGTCGGCCACGCCGTAGGAGAACTTGTTCCAGGGCGCGGTCTCGTGCTTGCCGGTCAGGCGCAGGTGGTTGTCCGGGCCGTAGACCGCGATGTGCTCGTCGATGTTCTTCGCGAACGCCGCCATCAGGGCCTCGAAATAGGCCTTGCCGCCGACCTCGCGCATGTGCGTGGTCGAGAAGTTGCAGTGCATGCCCGACCCGTTCCAGTCGGTGTCGCCGAGCGGCTTGCAGTGCCACTCGATGTCCACGCAGTACTTCTCGCAGAGACGCATCAGCAGGTAGCGCGCCATCCAGATCTCGTCGGCGGCCTTCTTGGAGCCCTTGCCGAAGATCTGGAACTCCCACTGGCCCTTCGCCACCTCGGCGTTGATGCCCTCGTGGTTGATGCCGGCCGCGAGGCACTGTTCGAGGTGCTCCTCGACGATCGAGCGCGCGACGTCGCCGACGTTCTTGTAGCCGACGCCGGTGTAGTAAGGGCCCTGCGGCGCCGGGTAGCCGTTCTCCGGGAACCCGAGCGGGCGCCCGTCCTTGTACATGAAGTATTCCTGCTCGAAGCCGAACCAGGCGCCCTCGTCGTCGAGGATCGTGGCGCGCTTGTTCGACGGGTGCGGGGTGACGCCGTCGGGCATCATGACCTCGCACATCACCAGGGCGCCGTTGCTGCGCGCCGGGTCGGGATAGAGGGCGACCGGCTTCAGCACGCAATCCGAGCTGTGGCCCTCGGCCTGCTGCGTCGAACTGCCGTCGAAGCCCCACAGCGGCAGCTGCTCGAGCGTCGGGAACCCGTCGAATTCCTTGATCTGCGTCTTGCCCCGAAGGTTCGGAACGGGGGTGTAGCCGTCAAGCCAAATGTATTCGAGTTTGTACTTCGTCATTTCCAGCCTCTCGTCATGGAACCATGAGGAGCTTGCGGCGCTTGTGCCCATTACCTTGCCATCCAAGGCGAGCGGGCCAAAGCAGGGACTGTGCCAAACTGGCGGCGCCGCGGCGGATTGCCGGCGAAGCACCGCCGTCGCACGCCGCGCCGGCGGATGGCGAGACGTCGCCGCGGCCCCGGCGGGCGGGACCGGCCGCGGCGGCTGGCCGGCCCGGGTCGGAGCGCCGCTTCTGCCTCTGGAAGAGGCAGACCCGCGTCGCTGCCTTCGGGATGCGCAGATGGCGCGCCTCGCGGCGGCGGCACTGCTGCAATAATGGAATGTCGTTTGGCAAGATGCTGTATGCGCAAATTTCGAGCAAATACTGATTTTTTTAGCGGCAGGACGTGCAAGGCGCGCGCATCGCTGGCTATATTCAGTCAGCACGCGACGCGCCACGGCGCGTCGTTACGACGGGAGACGGCGTTGATGAACACGGGCACCCAGCGCGAAACGGCGAAGATCTATCAATTTCCCCTGCGCACCCGCGGTGGCGCGCCGGTGCGGCGCCCGGCGACCGAGGGCGGCGAGCGCAGCGCCCCGCGCTTCGCCGACGCGGCCTTCGGCGGCGGCTGGTACCATGAGGCCGCGATCCAGGACGCGGACCGCTCGCGCAAGCCGTGATCGGCGAGCCCTGACCGGGCCCGGCCCGCGCGTCGTCACGGACCGAAGATCGACCAGCCGAGCCGCTGGGTCAGCGCCTCCAGGGCGATGCGGCCGAGATGCGAGTTGCCCGCCGCGTCGAGACCCGGCGACCACACGGCGATCGAGGCCCGGCCGGGCGCGACGGCCAGGATCCCGCCGCCGACGCCGCTCTTGCCGGGGAGCCCCACCCGGTAGGCGAAGTCGCCCGACCCGTCGTAATGCCCGCAGGTCAGCATGATCGCGTTGATGCGGCGCGCCCGCTCGGGCTGGACGACGAGGTAACCGGTCGAGGGATCGCGGCCGGAATGCGCCAGGAACCGCCCGGCCTGCGCGAGCTGGCGGCAGGTCATCGCGATGGCGCAGTGGTGGAAGTAGACGCCGAGCACGTAGGGCACCGGGTTGTCGATGACCCCGTGCGCCTTCATGAAATTGGCGAGCGCCACGTTGCGGTAGCCGGTCTTCTGCTCGGAGGCGGCGACCGATTCGTCGATGTGGATGGACTCGTCCTGGGCGAGCATCTGCAGGAAGCGCAGGATCTCCCCCAGCGCCTCCCGGGGCTGGTGCCGGGACAGGATCAGGTCGGTGACCGCGATCGCGCCCGCGTTGATGAACGGGTTGCGGGGGATGCCGCGCTCGTATTCGAGCTGGACGATCGAGTTGAAGGGGCTGCCCGAGGGCTCGCGGCCCACCCGCCGCCAGAGCCGGTCGCCGACCATCCCGAGGGCGAGCGTCAGGGTGAACACCTTCGAGATGCTCTGGATGGAGAAGGGAACGTCGCAATCCCCGGCCGCCGCGACCTCGCCGTCGGCACCGATCACCACCATGCCGAAGGCGCGCTTGTCGGCGCGGGCGAGCTCCGGGATGTAGGTCGCGACATCGCCCCGGTCGGGACGCTCGCGCATCTCCTCGGCGATCTCGGCGACGATGCGGGTCAGGTCGGGCACGGGCAGGTCCCTGGGGCTGCGGTCGGTCAGGGTCTCAGCGGCGTCGGCGCTGCGGGTGCGGCCTCGCCCTCCTCTGCAGACGGGAAGGCGATTCGAGTCACATGTCAGGCGCCTCTCCCCTCTCCCACCCGGGCCCGCGGATTCGCACTTCGAGTGGTGCGCATGCCCTCTCCCCGCGTGCGGGGAGAGGGTCGAGCCCCCCTTGTGGGGGGTGAGACGAGGCGGCAGCCGAAGGTGAGGGGGCGGTTCCGGAGGAGCCACATCCGGCACGGCCCCCTCACCCTCGCCCTTCGGGCTCGCTGCGCCCCCGACAAGGGGGACGCAGCCGTCTCCCCGCACGCGGGGAGAGGGGAAACCCGCGCCTCATCCGGCGAAGTGTGAACGAGTTAGCCCACCCGGGAGAGGGGATCCCCCGCCATGTTCCGCGCCTGTGACGCGCTTTGGATGGAGAGCATTTTCTCGATCAACTCGCTCTCATCAAGGACTCGGATTTCCCCGGACAGCCTTGAACACAGGGGAGGAGGATTCATCATGCGCCTCACCCGAACGCCCCGACCTCGTGCTGGATCATGCCGCTGATCTCGCGCACCAGCGCGAAGAGCCGGCCGATCGGCGCGAACAGGGTGCGGTGCTCCGCCTCGTAGGTGCCCACCCCGCGCGGCCCCGCCGGCTCGCCGAAATTCAGTCCCAGCGTCGGGTCCGGCGTCACCGGGAAGATGTCCTCGAGGGCCTTCAGGCAGCCCGGCACGTCGAGGCGCAGGATCCGCTCGATCAGGCTCTCCCGGGTCACGCCGCCCTGTGGCCGGAAGCCCGGGATGTGCACGGCCAGAAACCAGATCCGGTGGATCAGCGCAAGGCGCAGGGCGTGCAGGAGAGTGAGCCGGGGACTCATCATGCCGAGGTCGGGCGCCACCGCGTGCAGCATCAGGTGGTCGTGGGTGAGCCGGCCGAACAGACGCCGCAGACGCGGCGCGAGGTCGAGGCGGTCGAGGGCACTGGCGATCGCCACGATCTCCTCGCGCCGGCCGTCCCGCGTCGCCCGGCGCGCCCGCTCCAGCCACATGCCCGGATCGAGGGTCTCCACGTAGGCGCGCAGCACGTCGAGGTCGCTCACCTCGGCCGCGTGCTGGACGAGGCTGAAGGCGCGGGCGAAGCGGTCGGACTGAGCCCGCATGTCGCGGAACAGGTCCGGCGCGCGGGCGGCGGCGTGCCCGATTCCGTGCATGGAATTCGCCAGGAATCCGAGCTGCTGCAGGATCGCGTTGTTGGGGATGGCCCGGATCTGGCGCGGATGGGTGATCGCGACCGGGCCGCCCGCATCCGACTGGCGCGCCACCGGCCGCGAGCCGGTGCGGTCGATCAGGTTCGGGCCGAAGGTCCCGAGCAGGGCCGCGTAGCCGGGATCGTCGACGAGCGTCTCCATGTCCTGGCGCGCGCCGGTGAAGAACTCGGTGGCGAAGTCGGGCTCGGCGTAGATCGGGTCGTCGGGCGGGTCCCCGGCCGCGAAGACGTGCTCCACGATCCGCAGCACGGTGGCCCGCGCGAGCGGCGCGGATCCGAGCAGCAGGTAGCCGTCCGTGCCCTGGAAGCTCGATTCGAGCCGCACCTTGAGCCCCGCTTCGCGGTTGCGCAGCCGGGCCTGGCCGGGAGCCAGGTAGGCGAGCCGGTCGGCGAGGCTGGCCGGATGGGCGCCCCGGCCGATCGATTCGCCGTGCGTGTCGAACACCACGAGCTCGATGTCGGAGAGCCCGTTCTGGACCATGATCTCGGTGATGCGCAGCCGCAGCCGCTCGATCCAGAAGGTGGCGGCGAGCTGCCCGACGTAGCGCCCGGAATCCGAGTAGCCGAACTGCAGCACGAGGCGCCCGATCCGGCGCAGGTAGCGCCGCCAGTGCGGCGAGCGCAGGGCGTCCTCGATCACGTGCACCCCCTGCTCCAGGGCGGAGGCGGTCTCGAAGAGCGGCGTGATCTCGACCCGGTCGGCGATGCCGAAATGCTCCGCGAGCCAGAGCGCGGCGAGGAGCGTGTAGCCGGTCTCGGTCTCGGCGATGAGGAAGCGGACCGGATGGGTGCCGTCCACGTGCTTGAGGATCTGCGCGATCGTCATCATCAGCCGGGCGGCGGAGGCCCGCTCGGCGGCGAGCGCGCCGAAATCCACCGGCACCGCCTCGACGCGGTCGAGGAGCGCGTTGATCGAGGCGAGGTGCGAGCGGCGCTGGGCCGGATCGGTCGGGTCGCCGTCCTGCTCGAGCGAGCGGCGCACGGCGTTGTGCACCTGGGTGGCGTTGAGCCGGAAATGCGGCAGGCCGTTCTGGAGGCCGTGGGCCGCGCAGCCCGCGCGCAGGACGCAGAGCTTCAGCCGCGCCTCGTCGTCGGCAGCGGCCGCCACCGCCCGGTCGAGGGCGGCGATCAGCGGGCCGGCCTCGGTCTGGGCGCGCTCGCGCTCGATGATCAGCGCGAGGGCGAAGCGGTGGACCACCTCCAGGCTCGGGTCGTCGCCGAGCTTCGGGGCGACCGCGAGCTGGCGCGAGACCGCGTCGCGGGCCTCCTCGGCCAGGCGCCGCACGACGGCCGCCGCCGGGTCGTCGGGAAGCTGCGCCAGCACCCGCTCCATCTGCGTGCGCTTCGATTCGAGCCGGTAGCGCAGGGTGTCCCACCAGCCGATATCGGTGCGCCCGTCCGTGTCGCAGCCGACCCAGGAGGCGATCACCACCGGCTGGGGCACGAGGCCGTGCCACTCCTCGGGCCAGCGGGTCATGGCGGCGCGCAAGAGCGCCTCGTTCAACCCGTCGAGGGCGGCGCGGCCGTGCTGCACGGAGAAGCGCGCCTGGTCGAACTCGTCGTTGAGGGTGATGACCGGGTCGGGTCGGGCGGAGAGCGCGGCCGCCTCGGCGCAGAGGGCGTGCCGGGCCGCCGGGTCCGGCGTGGAGGCGGCCTCGGCGAGGAGGCGCGCCGCGGCCTTCGGCATGCCGAAGGTCGGGTGAGCGGTGAACACGGCCGCGAAGCGGGGCCGCTCGACCCGCGCCCGGGCGGCCTCGAAGGCGCCGCCCTCCGGACCCAGGATCAGCGGGACGGCGCGCGCGAGGTCGTCCCCACCCGGTGCGTCGAGGCCCACATAGGCGCGCAGCCGCCCGGCCCGCGCCTCCAGGGCCTGCAGGCGCAGGGCGGGCAGCAGCCCGTCGAGGTCGGAATCGGACACGTCGCCCCGATCCATGCGCCGGCTGATCGCCAGCGCCACGGTCAGAACGGGGTTCCGGAACGGATCCTCGCTGGCCTGCCGACGGGTCTCCTCCACGAGCCGGAGCAGATCCGCCTCCAGGCCGCCCTCGGGGCCGTCCGGGGCATGCGGGTCGGGACTGTCCTCGGGCCGGTACATGGACACCTCTCGTCGCGGCGGTGGCGGGTCGGGCGCGGGCGGCGACGCAAGGTCCGTTCCGTCCGGCACCCGGCCCCCTTCATTCCCTCCACGGATCACGGCCGCGCGACAAGGCCCCGCGGCCGCCTGGAATCGCGGCGCGTCTCGGGATAGACCCGACGCGCGCGATGTCGGCCGCCGCCGCCGACGCCGCAGCGGGAGAGGATCCGCGCCCGGGTGGCCGGATGTCGGGGCGGCCTCGGGCGTAAGGTGAACATGGTCCTCATCCTGGCGGTCGCGGCCGCGCTCGTCGCCGTCGGCGTGCTGCTGCTGCTGGTGCGCACGACGGAGCGGCGCCCTCCCCTGCGCCTCCCGCGCGAGAGCCTGCTGGAGGAGCGCGGGGACGAACTCTACGACGCCCACGGGCCCCGCCCGCGCGTTCCGGTCGACCGCGACGCCCCCGCCCTGGACACGGACGGCGCCCCGTCGCCGCGGGCGCTGCCGCACGGCGGCCCGCCGCCGATGCCGCCCCGCAGGATCCCGAAGGTGATCGATCACGACCCCGACGAGGGACGGCCGTCGGGACCGGGAGCCACACCGTGAGGCGGGCCCTCGTCCTCGCCGCATGGCTCGCGGGCGTCGGACCCGCATCGGCCCAGCTGCCCGCCCCGCAGGTCGGTTCATCGGGCGCGCCCTCCGGCTGCCCGGACAAGCAGGCGGCCGAGTATGCCGGCCCCAAGGGGATGGTCCTCTGGGTGACGCGCCGGGGCACGCTCAAGCGGGAGAACCCGCTGCGCCCGCTGACTCCGGACGACCTGCAGGTGCTGGAGGTGGTGATCCGCAACAAGGCCGCGACCGCTCTCGGGCCCGACCTCGACACCCTGCGCCGCGGGGCGGCGCCGGCGAGCCTGGAGGCGCAGAGCGGCGCGAAGATCCAGTGGCTCGACCACCTGGAGGGCCTGCCGGCCACGTTGCGGATCCTGGAGGACGAGGGCGCCGGGCTCGTCGCCGCCCTGCCCTTCCGGGGCTGCGGCGAGGCGCCGAAGGTCGCCGCGCCCAACGTGGCGCGGCCCGCGGCCAAGCCGCGGGCCGGCAAGCCGAGACCCGCGGACGCCAAGAGCGCGGATTCCAAGAGCGCGGAGCCCGGGGCCGGCCCGGCGAAGCCCGCACCCGCCGCCCGCACGCCGGGCGGATTCACCCTGCCGCAGGGCGCGATTCCATGAGGAGGACCCGATGATCGGACCTTGGCTGCGCCTCTCGATCGAGACGACGCACCTCGCCGCGGAGGCCGGCGAGGTGGTCGCGAGGCGGCTCGCGATGTTCGCGCGCGGCGACGCGGGCGCGGCCCGCGAGGCGCACCGGATGGTGGCGGAGAAGGTGCGGGCCGCGGGCGAGGCCGCACTGTCGGGAGGCGCTCTCCCCGCGGTGAAGCTCTACCGGCGGCGCGTCCGCGCGAATGCCCGGCGGCTGCGCAAGGGGTGAGCGGTTCGGCCCGCGCTACTTGCGGGCCGCCATCATGTCGTGCGCGAGCACCGTCAGCTTGCCGATCAGGCTCGATATGTCGCCGTGCGTGCACGACCACTGCGTTCCGATCGATGCGCCGTCCGACGACACCGAGACGATCGCCACCGAGCGCAGCTTGCCCTCGCGGGCCAGCCGCAATTGCTCCTGCAGCACGTCGATCATCGAAGCGGTGTTCTCGTCCGCCGGCGCGCAGGCCACCGCCTGAGGGAAGGAGAGGATGCGGGTCTGTTCGGGAGCGAGATCGGTCATGGGACTCTTGCGGAACGCGGAGGGATGTCTCGGGGCGGTGCCGCCGGCGCGGCGTCGAGCCGCGTCAGCAGGTGGGCGAGGCTCGCCCCGAGGTCGGCCGGAAGGCCCTCGACGAGGGAGCCGTCGAAGACGGCCCGCAACCCCGGAGCGAGCGCGACGACCAGACCGTCGCCATCACACCGGCAGGCGCCGGCTGGGCGCGGGCCCGGCCTGGCCGCGGAGCTGCGCCGCCAAGTCGTCGGCGAGATCTGTGACGTCATCGCGCCCTCGGTGCTGTACGCCGTCTCTGGGCGTTAACCTGCCGATCCCCGACAGGATCACAATCCCCGCTCTGCGGCCGAGCTTTCGGTTCGGTGACCATTGTGCCCGCATCGCAACACTCTCTCCGCCCCCCGTTCTCGCCGAACTGCTTAGCCCAAAAAAGGATTGGGGCGAGACTGTCGGATCCGCAGGTTGTTATCATATGATAGATCGGCGGGACCCCAAATCCAGCCAAGATCGCCCCGCATGGACGAGGTTTCAGGCGCCTTGGCTCAGTACCTGATCCGGAAATTGGAACACTTCACGCGCCTCTCGGGGATCGAGAAGGATCTTCTCGACTCGCTTGCGCGACAGCGAACCCGTCGCGTTCGGGCACGGGAGGACGTGATCCACGAAGGCGACACACCTCAATTCATTAATGTTGTGCTGGAGGGCTGGGCCTGTCGCTACAAGACGCTGGAAGATGGTCGGCGTCAGATCATCGCCTACCTGCTCCCGGGTGACGTCTGCTGCGTGGGCACACCCGTCCTGCAGGAGATGGACCACTCGATTGGTGCAGTGACGCCAGTCACGCTCGGGGAAATTCCGATCGAGGTGGCGAGCCACGCCCTCCACTCCAACCCTCGGCTGCTGCAGGCCTTCTGGTGGGACGTGCTCACCATGGCCTCGATCCAGCGCGAGTGGACGGTCAATGTCGGGCAGCGGACGGCGTTCGAGCGGCTCGGGCATCTCCTGTGCGAGCTCTTCGTGCGGATGCGGGTGATCGGCCTCACGCGCGGGACGAGCTGCGACCTGCCGCTCACCCAGGGCGAGATGGCGGACACGATCGGCCTGTCGGTCGTCCACGTGAACCGGACCCTCCAGGAACTGCGCAATACGGGCTTCATCACCCTCGGTGGCCGCGAATTGACCATCAACAGGCTGGAAGCCCTGGAGCGCGCGGTCCTGTTCAACGCGAACTACCTGCACCTGTCCCGCGAGGGGCGCTACCTCGACGCAGAGCCGGAGTGAGGGCCGCGGCGTCCGGCGTGAAATCCCGGGAAAGACGCGGTGGGGTCACCAAAATGACACCGTCGTCGCGACTTCCTTAAGGTGCCATGTCCGGATCCGTCCTCACATGCTGACCGGTTCAGCCATCACACGCGCCTTCACCATCGTCGTCATGGCGGCGGCGCTGGCGGGACTCTGGCAATACTTCATCGGCGGGGCCGTTCCGGCGAGACGCCCGGCCGAGATCGCGGCCACGGCGTCGCCAGCCGTGGCACGCCCCGCGCCGCCCCCGGCCGCCCAGCCGGAACCGGTCCGCACGGCCAGCGCCGAACCGGTCGTGGCGACGCCGGAACCGTTCCGCCTCGCGCCGGCCCCCCCGCCGGCGATCGCGGCGCCGGCCGAGCCCCCCGCCGCCACGCCGCCGCCGGTCTTCGCGGCCCCCGCGGCGCTCGCCTTCGCGGAGGATCCGCCGGCCGCCCCGCCACCGGAACCGGAGTCTCCCCCGGCGGCCGGTCCGACGGAGGGGATCGACCTCAACACCGCCAGCCTCGCGGACCTCAACGCCCTGCGGGGCGGCGGCCATATCGGCAAGGCGATCGTGGCGGGCCGGCCCTACACCTCGCCGCAGGATCTGCTCTCGCGGCGGATCCTGAGCCGCTCCGTCTTCCTGCGCATTAAGGACCAGGTCACGGTCCGCTGATCCGCGAGGCTCGATCCGCGCGGAGGGTGGAGCAGTCCATCACCGGCTTCGCGATCCCGTGCGGAGGAACAAGTGGTCCGATTGCCGGCAGAAACAGCCGATCATCCATGATGGCGTCGCAAGACTGACGTAGGATCTTCTGTTCCGGACGGGCTTGCTCATTCAACCGTCGTCGGATCAGGCGCGGGCGTCTGCTCTCTCCCGCGTGTGCAGGGCTGTCCGGGGAAAATCCAGGGCTCCCCGAATGCGGCTTGATCTCCGAGAACGGCGAGTTTCTCGAGCATCTACGATCGCTCAGCTCGTCCGGGATGCCCTCTCCCGAGTGGGCTAGCGGGTAAAGAGAAGGCGAAAAATACAAACAGGGTAGATATTTACCTCGACACACGTCGGTTGCCGAGTCTATCGCGGGGAACCCCTCTCCCGTGCGGGAGAGGGGCAGGGGTGAGGGTCCAGGTGGTTCAGCAAGTATTCTGAAGCGCCCCGCTGCCAGCACAACCGTCTTCGCTTGATGACGGCACGGTCCGGGACCCTCACCCCTACCCCTCTCCCGCACGGGAGAGGGGATCCCGCGGGCCTCCTTGGTTCCGTTCAAGCACCTACAAAAGAAGAGCTTTTTGATGCCGACAGGCGAAAGGTGAACACGCTAGCCCGAGTGGGAGAGGGGTGGGGGTGCCTCGTCTTGTCGCCGGACACGTGTGACTGAAAGACCCCAATCGGGAAACGAATTCCTCGCGCCACAACCTTCGACGCTGGGATGCTTCGACCCGCCGCCAGGCTCCCCTTTCCCGGACGCGTGCCGCGTCAGCGGCGTGAGACCCGAAGAAGGGTCACGTCAGCGCGCGAGGGATCCGACCGTCCCCCGAGCCGGTCTCGATCGAGAACCCGGCGGGCGGCTACGCCCGCGTGGCCTCAAAGGCGGCGCGGATCCGGGCGGGATCGAGGTTGCGCCCGATGAACACCACGCGCGACTCCCGCGGGTCCCCGGCCGGCCACTCGTCCTGGAGGTCGCCGTCGAGGATCATGTGGACGCCCTGGAACACGAAGCGGCGCGGCTCGTCCGGGAAGCTCACGATCCCCTTGCAGCGCAGGATGTCCGGACCCTGGACCTGGGTGAGGTCGGAGATCCACGGCATGAACTTGTTCGGATCGACCGGGCCGGGCAGCCGCGCCGAGACCGACTGGATGTCGTCCGCGTGATGATGGTGGTGCCCCTCCTCCAGGAAGGCGGGCTCGACCTCCATGATCCGGTCGAGGTCGAAGGCCTTGCGGTCGAGCACCGCGTCGAGGGGCACGGCGCACTTCACGGTGCGGTGGATCGCGGCCGAGGGGTTGATCGCCCGGATCCGGCGCTCGACCTCGGCGAGGTCCGCCTCGCTCACGAGGTCCGCCTTGTTGAGCAGGATCACGTCCGCGAAGGCGATCTGGTTCTTGGCCTCGGGCGCGTCCTTGAGGCGCTCGGAGAGCCACTTGGCGTCCGCCACCGTCACCACGGCGTCGAGCCGGGCCGCGTCGCCCACGTCCTGGTCGACGAAGAAGGTCTGGGCCACCGGCGCCGGATCGGCGAGGCCGGTCGTCTCGACGATGACCGCGTCGAACTTGCCCCGCCGCTTCATCAGCCCGTCCATGATGCGGATCAGGTCGCCGCGCACGGTGCAGCAGATGCAGCCGTTGTTCATCTCGAAGACTTCCTCGTCGGCCCCGACCACGAGGTCGTTGTCGATGCCGATCTCGCCGAACTCGTTGACGATCACGGCGTAGCGCTTGCCGTGCGGCTCGGTGAGGATGCGGTTGAGGAGCGTGGTCTTGCCGGCGCCGAGATAGCCGGTGAGCACGGTGACGGGGATCTTGTCCGACATGCGGCACCCTGCGGGAGTGGGATGGCCGCCGCGAGGCGGCGAGGAGCCGATGATATAGTGTATCACTCGGGGTCGCGGGAGGGTGCGGACAAGCTGAAGCGGTCGACGTCGCGCAGCAGTTCCACGAAGGCGCGGGCGCCGTGCGCGAGCGCCGCCTCCCCGGCCTCCGGCGTGGCGAGGGAAGCGTCCCCGATCGCGCCCGCCGGGTTGAGATCCTCGGCGAGCCACGCGAAGGCGGCGGGCCGGCCGGCCCGCAGGTGGGTGAAGTCGCGCTCCATCGCCAGCGAGCGCGGCACGAAGGGGCGGACCTGCTCGCGCCGCACGAGGTCCGGCCGCAGCGCCAGCATCAGCGCCGTCTCGATCGCGCCGCCGTGGATGCCGTGGCGGATCTCCTCCTCCGGGAAGAGGCCGGGCGGGGTGCCGAACCGGCTCCAGGCAGTGGTGACGGCGAGGAGCCCCACGGCCCCGCGCAGGTCGAGGGCGAGGAGGTCGATGAGCGCGCTGTTGCCGCCATGCGCGGTGACGATCACGAGCTTGCGGCAGCCGGCCCGATGGACGGCCCGGCCGATCTCCCCCCAGGCCGCCAGGGCGGTGGCCGCCGAGAGCGTGAGCGTGCCCGGGAAGCTCAGGTGCTCGTCGGACTTGCCCACCGCCTGGACCGGCAGGAGCAGGACGTCGAGGTCGTCGGGCACCAGGGCGGCCGCGCGGGCGAGGTAGCCCTCCGCGATGATGGCGTCGGTGCCGAGCGGCAGGTGCGGGCCGTGCTGCTCGACGGCGGCGACGGGCAGGACCGCGATGGCGCGGTCCATGGCGCGCGCGCGGATCTCGGTGGTGGTGAGGTCTTGCCAGGGGCGGGCCGGCATGGGGTCTCTCCGAACGGGTCGCGCCAGATTAGGGGCCGCGGCTGCCGCCTCAACCGCCGCGCGGACCGGACTTGTGCATCGGCTACGGATTGTCATGCCGCCGTCACCGCCGACCGTCAGACGCCGTGCTATGGAACCGGGCGCGGCGGACCGCGTCGCTCCCCCCGGCAGAAGGAAGACCGCGATGACGACGGCGGAGCAGGCGGTGCCGGTGCAGGCCGAGAAGGCGCCGCGCCGCAAGGTCCCGAAGGGGCTGCGCCCGCCGGGCGCCAAGAGCGTCGGCTGGGCGCTGGTCCACGCCGCGCGGATGCATCGCGGGCGGATAGGGGACCGGCTCGCGGCCCTCGACCTCTTCGCCGGCCAGGAGCAGGTGGTGCAGGTGCTGGCCTCCGCCGGCACGATGACGATGGGCGATCTCGCCGCGACCCTGCGGGTGCGGCCGCCGACCGCCTCCAAGACCGTGACCCGCCTCGCGGCCCTCGGCTTCGTCGAGCGCCGGGCGGAGGCGGCGGACGGGCGGATCGTGCGGGTGCGCCTCACCGAGGCGGGTCTCGCCAAGGCGGCGGCGATCGACCGGCTCTGGGACGAGGTCGAGGCCGAGATGCTCGACGGCTTCGACAACAAGGAGAAGCGCCGCCTGCGCAAGCTCCTGCGCCGCGCCGCCCGCAACCTCGCGGAGGCGGCGGGCCTCGACGCGCACGACGCCGAGCCCGAGGACGACCTCGACGCGCTCGGGCTCGAAGCGGAGGATGGCGGCCGGGACGCGGATTGAGGGGCCGGGATCGCCCCGAATTTCCCCTTCGCCGTTGCACGAAAGTCACGCTCCGGCCCTGCCTCCGCCGGATTCCGCCGCTTGGATCGCACTCCAAGAACGATCGACAGGGAGTGCCCCATGCAGAACGGCGACCGGCCGGCGACCGGCCCGATCGACCTCGAACGCTCCGTCGCGGCGGCCCTGCGCGTGATCGCCCAGGTCCAGTCGGAGCGCGGCGACGAACCCGTGCGCGCGGCGCGGCTTCACCTCGCGACGATCTACGGCGTGAACCGCCTGCGGCGCCGCCTCGACCGCGAGGCCGACGCCGCCTGACCTCACCCCATGAGCGGCGCGGGGCCGTCAGCCCTGCGCCAGCTCCCAGGCGCGGTCGGCCAGGGCGATCCCCAGCGCCCCCTTCTCGGCCGCGTCGGCACTCGACGCGTTGCCCGCCTTCGCCCGGGCGAGCACGCCCTCCAGGATCACCGCGAGGCGGAACAGCGCGAAGGCGAGGTGGAACGGCGTGATGCCGTCGCGGCGCCCGGTCCGCTCGCAATAGCGGCGGATATACGCCTCCTCGCTCGGGATGCCGAGGGCGTCGAGATCCTTGCCGCGAATGCCGCGATACACCGTCGGATCGGTGTTGTAGGCGATGCAATTGTAGGCGAGGTCGGCGAGAGGGTGGCCGAGCGTCGCCAATTCCCAATCGATGATGCCGATCACCCGGGGCTCGCTCGGGTGGAAGATCATGTTGTCGAGGCGGAAATCGCCGTGGCAGATGCGGGTCTCGTCGTCGTCCGGAAGATGCGCCGGCAGCCACGCCGCGAGCCGGTCGATGGAGGGGTTCTCGCGGGTCTTCGAGGCCGCCCACTGGCCCGACCAGCGCTCGATCTGCCGCCGGAAGTAGTTGCCCGCCTTCCCGAAATCCGAGAGGCCGATCGCCGCCGGGTCGACCCGGTGCAGGCGCGCCAGGGCCTCGTTCATGGCGAAGTAGATCCCGGCGCGCGCCTCGCGCGGCAGGTCGGGCAGGGCCGGGTCCCAGAACACCCGGCCGGTGAGCCGCTCCATCAGGTAGAACGGCGTGCCGATCACCGCCGGGTCGGCGCAGAAGGCGACGGCCCGCGGCACCGGCACGTCGGTGTCGGCCAGCGCCCGCAGCACCCGGAACTCCCGGTCGACCGCGTGGGCCGAGGGCAGCAGCTTGCCCGGAGGCTGCTTGCGCAGCACGTACTCGCCCGTCTCGGCGACGACCAGGAAGGTCGGGTTCGACTGGCCGCCCCGCATCTGGCGCAGGTCCGTGAGGCGGCCGAGCCCCTGGCCGGCCAGGAAGGCGTCCAGCGCCTCGGTCGGGAAGCGGTGGGCCTCGCGCACCGGGATGGTCTCGGGCAGGTCGGTCATGCTGTGTGGCTCGCAGGGGAATGGGCGCGCGACCATGCAACAGGGCGGCGCCGCGGTCATTCCTGCAACGCAGCATTTCGGCACCGGCCTCACGCAAGCCAAGCGTGATCCGCTGCGGGCCGGATCGGGAATCCCGCGCAGGTTTCGTGCCGCCCGGCCATGCTTTAGGATGCCCGCATGAGTCGTGCCCTCCTCCCCGTCCTCGTCCTCGCCCTGGCCGCCACCCCCGCCGCCGCCCGGCCGAGGCCCAAGGCCGAGAAGCCCGCCGAGAAGACCGAGGCCGCGGCGCCGCCGAGCCTTCAGGCGAGTCCGGTCGGCAGCTTCGGCGTCTGGAACGTCTTCGCGGCCGGAGAGGGCAAGGCCCGGATCTGCTACGCGATCAGCCAGCCGCAGACCCGTCTGCCGAAGAGCCTGAAGCGCGACGCCGCCTACCTGTTCGTGACCGTGCGCAAGGGCGAGCGGGTGGCGAACGAGGTCGCCCTGATGATGGGCTTTCCCCCGAAGCCCGGCAGCAGCCAGACCGGCGCCGGGGCCGAGACCGCCGCGGCCAACGCCGCCCCGGTTCCGGCGCCTTCCGCCGCCAACGATCCCTCGCTGGCGATCGGCGCGGCCCGCTACGCGCTGGTGGTCAAGGGCGCCAACGCGTGGCTGCAGAACCCCGCCGAGGAGGGCCGGGTGGTCACGGAGATGAGCCGCGGCAAGAAGGTGGTGGTGAAGGCGACCTCGCAGCGCGGCAACGCCTCGACCGACGAGTACAGCCTCGAGGGCTTCGGCGACGCCATCAAGCGCACCCGCGAGGAGTGCAAGTAGGGTCCGCCGGCCGCTCATTCGCGTTTCGGCCGCAAAGCGCCTATATCGGGGGCTCTTGCACTCCCGAAGGTTGGTCATGGCGACGGCGTCCCTGGACACCGCGCGGCCCGAGAGCCGTGGCGGTCCCGCTCCCCTCATCGAGAAGACGCCCGAGATACGCCCCGACGTCATGGAGGCGACGGGCCGGCCCTCCCTGGTGGGCCTGACCCGCGGCGCCCTGCGCGAGAGGCTCGCGGCGATCGGCGTGCCGGAGCGCGAGCAGCGGATGCGCACGGGCCAGCTCTGGCACTGGATCAACGTGCGCGGGGCGACCTCCTTCGAGGCCATGACCAACGTGAGCAAGGCGCTCAAGGTGCAGCTCGACGCGGTCTACACCCTCGACCGGCCCGAGGTGGTGAGCGAGCAGGTCTCCCGCGACGGCACCCGCAAGTGGCTGCTGCGCATGCCGCCGACCGGCCGCCACGACCACAATCGCGGCGCCGAGATCGAGTGCGTCTACATCCCGGCCAACGACCGCGGCACGCTCTGCGTGTCGAGCCAGGTCGGCTGCACGCTGACCTGCTCGTTCTGCCACACGGGCACGCAGCGCCTCGTGCGCAACCTCTCGGCCCAGGAGATCACCGCGCAGCTTGTCGTCGCCCGCGACCGCCTCGGCGACTGGCCGGGCCAGATGCCGCCCAAGGGCACCTTCGTGCCGGTCGACGGCTCGCGCTTCGTCTCGAACATCGTCTTCATGGGCATGGGCGAGCCCCTCTACAACGTCGACAACGTGATCGATGCCGTCGGGGTGATGAGCGACAACGAGGGGCTCGGCCTCTCGCGCCGGCGCATCACGGTCTCGACCTCGGGCGTGGTGCCGCAGTTCGAGCGGCTCGGCATCGACGCGAACGCCATGCTGGCGATCTCGCTCCACGCCGTGCGCGACGACCTGCGCGACGAGTTGGTGCCGCTCAACCGCAAATACCCGATCCGGACCCTGCTGGAGGCCTGCCGCAACTACCCGGGCGTGTCGAACGCGCGGCGCATCACCTTCGAGTACGTGATGCTGAAGGGGGTCAACGATTCCGACGCGGAAGCGCGGGAGCTGGTGCGCCTGCTCAAGGGCATCCCCGCCAAGATCAACCTGATCCCGTTCAACCCCTGGCCGGGCTCCCGCTACGAGTGCTCGGACTGGGAGCGGATCGAGCGCTTCTCCGAGATCGTGTTCAACGCCGGCTACGCCTCGCCGGTGCGCACGCCGCGCGGGCGCGACATCCTGGCGGCCTGCGGCCAGCTCAAGAGCGAGACCGAGAAGCTGCGCGCCCGCGCCCGGCTGATGCTGGAGGACGGCATCGGGGCCGAGGGCGTGTACGGGGCGGTGGACGACGATTGAGGGGGGCGGCGTTCAACCCTCCCCCCGCTGCGGGGGAGGGTTCTTGCCGTGCGGTCGAGGACATCCCGATGCACCTGATCGGCCGCCTGCTCGCCGTCAGCTTCGCCCTGCTGATCGCCATCCCGGTCGGCGCCGTGCTCCTCGGGATCGGCACCCTCTACGACCCGCTGCTGCGCGACCTCGTCGGCCAGCTCGGCCTGAACGTCGTCGCGGCGATCCTGAACGAACTCGCCGAGGGCTACCCGCCGGACCCCGGCATGGTCGAGGCGGTGCTGGGGATGGGCCGCGCCGTCCTGCTCCTCGTCGCGGTGCCGCCCGCCCTCAACGCCGTGACGGGCGAGGTTTTGGGCTGGCGCTCGGCCACCTGGTACGGGGGCGCCACCGGGTTCCTCACCGCGCTCCTGCCCTGGCTGATGCGCGCGACACCCGCCGCGCCGGCGGCCGTCGCCGAGGGTCGCGTGACCGCGCTCCTGTTCCTCGCCGGCGCTGCGTCCGGCCTCGTCTACTGGCTGATCGCCGGACGCTGGGCCGGCCGCCCGCCTCTCCCCTTCGCGCCGCGCACCCGGTGATCAGCGGGCGGTGGCGAGGATCCGGGCCGCGAAGGTCCCGAACAGCCCGGCGAAGACCCAGTCGATCGCCCGCAGCACCCGCGGCCGCGCCTGCAGCGCGCCGGTGATCCGCTCCGCTCCGAGGACCAGCAGGGTCCCGAGCGGGGCCGAGATCGCCACGAAGGTGAGGCCCAGGAAGGCGAGCTGCCCGGTCGGGTTGACCGCGTCGGCGCGCACGAATTGCGGCAGGAAGGTGATGAAGAACAGCACGACCTTCGGGTTCGTCAGGTTGACGCCGACGCCGGTCCAGAAGGTGCGCCAGAACCCGCCGCGCACCCGCTCGGCCCGCACGGTCAGGGCCGAGCCGCGGCGCAGGGCGTCGAGGGCGAGCCAGGCGAGGTAGAGGGCGCCCACCACCTTGAGGACCAGGAAGGCCGTCGCCGAGGCCGCGAGCAGGGCCGAGAGGCCGAACGCCGCCGCCAGCGTGTGGCCGAGGGTGCCGACATTGGTCCCGAGCACCGTCGCGAGTCCCGCCCGGCGCCCCGCCCCGATCGTGCGGGCGAGCGTCAGGCTCATGTCGGGGCCCGGCGTCACGAACAGGACGATGCAGGCGACGAGGTAGGTGAGGAAGGTGGTCGCATCGGGCAGGAAGGTCATGGCGGCGCTCCGGGCGTGTCGGGAGGGCATGCGCCGCGTTGCGCGCCGGGGCAAGACCGGGCTTGAGGCGGCGGCGCGCGCCGTTACCTGAGCGGGAGGAGATGTCCCATGCCCCTTCGCCTCGCCCTCGCGCTCCTCGGTGCCCTCGCCGTGGTCGGCCCGGCCCTGCCCGGTCCCGCCGGCGCGCAGAGCGCGCCACCGCAGGGGGCGCCGCCCGGCATGCCGGGCGCGGGCGCGATCCAGTCGGAGGCGTCCCGCATCCTCCCGGCCTTCGCGCCGCACGGCATGGTGTCCTCCCAGGAGGCCCGCGCCACCCGGATCGGCGTCGACGTGCTGCGGCGGGGTGGCAACGCCGTCGACGCGGCGGTGGCAGTCGGCTTCGCCCTCGCCGTGACCCTGCCGCGGGCCGGCAATCTCGGCGGCGGCGGCTTCATGATGGTGCATCTCGCGTCCCGCCGCGAGACCATCGCCATCGACTACCGGGAGACCGCCCCGGCAGCGGCGGCGAGCGACATGTTTCTCGGGCCGGACGGCGAGCCGGACCCGAGACTCTCGACGGCCACCGGCAAGGCGGTCGGCGTGCCGGGCACGGTGCGGGGCCTCGCGGAGGCGCTCGCCCGCTACGGCTCGGGCCGCTTCCGCCTCGCCGACCTGATCGCGCCGGCCGAGGCGCTCGCCCGCGACGGGATCACGGTCGACGACGATCTCGCGGATTCGCTGCCGCGGGCGGCGGGGCTGCTCGGGCGCTGGCCGTCGAGCCGCGCGGTGTTCTTCACGGGCGACCGGCCCTACGGCTGGGGCGAGCGGCTGGTGCAGCCGGACCTCGCCGCGACGCTCCACGCCATCGCGGAGGCCGGACCGGACGCCTTCTACGCGGGGCCGATCGCCGGCAAGATCGTGGCGGCCGTGCGCGAGGCGGGCGGCGTGATGACGGAATCGGACCTCACCGGCTACCGGGTCGCGCTCCGCCAGCCCGTCCGCGGCACCTACCGGGGCACCGAGATCGTGGCGATGCCGCCCCCGAGCTCCGGCGGCGTCCACCTGATCGAGATCCTGAACATCCTCGAAGGCTACGACCTCGCGGCGCTCGGCGCCGGCAGCGCCGGGGCGCTCCACCTGGAGGCCGAGGCGATGAAGCAGGCCTACGCGGACCGCGCCGCCTATCTGGGCGACCCCGACCGGGTCCGCGTGCCCGTGACCGGCCTCACCGCGAAGGCCTATGCGGCGCGGCTGCGGGCGCTGATCGACCCCGACCGGGCGCGGCCGGCCGGCGAGGTCAAGGCGGGCGATCCCCTGCGGGACGAGCCGGACCAGACGACGCATTTCTCCGTGGTCGATTCCGAGGGCAACGCCGTCGCCAACACCTACACGCTCAACTTCTCCTACGGGCTCGGCCTGGTGGCGGCCGGGACGGGCGTGCTCCTCAACAACGAGATGGACGATTTCTCGGCCAAGCCCGGCTCCCAGAACGCCTACGGCCTCGTGGGCGGCGAGGCGAACGCCGTGGCGCCGGGGGCCCGGCCCCTGTCGAGCATGACGCCGGCTCTCGCGTTCCGGGGCGGCAAGCTCCTCCTCGTCACCGGCAGCCCCGGGGGCAGCCGCATCATCTCGACGGTGCTCCAGGTGATCACCGGGGTGCTGGATTTCGGGATGAGCCTGTCCGAGGCCGTGGCCGCGCCCCGCGTGCACCACCAGTGGCGGCCCGACGCGCTCCTCGTGGAGGGCGGCCTGTCGCCGGACACGCTCGCTCTCCTGCGGGCGAAGGGCCAGCGGGTCGTGGTGGGCTCCACCTCCGGCTCGGCGAACTCGATCATGGCGGTGCCGGGCGGCTGGGCCGGAACGGCGGATCCGCGCCAGCGCGGCACTCTGGCCGAGGGATATTGAGGGGCCGCGGGATTAGGCGCGGGGGGCTGCCCGTTCACCTCATGTCGGCTTCCTCAGCCATGAGCCCATGAGACCGCGGAGATGAGACCTCGCAAGCGCCTCGACGTCGTGGACCTGATCGGGCCGCTGCGGCGCTACGCCCGCGCCCTCACCCGCGACCACGCCCAGGCGGACGACCTCGTCCACGACGCCCTGGTGCGCGCCCTGGAGCACCAGGGCGCGCTCAAGAGCGGCACGAACCTGCGCACCTGGCTGATGACGGTGCTGCACAACGCCTTCATCGACGGCCAGCGCCGCCGGCAGGTGGAGGCGCGCTACGCCGAGACGCTGGAGCAGCTCTCGGAGGCGGCGGTGCCGGCGGCCCAGGACAGCCACGTGCGCCTCGCCCAGATCCGCGAGGCTTTCGCCCGGCTGCCCGAGGAGCAGCGCGCCGCGCTCCACCTCGTGACGATCGAGGGCATGGCCTACCAGGAGGCGGCGGACGTGCTCGGCATCCCGATCGGCACCCTGATGTCGCGGCTCGGGCGGGGCCGCGCGGCCCTGCGCGGCTTCGAGAGCGGGCAGGGCCTGCTGCCGCCGCCCGCCGCCGAACCCGGCGGGCCGCCGCGCCTGCGCGTCGTCCAGGGCGGTCGCCCGTCCGCGGAGTACGAGAGATGATGGACCCGATCACCGAGCACGACCTGAACGCCTACGTGGACGGCCAGCTCGACCTCGCGCGGCGGATCGAGGTCGAGGGCCACCTCGCGGCCCGCCCGGACATCGCCGCCCAGGTGATGGCGGATTTGCGCACCCGCGACGCGCTGAGCGCCGCCTTCGCGCCGGCCCGGCCGAACCTTCATCCCGGCCCGGTCCCGGAGCGGATCGCCGCGGCCGCGCGGCGCCTCGACCGGGCGCTCGCGTGGCGGCGGATCGGCCAGCGCTTCCAGCGCGCCGCCGTGGTGGCCTTCCTGGTCGGGGCCGGGTGGCTGATGCATGCGGAGACCGGCGGCTTCGGCGTGCCGGAGACCATCGCCTCCACCCATTCGCCGCCCTTCGTGGCCGACGCGATCCAGGCCCGACAGGCCGCACAGCTGCGCGCCCGGGTGGCGTCCCTGCGCCCGAGCCCGGCCTACGACCGCAGCGGCGTCGAGGCCGCCACCGGCATCCGCCTGCCCGACCTGCCGCGGGACTGGCACGTGCGCGACCTGCAGATCGTGCCCACCCGCTCGGGAGCGGGGGTGGAGGTGGCGATCGAGGCCGCCGCGCTCGGGCCGGTGGCCCTGTTCGCCACGCAGACCGCGGACGACGAGGCCCTCGCCCGGGAGACCTCCCGCGAGCCGGAGGCGGTCACGGTCTACTGGAAGGCGGGCCGCACCGCCTACGCGCTGAGCGGCGGGAGCGACGAGCCGGCCCTCGGCCGCGCCGCCGAGAGCCTGGGCGCCCCCCGTCCCTGACGCACCCTTCCCGCCGGGCGCCCCCGTGCCCGACGGCTTTCGCCCCAAGGATGATCGACCCAGAGATGATCGACCCATGAACACCCCCTACGCCTGGCAGACCGGCGCGGCCCCCTCCGCCGCGCTCTTCGACGAGGGCCTGCGGCAGCACATGCTGCGGGTCTACAACCGGATGGGGCTCGGCCTCGCGCTGACCGGCCTCGTCGCCTTCGCGGTGGCCTCGACCCCGGCCATCGCCCAGCCGCTGTTCGGCACGCCACTGAAGTACGTGGTGATGCTGGCGCCGCTCGCCTTCGTGCTGTTCCTGTCCTTCCGGATCGAGCACGTCTCGGCCGCCACGGCCCAGGCCCTGTTCTGGGGCTTCTGCGCCGTGATGGGTCTGTCGCTCGCCTCCGTCTTCCTGGTCTTCACCGGGACCAGCATCGCCCGCACCTTCTTCATCACCGCGGCCATGTTCGGGGCGACCAGCCTCTACGGCTACACCACCAAGCGCGACCTCTCGCAGATGGGGTCCTTCCTGATGATGGGCCTGATCGGCCTGATCATCGCGAGCCTCGTGAACCTGTTCCTCGCCTCCAGCGCCCTCCAGTTCGCGATCTCGCTGATCGGCGTCGTGATCTTCGTCGGCCTCACGGCCTTCGACACGCAGACCATCAAGGAGCAGTACGCGGACCACTGGGACCGGGAATCGACGAGCAAGCTCGCCGTGTTCGGGGCGCTGACGCTCTACCTGAACTTCATCAACCTGTTCCAACTGCTCCTGAACTTCACCGGCGAGCGGGAGTGAGGTTCCCCCCTTTCCCTCAGGCCTGACGGCGGTGCTCGCGAGCCCCTCGCCCCTGCGCGGGCGAGGGGTTTCGCCGTCGCGGGCCATGCCTCGAGAGGCCGCTCCCGCGGAGGCGCACGTCCAGGACGACGCTCGGCACCGGTGAGGCATCCGGCCCCGACCGGCGTGACTCTGCTCTCGACCGGCGGATCGGCAGGAGCCGCGATGCACCGGACTCGATGGGATCGACATCATCACCGTGACCGCCAGCCTGAGCATTGTCCGCTGGCAGACGGTTTCGTCCTGATGCACGGGGATCGGCGCGATTTGCCTTGAGGTTCGACTTGGTCGATGCAACCGTTCTACAGTTGAGTCCAGCGCCACGGAGGAGTCGGGATGTCGGCCTTCGACGCCTACACTGTCTTCCGACGCAAGGAGAAGCCCGCGCTGCGCTGCGCCGTTCGGCAGGATCGGCCGGTGCCTGGCTTCGTGAGCGGGGACGGCTGGGAATATGCCGGCACGGTCGACGGCGAGACGGCACCGGCGGGCTTCAGGGCCAAGGCGGCCCGCGAGGCGACCTCCCAGGTCGGCTACTACGTCTTCTACGTCCTGAACGCCTGACGGACCGGTCGCCCCCGCACCGGGCTCAGTTCACGCCGGTCGGATCGCGGTTGATGTCCTTGCAGCGATAGCCGACGAAGCAGCTGCGATCGTCCCGGCTGGGCACCAACGCGCGCTCGGTGATCTCCTGCGACCCGCAGAAGCTGCGGTCGCGCACGAAGCGGTCGTAGGTGAAGCCGCCGGTGCCGAGGACGATGGCGCCGCGCCCGGCCACCAGCCTCGCGGCCTCGGCGCAGCGCAGCGCGGTGCTGTCCGGACGCTCCTGGCCGCGGGCGGGCACCACGCCCAGGAGGATGAGGCCGCCGATCCGCAGGGCGAGTCGGGCGAGGCGAGAGGACATGGCCGCACCCTCCCCGACCGGGTGCCGAAGGGCAAGTGCGGCATCGCCGCGCCGGGGGACGCCGGCACGGCCGGGCGCCGGAACCGCGCCTAGGCGGCCTTCACCCCGGCCAGGAACGCATCGAGCTCCTGGCCGAGGCCGGCCGAGGTGCGGGCGAGCTCCCGGGCCGCGTCCAGCACCTGGGCGGAGGCGGCGCCGGTCTGGGCCGCCTCCTCGCGCACGACCCCGATCGTGACCGTGACGTCCTGGGTGCCCTCCGCGGCCTGGGTCACGCTCCTGACGATCTCCAGGGTGGCGGCGCCCTGCTCCTCCATGGCGGCCGAGACGCTGGTGGCGATCGCGTGCATCTCGGCGATGGTCCGGCCGATCGTCTCGATCGCGACCACCGCCGCGCGCGTCTCGCCCTGGATGGCGGCGATCTGACCGCCGATGGACTCCGTCGCCTTGGCGGTCTGCTCGGCGAGCTGCTTGACCTCGCTCGCCACCACGGCGAAGCCGCGGCCGGCCTCGCCGGCCCGGGCCGCCTCGATGGTGGCGTTGAGCGCCAGCAGGTTCGTCTGCGCGGCGATCCCCGAGATCAGGCCGACCACGTCGCCGACCTTCTCGGTGCCGGCGGCGAGCCCCTGCACGAGGACGTTGGTGCGCCGCGCCTCACCGGAGGCCTGGGCGGCGATCTCGGACGAGCGGGCCACCTGCCCGGCGATCTCGCGGATCGAGGCGGCCATCTCCTCGCTGGCCGCCGCGACGGTGCGGACATTCGCGGCCGTCTCCTGGGCGGAGGCGGTGACGCCGGCGGCGCGCCCGATCGTGCGCTCGGCGCTGCCCGTCATGGTGGCGGCCGTGGCTTCGAGTTCGGTCGCCGCCGAGGACAGACCGCCGATCAGCGCCGCGACCTGGCGCTCGAACTGCCTCGTCAGATGGTCGAGCCCCTCGGCGCGGCGGGACCGGCCGTCCGCATCCCGGGCCGCCAGGGCGTCGGCGTCACGCTTGGCGAGGAGCGCCTGACGGAACACCTCGACGCTGCGGGCCATGCCGCCGATCTCGTCGCCCCGGTCGCTCCCGGGCACCGGCCCGCCGAGGTCGCCTTCCGCGAGTTCGTGCATGCGCGCACCGAGCCTGCCGAGCGGTGCCGTGATGCTGCGGCCGACCAGAACCACGAGCAGGCCGGCAACCACCGCGACGACGAGCAGGATGCCGCCGGCCGTGACCGCCACCGGGACGAAGGCCTCGTCGATGTCGTCCGTGTAGGCGCCGGCGATGAGGAGCAGGTTCCAGGGCTTGAACTGGGAGGCGTAGGAGATCTTCGGGAACAGCCCGGTCTGGCCCGGCCGCGTGAAGCTGTAGCGGAAGACGGTGGTCTCGGCGTCCTTCAGCCGGTCGGTGATGGAGCGCAGGATGCGCACGCCGTTCGTCTCGACGTCCATCCGGTTCTGGCCGATCATGCGGCGGTCCGGCACCGCGATCGCCGTCCCGTCCATCGTGTAGACGGAGACGTAATCCGCCCCGCCGTTGTAGCGCATCGCCATCGCGGTGTCGGAGAACTGGGCGAGCGCCGCCTCCTTCGTCACCGCGCCGGACGCGACCTTCTTGTCGAGGCTCGCGGCCAGGGACTGCAGCATCTCGGAGATCCGCACGAGCGAGTCGACGCGCGCCTCCGTGGTCTTCCGGTAGTGATAGGCCAGTGCGCCTACGCCGATCGTGACCACGATGGCCCCGATAAGCACGGTCAGAAGGGCGAGACGATGGAGAATGCGAAGCGTCGAACGACGAGAGATCATGGCGAGACCTGACAAAGAAGCCCGGCCATCAGGTCACAACGTGATTAATATCGGACTAAGGCATAATGCGCAGCTTTCCGACTGGCCGCTCGGAGATCGCGCCGCGGCCCGAATCAGGCTGGCGGCGAGGTCCGTCGGCGATCCGCATCCGGCTTTCATGCCGTAACGGGATCAAGTCCGGGAGAGTCGCGTGGGGCGCGGCCCTGGACTGGCTCTCGACCCGGAAGCATGCGCGCGAGACCCGTCTCCGGGCGCTTCACAGCGGTGCTCCCTCGCGGAGCGGAGCGCCCGCGCCGGCTCCAAGCCGGTCGCGCGCGCCGCCAGGTGAGAACGGCCCGGGTCGAGCGGCTGCCGCGTCGTACGGATGCCGATGGATTGTTCCGTCACGCAGAGACCGGCTTCCGTCCGGGGTGACGAGCAAGGCTCCGCCACGCGGGCCGACCCCCATCGAACACTCTCGCGATTTCGCGCCAGTCTCGACGGCGATCACCGGTGACCGGATGTCTCTGCCATCCATCCGATCGCTCGATCGTCGGCGAGGACCGGCGAATCCGGTGACGCGAAGGCCCACCCTCCCCTTCGCAGCGACCGAGACCGTGTCACGCGACCGCGCGGTCGCGGTTCGGCGCGCCCTCGCGCGCGGCCGGTCCCGGGCCGCCGGGGCCGGCGCGCTCGCTCCGCGCCTGCTCCAGCAGCATCGGCCTCGCGAAGTAGAAGCCCTGCGCGTAGCGGATCTGCGTCGCCGCCTGCAGGTAGGCGACCTCCTCGTGGGTCTCGACGCCCTCCGCGATGATCCGCATCCCGAGCGCCGCGCCGAGCGACTCGATCGCCCGCAGCACGATCTGGCTGCGCGGCCGCTCGTGGATGCCCGTGATGAAGGAGCGGTCGATCTTGAGCTCGTCCGCCGTGATCTCGGCGAGCGCCGCGAGCGAGGAGTAGCCGACGCCAAAATCGTCGATCGACACCCCCGCCCCGACCGCCCGGATGCGCGGCAGCACCTCGCGCTGAAAGGAATCCTTGGTGAAGAACGCCTCCTCGGTCAGTTCCAGGATGAAGCGCTCCGCGCAGCCCGTCGCCGCCAGAGCCTCGCAGAAGGCGCTCATGAACGGCACGTCGCAGGCCTGCTTCGCCGCGATGTTCAGGCTGATCGTCACGCCGGAGCCGAACACCTCGTCGAATTCCGGCAGGGTGTTCACGACCTCGGCGAGGACCTGAAGGGTGATCTCGTTGATGAGGCCGAGTTCGATGGCGAGGCCGATGAACGCTCCCGGCGCCTGGATCACCCCCTCCTCGTCCCGCCAGCGCAGCAGCACCTCGACCCCGTGGGTCACGCCCGTGCGCAGGTCCACCTTGGGCTGGAACGCGCAGCAGAAGCAGCGGTCGCGGATCGCCAGGCGCAACCGCTGCTCCACCGCCATCCGCTCGGTGGCGGCGCGGGCCATGCTCTCCTCGAACAGGCTCACGCCGCCCTTCACGCCGCCCTTGACGCGGTACATGGCGCTGTCGGCCCGGCGCCGCAGCACCTCGTAGGTGCGGCCGTGGTCGGGATAGAGGCTCAGGCCGATCGACGCGGAGGCGAAGACCTCGTGCCCGTCGATGAAGAAGGGCTGCTTGAGGCGCCCGGCCACATCCGCCACCAGCGCGCAGGCCACCTCCGCGCTCTCCACGGGGTTCAGCAGGAGCACGAACTCGTCGCCGCCGACCCGGGCCAGCATGTCGGTCGGGCCGATCAGGCCGCGGACGCGGTCCGCCACCTTGGTGAGCAGGGCATCGCCCGCGGCGTGGCTGTAATAGTCGTTGATGTGCTTGAAGTTGTCGAGGTCGAGGAAGGCCAGCGCGAAGCGCTGGGTGTCGGGCGTGCCGGCGATCAGTTCGGCGATGCTCTGCTCGAACAGCACCCGGTTCGGGAGGCCGGTGAGCGCGTCGAGATAGGCGCGCTCGATCAGGTCGCGCTGGATCGCGTGGTGGTGGGTCGCGTCGATGGCCGTGGTGAGGTGGAAGGTCTCCGCCTCGGCGCCGAGATGCCCGACCTCCATGCGGCGCGTGTGCAGTTCGAACTCCCGGCCCGCCAGGTGCACGGAAGCGGAGCCGTCCGCCGCGCCCGGTTCCTCGTGCGGCGGGCGGTCCTGCATCAGTTCGGGCGTCTGGGCGCGCGCCGCCGCGTTGGCGAGGATGCAGCGCCCGTGGGCGTCGTGCACGACGACGCCCACGGGCAGCACCTGCATCGCCGCCTCGAGGAGGCTGCGCCTGTGGCTCGACATCGGCGGATTCATCGGGCCGACCACAGGCCGTCGCCGGCGGGCCGCGACGGCTGCCCGGGCGAGGCCTCGGCCGCGTCGAGGGGGCGCCGCAGCAGGCGGCGATGGGCCTGATCGAGGGCCGCTCCGGCGCCGCCCTCGGCCGCGGCGTCGCGCGCGCCGAGCGCCGCCGCGAGGTCGGGCT
This sequence comes from Methylobacterium sp. JK268, assembly GCF_054052225.1. NCBI lineage: Bacteria > Pseudomonadati > Pseudomonadota > Alphaproteobacteria > Hyphomicrobiales > Methylobacteriaceae > Methylobacterium > Methylobacterium sp. JK268. The sequence continues at coordinate 104,402 of NZ_JBSVZN010000014.1, read as the reverse complement.
CCGCGCGCCCCTTGTTCATGCTCGCGACGCGCCAGCGCTCGACGACCGCGCCCACGAAGGCGGCGGAGGTCCCGCCGCTGAGGCCGTCCGCGCCGGCCCCCGACGTGTCGGCGCGGGGCAGCGCGTCCGGGGCGAGTTGGCTGAACCGCACCCGCGCCGGGATCGGCACGCCCTCGCCGAAGGCGATGCACTCGCCGGTGCCGAGCAGGGGTACGAAGCTCAGCAGGTTGGCGGTGTCCGAGACCGCCGCGGCCAGGTAGGCCTGGTCGCGGTCGTTCGTCATCCGCATCGCGAAGACCGTGCTGCACTGGGAGATGATGGCCGGGTCGAGTTCCGCCGGCCGCTGGGTGACGAGGCCGAGATGGACGCCGTGCTTGCGCCCCTCGCGCGCGATGCGCGAGAGCGCCCGCCGGGTCGGCGAGAAGCCCACCGACCGGTCGGCCGAGGCGTAGCGGTGGGCCTCCTCGCAGACGAAGAGCAGGGGCACCGCCCCGTCGCTCCAGATGCCGAACTCGAAGGCCAGCCGGCAGAGCACGCAGACCACCGCGTCGAGCACCTCCGCGGGCAGGCCGGCCAGCTGCATGATCGTGATCGGCCGCCCATCGGGCTGCAGCCGGAACAGGTGGGCGAGCAGGTCCCCCATCACGTCGCCGCCGACATTGGCGTTGTCGAACATGAAGGCGTAGCGCGGGTCGCTGCGGATCGTCTCGATGCGGGTGATGAGCCGATGATGGTGGAGCCGTGAGTTGCGGTTCTCCAGGCGGCCCATCCGCTCGTCGATGAGCGCGACCAGATCCTGGAGCAGGTACGGGACCGGCGTGTCGACCGTGAAGCCGGAGGTCCTGGCGGCGTTGCGCTTGATCAGCTGCCGCTCGCCGGCCTCCTTGTACTGCGCGTAGCGTGCCTTGGCGGCGGGCACGAGCTCGGCCAGGATCTCGATCTCCTCGTCCACCGGCGGGCGGCCGCCGTAGATGACGTCGGTCACCTCCTCGATGTTGAACAGCCAGAAGGGCAGCTTGAGCGAGCGCGGATTGATGACGTTGGCGCGCGCGCCGAAGCAGGCGGCGTACTCGTTGTGGACGTCGAGCAGGAAGGCGCGCATGTCGGGCCGGACGCCGAGCACCGCGTCGAGCACCACGGCGACGCCGCTCGACTTGCCGACGCCGGTGGCGCCGAGGACGGCGAAGTGCTTGGCGAGGAGATCGTCCGCCTTGATGCAGGCGGGCAGGGACGGATCCTGCGCATGGGTGCCGATGGTGGCCGTGTGGGCCGCCGAGACCCGGTGGATCAACTGCAGGTCCGCCGAGGCCAGGAGGCGCGCGGTGTCGCCGATCACCGGGTAGGTGGTCACGCCGCGGCGGAAGGCGCGGTCCTCCTCGTGGATGAACTCCCCGAGCAGGTCGAGGTCCGCGAGGACGGCCCGCGCGCCGAGCTTCTCGCCGGAGGTGAGCGCCGTCACCACCGCGACGAGGACGCGGGTGTCCGCGTGGATGGCGAGATAGCTGCCATAGGTGACGCGCGGGCGGGGTTCGCTCGGGATCAGCTCAAGGGTGACCTTCGAGTCCCGGATCGCGATCACGTGCCCGACCGGCGACGAATCAGTCTCGGTGTTCATTCAGGTCGACTCCAGCCATGCGCCTCTCTCTATTAGTATGTCCGAAGAGTGCTGGATCTCGACTTAAGCTTTTTAGTTAATACGGGGTTGAGATGATACAATTGAGGCCGCACCACTCTCTTTCGACTTAGTCTTGTCTCTCGCGGCCCACCGGTGCGCGGTGCCGAGGCTCCGTCGGCGATGCGCCGCACCGCCGTCCCGCGAGGCTTCGCGCGCGGCAAGATGGGGCGTGCCGGGTCTCGGGACGCGACGCGCACGGGGAGCGGTCGCGCAGACCGCAACGCGTCACGCAGGAGGCGCCGTCAGCATCGCCATGCCGAACTGGACCATCGCCGCCGCGACGCTGTCCGTGGGCGGCCGGCCCGTCGGCCGCTGGTTCATGACGTCCACGAACCGCGACGTGATCCTGTCCGATGCGGGCAGGCAAGCGTTCGTCGCGGAGCGGCAGGTATCCGGGAGATGAGTCGACGTGATCGTCGCATCGACCATGAGATGGAGAGCGTGGCAGTGTGCATGACGCTCCCCGATCGAGGCCGAGTGCGGAAGTATCCGCGCGTCACAGACGCGCTTGGCGTGAGTGGACGGACTTGCATCTTCAGGGCGCGCGAGCATGATGAAGCCGAAACGCCGGGAGGGCTGCGATGATGTCGACGCGACGCCCAGCGACACCTCTGTCCGACGAGACGGCAGCCGCTCCCGCCCTTTCCGCACCCGGGCTGGCCTCTGCTGAGGCTGTCACAACAAAGCGATCCATCGCTCGGCGCGCTGCGGAGGAGATGGAGCGTTATCTTGCTCTTTCGGTCTATCTCGTCATTGTCTTCGGGACGCTTATCCTGTTCAGTCTGAACATCTACGCCCGCCTCGACGAGGACGTTCGACGCTATTCCAGTTATCACTTCTACGCGCTCGGCCTGCTTAATGCCCTCGTTCTCGCCAAGCTGATGCTGGTGGCTGAGATGACAAAGCTCGGCTCGCACTCCATCGGGCGTCGTCTGCAGCAAGGGCCACTCGTCTACTCGATCCTGTACCAGGCCGTTCTCTTCGCTGCCGTGCTGACCATGCTCAATGTGTTGGAGGAGCTGCTGGTGGGAGCTTGGCACGGGAAGGCGCTGGACGCGGTCTTGCCCGAGATCGCGGGCGGGCCGCGCGGGCTGGCGACCCTCGCGTGGGTGATGTTCGTGGCGCTGATCCCGTACTTCGCCTTCCGTGAACTCAGCCGCGCGCTTGGCGAGACCCGATTGCGCGCCCTGCTCTGGAGCAGCCGGGCAGCAGAATAGGTGTTCGCGTGACCGGGTGCGCTCGCGGTGAATGCGCAGGCTCGCAGCGGCAGGGTTCACCGGCACGATGAGGTCCAGACACGGGGAGGGCTGCGATGATGTCGGACGCAACGCCCATTGGTCCCAAACCCGAGGCGGAAGGCCGGGAGCGGCCTGTCGTCCGTCAGCCGCACCGCAGAGGGTGGGGGCGCCTCCTCGCCGTGATCGGGGTGCTGTTGCTCGCCGCCGCCGGGTTCACTCTGGCGCATTTCTGGTCGCCACATGCCAACCTGCGCGTGACCACCGGCCCACAAGGCGGTGCCCTTCAGCGGTTCATGGCAGCGTTCGTCTCCGTCTCCGCGATCCAGCATCCCCGCGTTCACTTGGACCTCGTGCAGGTTCCCGACCTCGCCGGGAGCGCGAAGGCCTTGGAAGACGGTCGGACGGATCTGGCCGTCGTGCGCAGCGATGCGGCGGCGCCGGCCAACGCGCAGACCATCGTGATCTTGCGCCGGGATGTGGTGGCTCTCGTCCTGCCGCCCCACAGCAAGATCAGCTCCGTCGCGGGCTTGGCGGGCAAGACGGTGGGGATCGTGGCCGGTCCGGTCCAGGTGAACAATGCCCAGGCCCTCGACACGCTCCTGAGCTTCTTCAACATCCCCGCAAAGGACGTGCATCGGGTCTTCCTGCCCGTGGCAGAGCTCGGCCAGGCCGTGCAGGAGAAGAAGGTCGAGGCGGTCCTCGCGGTCGGTCCGATGGCGCCGGGTGAGGTGGTCGACGTCGTGGCCGCCATCGCGCGGGCGACGAAGGGGACCCCGGGCATTCTGGCCCTCGACGACGCGGAGGCTCTCGGAAAGCGCTTCCCCGGCTTCGAGTCGATCGACGTTCCTGTCGGCGCGTTCCGAGCCCGGCCGGCCACGCCGAGCGACACCGTCACGACCCTCGCCGTCACCTATCGCTTCGCCGCTTCGGAGCTGATGAGCAACGTCGTGGCGGCTGCCATCGCGCGTTCGATCCTGACCACGAAAACCAAACTCATGGCCGCAACACCGCTCGCCAACCAGATCGAAGCCCCTGACCCTGATGACAAGAGCCCCATCCTGCCGATTCACCCCGGCGTGGCGGCCTACCTCAGTGGCGGAGACCAGAGCTTCCTCGATCAGTTCCAGCAGTACTTCTACGTGATGGGCATCGGCACCAGCATCATGGGATCGGTGTTTGCTCTGGCTTCGAGCTACTGGAGCCGGCGGAGATGCGACGAGGACTGGCGGCCGATCAGCAGGCTCGTCGAGATCGCGGATGAGGCGCCCGGCGCCGAGCGGCTCGCATTGGAAGCGCTCGAGCGTGAAACCCGGGCGATCGCCTCGTCCGTGCTCGGCCGGCAGGCCGGGGCGGTAGGGGCCGAGCGGCTGTCGGCGTTCTCGACCGCGCTCACCCACGCGAGGCACGCCCTCGATGCGCGACAATCGGTTCTTGGTCCGCACATGGGGGCGAGCCCCGGACCGAAGCCTGCGCCGACGCTATCCGCAGTCCAGTGAGACATGTGGTGGTGAGCGCGCTGGGGCTCGAACCCAGGACCTACAGATTAAAAGTCCGTTGCTCTACCAGCTGAGCTACGCGCTCGCATCCGCGCGGATCCGGCGCGGGCAGCCCGGTAAGCCGTGAGCGGAGCAGGGGCGGATGTAGGGGGTTGACGCAGCCGGGTCAACCGCCGAACGAGGGGCGTGACCCGTCCCGACCCGCAGGCCCCGCCTCGCCCCGGCCCGGATCCGCGCGCCGCGGAGTGGCGCCGCTTCCTCGGCACGGCCCTCGGGACCGCGGCCCTCGCCGCCCTCCTGGCCTTCGGCTTCATCGCCGCCATGGACCCCTACGGCTTGCGCGCCGCGCCCGGGCGGGCGCCCGGGCCGATCATGGATCTCAACCAGCGCTACATGTACCCGCAGATCGTGCGCGGCGGCGCCTACGACGCGGCGGTCTTCGGCACCTCGACGGCGCGGCTCCTCGACCCTCGGGCGCTCGACCGGGCCTTCCCGGGCGCCTTCGCCAACCTCGCGATGAACGCCGCCACCCCCTGGGAGCAGGCGCAGCTCGCCCGCTTCTTCCTGGCCCGGGTGCGGGCGCGGACCCTGATTCTCACCCTCGACGGAACCTGGTGCGACCCGGAGGCCGAGGCCAAGCGGCTGACCTTCCGGCCCTTCCCGCCCTGGCTCTACGCGGACGGCGCGGCCTGGCGCGGGCTGTTCGCGCAGTGGAACCTGCAGAGCCTGGAAATCGCCGGCCGCGTGCTGCTGCACCGGGTCGGGCGGATGCGCGAGCGGATCCGCGGCGACGGCTACGAGGTCTTCACCCCGCCCGAACAGACCTACGACGCGGCGCGCGCCGCCGGCCACATCCGGGAGATGGCGCGCGCGCAGGAACCGATCGGGCCCGGCGCGGCCTTCCCGGCCCTGGCCTGGCTCGACGACCTCCTCGCCACGGCGCCGGGCGACGCCGTGAAGGTCGTGGCCTTCATGCCGGCGCATGTGGCGGTGCAGCCCCGGCCGGGCTCCGACGACGCCGCGCGGGAGGACGCCTGCAAGGCGCAGGCCGCCGCGATCGGCCGGCGGCACGGCGCCACGGTGGTCGATCTGCGCATCGCCTCGCCGCTCACCACCCGCGACGAGAATTACTGGGACGCCCTCCACTACCGCCTGCCCGTCGCCGACCGGGTGATCGACGGGCTGCGGCGGGCGGTGACGACCGGCCGGGACGACCCGGACGGCCTCTTCCGGGTGCTGGCCCGGCCGGCCGGAGGCTGATTGCGGTCCGGGACGAGGTCAGGCCCGCGCGCGGTCGCGCTCGGCGCGGGCCCAGCCCTCGCGGGTCTCGCCCACGAAATCCTCCAGCCGGCCCTCCGCGATCGCCCGGCGCAGGCCGGCCATGAGGTCCTGGTAGTAGGAGAGGTTGTTCCAGCTCAGCAGCATCATGCCGAGGATCTCCCCCGAGCGCACGAGGTGGTGGAGATAGGCCTTGCTGTAGAGAGTGGCGGCCGGGCAGGTCGAGGCGGGATCGAGCGGTTCGTTGTCCTCGGCGAAGCGCGCGTTGCGCAGGTTCAGGCGGCCGTGCCGGGTATAGACCATGCCGTGGCGGCCGGCCCGGGTCGGCATCACGCAGTCGAACATGTCGATGCCGCGGCGCACCGCCTCGACGATGTCGTCGGGCGTGCCGACGCCCATGAGGTAGCGGGGCTTCTCGCCCGGAAGGTGCGGCTCCACCGTCTCGATCATCGCCAGCATGGTGGCTTGCGGCTCGCCCACCGCGAGGCCGCCGATGGCGTAGCCCTTGAGGTCGAGGCCGACGAGCTCCCGCGCGCTCTCGACGCGGAGCGCCGGGATGTCGCCGCCCTGGACGATGCCGAACAGAGCCTTCCCGGGCTGCGCGCCGAAGGCGACGCGGCAGCGCTCGGCCCAGCGCAGGGACAGGCGCATGGCCTTGGCGATCGCCTCGGGCTCGGCGGGCAGGCGCACGCACTCGTCGAGCTGCATCTGGATGTCCGAGCCGAGCAGGCCCTGGATCTCGATCGAGCGCTCGGGCGTGAGCAGGTGCGCGGTGCCGTCGAGATGCGACTGGAAGGTGACCCCGGTCTCGTCGAGCTTGCGCAGGCCGGACAGGGACATGACCTGGAAACCGCCGGAATCGGTCAGGATCGGGTAGGGCCACTGCATGAAGGCGTGCAGCCCCCCGAGCCGGGCCATCCGCTCGGCGCCGGGGCGCAGCATGAGGTGGTAGGTGTTGCCCAGCACCACGTCGGCGCCGAGCGCCTTCACCTGCTCGGGATACATCGCCTTGACGGTGCCCACCGTGCCGACCGGCATGAAGGCCGGGGTGCGGATGACGCCCCGCGGCATGCGGATCTCGCCCGTGCGGGCGGCGCCGTCGCGCGCCGCGACGGTGAAGCGGAAGCTGTCGGTCATCAGGGTTGGGCCCGGAACAGGAGGCTCGAATCGCCGTAGGAATAGAAGCGGTAGCCTTCCGCCACCGCGTGGGCGTAGGCCGCCCGCATCGTGTCGAGACCCGCGAAGGCGCTGACCAGCATGAACAGGGTCGAGCGCGGCAGGTGGAAGTTCGTCATCAGCGCGTCGACGGCCCGGAAGCGGTAGCCCGGCGTGATGAAGATGTCGGTGGCGCCCGCGAAGGGACGGATCGTGCCGTCCGGGTCGGCGGCGGATTCGAGGAGGCGCAGCGAGGTGGTGCCCACCGCCACGATCCGCCCGCCCGCGTCGCGCACGGCGTTGAGGCGCGCGGCCGTCTCGGGGGCGATCTGGCCGATCTCGGCGTGCATCCGGTGCTCCCGCGTGTCCTCCGCCTTCACGGGCAGGAAGGTCCCGGCCCCGACGTGGAGCGTGACGCGGGCCTCGCCGATCCCGGCCTCGCGCAGGCGCGCCAGCAGGTCGGGCGTGAAGTGGAGCCCCGCGGTCGGGGCCGCGACGGCGCCGGGTTCGCGGGCGTAGACCGTCTGGTAGTCGGCGGCGTCCCGCCCGTCGGTCGGGCGGCGACCGGCGATGTAGGGCGGCAGCGGCAATTCCCCGAGCCGCGCCACCGCCTCGTCCAGGTAGGCGCCCGAGAGCGCGAAGGTCAGGGTGATCTCGCCCCCCTCCCCCCGCGCGGTCACCGTCGCGTCGAGATGGCCCAGCTCGCAGGCCGTCCCCTCGGCGCCGGCGCCGAACCGGATGCGGTCGCCCTCGCGCAGGCGCTTGCCCGGCCGCGCGAAGGCGCGCCAGCGATCCGGCGCCTCGCGCAGGTGCAGCATCGCCTCCACGCGCACCGCGGGCCCGTCCGGACGGGTGCGCAGCCCCCGCAGCCGCGCCGGGATCACCTTCGTGTCGTTGAAGACGAGGCAGTCGCCCGGGGCGAGCAGGGCCGGCAGGTCGCGCACGGCGCGATCCTCCGGCGGCGCGCCCGGCGTGACCCGCAGCAGGCGGGCGGAATCCCGGGGCACGGCCGGGCGGAGCGCGATCAGCGCCTCGGGCAGGTCGAAATCGAACAGGTCCACGCGCATGCGGGCCATGAGCACGGATCGGCCCCCGGGATCAATGGCCCGTGGCGGCGCGGGCCGCGGCACGCCATCTAGAGGCCGAACCGACAGGGAGATCGCGATGGCCAACCAGCCGACGCTCGATGCGGAGCTGGCGACGTGGTGGAGTTGCGAGGCCGAGCGCCTGGACCGGCTCGCCGCCGAGGCGCGCTTCGGCTTCATGCAGCGCCGCTACGCCCGCAAGGCCGCCGAGGCGCGGGCCCGGGCGCAGGTGAGTCAGGTCCGCGAGGCGGCGCGGCGCGGGGACTCCGCCGCGTCATAGCCGCGGCTAAGACGTGTGCCGTGGCCTTCGCCCCCCTCCTGCGCCTAAGGAGCCGGCGCCCCGGCCGGCCGGGGTGCCACCGACGGAATCCGCAAGATGGAACGCGCGCAAGCCGCGGCTCTGGTGAGCACCGGCCTCGGGCTGCTGGTGCTCGGCCTGAAGTTCGGGGCCTGGTGGCTCACGGGAAGCCTCGCACTCTACTCGGACGCGCTGGAGAGCATCGTCAACGTGGTGGCGGCGGCCACCGCCTTCGTGGCCCTGCGCGTCGCCGCGCAGCCGGCCGACCAGGATCACCCCTACGGTCACCACAAGGCCGAATACTTCTCGGCGGTGATCGAGGGCGCGCTGATCGTAGTGGCGGCGGTGATGATCCTGCGCGACGCCTACGAGGCCTATCTGCATCCCAAGCCGATCGACATGCCGCTCATCGGCGTCGCCGTGAACGGGCTGGCGACGGTCATCAACGGGGTCTGGGGCTGGATGCTGCTCCGGCGCGGGCGGGACTGGCGCTCGCCGGCCCTGGTCGCGGACGGGCGCCACGTGATCTCGGACGTGGTGACCTCGCTCGGCGTGCTGGCGGGCGTCGGGCTGACCGCGGCGACGGGCTACGTCCTCCTCGACCCGGCCATCGCGGCGCTCGTCGCCCTCAACATCCTGTGGTCGGGCTGGGGCATGGTGCGCGACTCGGTCAACGGCCTGATGGACCAGGCCGCCGCCCCGGAGATGCTGGACCGGATCCGCGTGCTCATCTCCGAGCACGGCGCCGGCGCGCTGGAGGCCCACGACGTGCGCAGCCGCCATGCCGGGCAGGCGACCTTCGTCGATTTCCACCTCGTGGTTCCCGGCGAGATGACGGTCGCGGAATCCCACGCCATCTGCGACCGGCTGGAACAGGCGATCGAGAGCGGGCTTCCCGGCACCGTCGTGACGATCCACGTGGAGCCGGGGGATCACGCCAAGCAGCGGGGCGTCCCGGTGGTCTGACGCGGTGCGGCACCGCGCCGGGGACCGGCGCGCCGAGGCTTGCCGCCCGCCCCCCGCGTCCCAGAATAGCCGCCAGGACCCGCGCCGGCGACCGGCCGGGCCGCCCGCGGGGATGACGGCGATGAAGCTCGGCTTGGACGGAAAGGTCGCCCTCGTCACGGGAGGCTCGAAGGGCATCGGGCTCGCCTGCGCCCGCGCCCTCCTGGACGAGGGTGCTCGGGTCGGTATCGTCTCGCGGTCGCAGGAGAATCTCGACCGCGCGCGGGGCCTGCTCGGCGCCGTCGCGGGCCACGCGGCCGACCTCGCCGACCCGGCACAGGCCCTGGCGGCCCTCGACGCCGTCGAGGCCGCGCTCGGCCCCATCGACGTGCTGGTGACCAGTGCCGGGGCCGCGCGCCGCAGCCCGCCCGACGACCTCGACCCCGGACGGTGGCGCGCCGCGCTCGACGCGAAGTTCTTCACCACCGTCAACATCGTGGACCCGGCCGTGAAGCGGATGGCGGCCCGGGGCGGCGGCGTGATCGTCACCATCATCGGCAACGGCGGCAAGGTCGCCTCGCCGACGCACATCGCCGGGGGCGCCGCCAACGCGGCCCTGATGCTCGCCACCGCCGGGCTCGCCCAGGCCTATGCGGGCCGGGGCGTGCGGGTCGTCGGCGTCAATCCCGGCCTGACGCGGACCGATCGCGTCGCCGAGGGGATGCGGGCCGAGGCGAGCGCGCGGACCATCACGGTCGAGGAGGCCGAGCGGGCGGCGATCGCGCGCATCCCCCTCGGGCGCATGGCGGAGCCCGAGGAGATCGCCGCGACCGTGGTGTTCCTGGCCTCGGCCCGCGCGAGCTACGTCACCGGCGTGACGGTGACGATGGATGGCGCGCAGGCCGCCCTCGTGGTGTAGGGCGGGCGCCGCTCCGGGTGCCACCAGGAATCCGGGCGGCTCAGACCTTCCGCACGGCTCCCTGCGCGGCGCTCGTCGCGAGCATCGCGTAGGCGCGGAGCGCCGCCGAGACCTTCCGCTTGCGCGGCGCAGCCGGCCGCCAGCCCTTGGCCTCCTGGGCCACCCGACGCCGATCGAGTTCCGCCTCCTCCACCGCGAGGTGGATGAGCCGGTTCGGGATGTCGATCTCGATCCGGTCGCCCTGCTCCACGAGGCCGATGAGGCCGCCCTCCGCCGCCTCCGGTGAGACGTGCCCGATCGACAGGCCCGAGGAGCCGCCCGAGAAGCGCCCATCCGTCACCAGGGCGCAGGCCTTCCCCAGCCCCTTCGACTTCAGGTAGCTCGTCGGGTAGAGCATTTCCTGCATGCCCGGTCCGCCCCGCGGCCCCTCGTAGCGAATCAGCACCACCTCTCCGGCCTTCACCGTCCCGCCGAGGATGCCCTCCGCGGCCGCGTCCTGGCTCTCGAAGACGTGGGCCGGCCCCGCGAAGGTCAGGATGCCGGCATCGACGCCCGCCGTCTTCACGATGCAGCCGTCTTGCGCGAGGTTGCCGTAGAGCACGGCGAGGCCGCCGTCCCGCGCGTAGGCGTGCGCGGCGTCGCGCAGCACGCCCGCCTCGCGGTCGAGGTCCAGGGCGTCGTAGCGCGCCTCCTGCGAGAAGGCGGTCTGGGTCGGCACCCCGCCGGGCGCCGCCCGGTAGAAGGCGTGGACGCCCGGGCTGTCCGTCCGCCGCACGTCCCACCGATCCAGGGCGGCCGCGAGGCTCTCCGCGTGGACGCTGCCGACCGCGGTGTCGAGGAGCCCGGCGCGGTCGAGTTCGCCGAGGATGCCCATGATGCCGCCGGCCCGGTGCACGTCCTCCATGTGCACGTCGGCCACCGCCGGGGCGACCTTGCACAGGACCGGGACGCGCCGGGACAGGCGGTCGATGTCGCTCATGGTGAAGGGCACCTCGCCCTCGTGCGCGGCGGCCAGCAGGTGCAGGACCGTGTTGGTCGACCCGCCCATGGCGATGTCGAGCGTCATCGCGTTCTCGAAGGCCTTCACGTTCGCGATCGCCCGCGGCAGCACGCCCGCGTCGTCCTGCTCGTAGTAGCGGCGGGCGAGGTCGACGATCAGGTGGCCGGCCTCCACGAACAGGCGCCGCCGGTCCGCGTGGGTGGCGAGGAGCGAGCCGTTGCCCGGGAGCGAGAGGCCGAGGGCTTCGGTGAGGCAATTCATCGAGTTCGCCGTGAACATGCCCGAGCAGGAGCCGCAGGTCGGGCAGGCCGAGCGCTCGATCGCCCGCACGTCCGCGTCGGCGACCCGGTCGTCGGCCGCCGCCACCATAGCGTCGATCAGGTCGACCTTCCGGCGCGCCCCGCCGACCACGACCTTGCCGGCCTCCATCGGCCCGCCCGAGACGAACACCGCCGGGATGTTGAGACGCAGCGCCGCCATCAGCATGCCGGGCGTGATCTTGTCGCAGTTCGAGATGCAGACCATGGCGTCGGCGCAATGCGCGTTGACCACGTACTCGACGGAATCGGCGATCAGCTCGCGCGAGGGCAGCGAGTAGAGCATGCCGTCGTGACCCATCGCGATGCCGTCGTCGACCGCGATGGTGTTGAACTCCTTGGCGACGCCGCCGGCCTGCGCGATCTCGCGCGCCACGAGTTGCCCGAGATCCTTCAGGTGCACGTGGCCGGGCACGAACTGCGTGAAGGAGTTCACCACCGCGATGATCGGCTTGCCGAAATCGGCGTCGGTCATGCCGGTGGCGCGCCACAGGCCGCGGGCGCCGGCCATGTTGCGGCCGTGGGTGGTGGTGCGGGAGCGGTAGGCGGGCATCGGTCCATTCCAGTGAACGGGCCGCGTTCTGCGCCCCGCCGCACCGGTGCACAAGCCGGCGGCTCAGTTCTCCGGCGGCACCGGCTCGCCGCTCTCGAGGCGGAAATCCGCCGGATGCCCCCAGAGCGCCAGCCCGGCGGGGCCGCCGGTCACCACCCGGACGGTCCAAGCCGGCCCCCCGGCATCCCTGGCTGTGTCCGCGAGGCGCAGGACGACGAAGCCGCGCCCGGCGCGCAGGCAGCCATTCTCGGCGAGCCAGCGTGCATCCTGCGCCGCCCGTGCGGCGACAGCGAAGCTGAAGCGCGAGACGCAGAGGAGCGCACCCTCGCGGACGAGCAGGCGCCGGGACGCCTCTGGCTGGGCGAAGGTCGGCAGCGGCAGCCCGGCGAGGAGGAGTAGGATCATGCCGCGCCGCATGGGGCCGCCTCCGGTGGAGCGCGCGGCAGCGCCTCGACGCGGGCGGCTCCTCGGACGGGAACGCGCGCGGGCGGCCATGGCGGTGCGGCTCCGGTGTCGCAGGACGGACGTGGCATCCCGCCGATCGCGCCGAGCGGCCGGACATGCGAAGGCTGCGCGCGGGTCCGGGCGCCCGGCCGTGCGGTCGGATGATGGGGGCCGATCGCGACGTTCATGCGAACCGCCCGGGGCGGGACGGAGGGGGATGGGGACATGACGCGCACGCGGGCGCCGCAGGGAGACCTCTCCCGGGTGGTGGTGCGGGTGGCGGTGCTGAACCTCGCCTATTTCGGCGTGGAATTCGCGGTGGCGCTGGCGATCGGCTCGGTCGCGCTGTTCGCCGACAGCATCGACTTCCTGGAGGATGCCTCGGTCAACCTGCTGATCCTGCTGGCGCTCGGCTGGAGCGCCCGCAATCGCGCGCGGCTCGGGATGGGCCTGGCCCTGATCCTGCTGGCGCCGGGCCTCGCCACCCTGTGGACGGCCTCCGAGAAATTCGCCGCGCCGGTGCCGCCGCAGGCCGGCGCCCTGACGCTCACCGGCCTCGGCGCGCTCGCCGTCAATCTCACCTGCGCGCTGATGCTGGCCCAACACCGGTCGCGAGGGGGCAGCCTCACCCGGGCGGCCTTCCTGTCGTCGCGCAACGATGCCGCCGCGAACCTCGCGATCATCGCGGCGGGCCTCGTCACGGCGTTCCTGTGGCCCTCCGCCTGGCCGGACCTGGTGGTCGGGCTCGGCATCGCGGCGATGAACGCCGACGCTGCCCGCGAGGTCTTCGAAGCGGCGCGGGACGAGCACCGGTCCGCCGCCTGAGCCGGACGGGCCGGCGCCGGCGCAGCCCCGTCACCGCGGATCGCTCTCGAGCCAGCGCCGCTTCGACTGATCGAGATGCGCATGCATCATCGCCTGGCCGAGCAGGGGATCGCCGGCCTCGAGAGCGCCCAGGATGGCCTCGTGCTCGGCCAGGGCCAGGGTCCAGGTCCCGGGGCTCTCGAAGCGGTCGCGCATCCCGGCCGAGAGCGGGCTGTGCCGCTCGTCGAAGAGGTCGGCGACGATGCGGGCGAGCACCGTGTTGCCCGCCTGCGCGGCGATCGTGATGTGGAACAGGCGATCGTGGTCGAGGGGCTTGCTGCCCCGCGCGATCGCCTCGCGCATCCCGTCGAGGGCGCCGCGCAGGGTCTCCACCGCCTGCCGCGTCATCCGGGCGGTCGCCAGGACGATCACCGCACCCTCGACGACCGCGCGAGCCTGCATCAGCTCGGCGGGACTGTCGCCGATGCCGGCGGTCGCCCAGATCCGCGGCTCCCCGGTCCCCAGGACGTAGAGGCCCGAGCCCATCCGGATCTCGATCGTGCCCTCGATCTCGAGCGCGATCAGCGCCTCTCGCAGGGACGGACGCGACACGCCGAGCTGCTGCGCGAGGTCGCGCTCCGCCGGCAGCCGGTCGCCGGGGGCGAACCGGCCCGTCTGGATCAGCGCCCGGATCTGGTCGGCGACCTGCTGGTAGAGCCGGCGCTCGACGGACCGCGGAGCGGTCGGCTCGTGTCGCATGATTGGCCTGACCAATAGCGCGGGTTTCCGCATCATAACCGGGCTCCTCAGGCGCGCAATGCGATCCGGCGAGGGCGATGATACGGCTGTGGACCGCGCAGGACGAATCCGCCACGAACCGGCTTGACCAATTTCCACCCGCATCTTACCATGGGTCATCTTGAACTCGCCCCGGCAGTGGGCAGAGGCCCCTAGGGAGGGCAGCCGTGGTCCTGACCTGCGGAACGCAGAGGGCAGACCGTCTTGGGCCGGGCGCGGCCACCGACCCTGGCGAGGTGATCCTGTCGCTGCACGGTGTCGGCAAGACGTTTCCCGGTGTGACGGCGCTCTCCGGCGTCACGCTCGACCTTCGCCGGGGCGAGGTGCACGCCGTCTGCGGCGAGAACGGCGCCGGCAAGTCGACGCTGATGAAGATCATCAGCGGTGTTCACCCGCCGACCTCGGGGCGGATCGTGCTGAAGGGGACGGAACGGCGCTTCGCATCGCCCTTGCAGGCCGAGAAGGCCGGCATCGCGATGATCCACCAGGAACTGAACCTGGTGCCGGACCTGTCGGTGGCCGAGAACATCTCCCTGGCGCGGGAGCCGCGGCGGGGATTCCTGATCGATCGCCGGCGGCTGCGGGACGACGCGCTACGCTGGCTCGACCGGCTGGGAGGCGGGATCGATCCGGACCGGACGGTTCGGACGCTGTCGGTCGCCCAGTGCCAGATGGTCGAGATCGCCAAGGCGCTCTCGCTGAACGCCGAGGTGCTCGTTATGGACGAGCCGACCTCCTCCCTGACCGAGCAGGAGACGCGGCGCCTGTTCGAGGTGATCCGCGGCCTGAAGGCGGCGGGAGTCGGGATCCTCTACATCTCGCACCGCCTCGAGGAGCTCGGCGCGATCGTCGACCGGGTGACCGTGCTGCGCGACGGCCGGCACGTCTCGACCGCGGACGTCCGCGAGACCAGCCTCGACACCATCGTGGCCCACATGGTCGGCCGCCCCGTCGAGGACACGTTCCCGGCGCGGTCGTCGCGGCCGACCTCCGAGACGATCGCCTCCGTTCGGGGCCTCGGGCGGGCGGGCGTCTTCTCGGAGATCGGCTTCGACCTGCGCCGCGGGGAGATCCTCGGCTTCGCCGGCCTGATCGGAGCCGGGCGGACCGAGGTGGCGCGGGCGATCTTCGGCGCGGACCCGTTCGATTCCGGCACCATCACCCTGCACGGGCGCGCCCTGACGATCCGCTCGCCGCGCGACGCGATCGCCGCCGGGATCGCCTATGTCCCGGAGGACCGGCGCGGGCAGGGCCTCGCCGTCGCGATGCCGGTCGACGTCAACCTCACGCTCGCCCACGTGGCGGGGATCGCCGGCCGGCTCGGCGTCATCGATGCCAGGCGGCAGGCCGAGATCGCCCAGCGCTACGTCGACCTGCTGTCGATCCGGACGCCGTCGCTGCGCCACCCGGTCCGCCTGCTCTCGGGCGGCAATCAGCAGAAGATCGTCATCGGCAAGTGGCTGTTCCGCGAGCCCAAGCTCATCATCTTCGACGAGCCGACGCGCGGCATCGATGTCGGGGCGAAGCTCGCCATCTACACGATCATCGACGGGCTGGCAGCACAGGGCATCGGGATCATCCTGATCAGCTCGGAGCTTCCCGAGATCCTCGGCATGACCGATCGCGTGGCGGTGTTCCACCGCGGCCGGATCGCGCGCGTCCTCGACACCGACCGGACCAATCAGGAGGAGATCATGCACTACGCCTCCGGCTTCCGGGAGCGGCCCTGAGATGGGCGCCCCCGCCGTGATGCCCTCGCCCCTCCCGACCGCGCCGGCGGGCGAGCGGCGCAGGGAACTCGTCCAGAAATTCGCCGCCCTCGCCAGTCTCCTGGTCCTGGTCGCGGCCTTCTCGCTGACCAGCCCGGCCTTCTTCAGCCTCGGCAACGGGCTGACCATCGCCCTGCAGGTGACCTCGATCGGGCTTCTCGGCATCGGCGCCACCTGCGTGATCATCGCGGGCGGGATCGACCTGTCGGTCGGTTCGGTGCTGGCCCTGTCCGGCGTGGTGGCGGCCCTGTGCGTGAAGGAAGCCGGGCTTCCGGTGCCGCTCGGCATGCTCGCGGGCATCCTGACCGGCGCGCTCTGCGGCCTCGCCAACGGCGTGCTGGTGACGCGGATGCGGCTGCCGCCCTTCATCGCCACCCTCGGGACGATGCTGGTCGCGCGCGGCCTGGCCCTGCAGGTCACCGGGGCGCGGGCGGTCTCGGGGCTCGGCGAATCCTTCGGCGCGCTGGGCAACGGCGCCCTGTTCCGCGTGATCCGGATCGAGGATGACGGCTTCCCGACCACACTCTTCCCCGGCATCCCCTACCCGGTGATCCTGATGGTGGCGATCACGCTCGCCGTCGCCGTCATGTTGGACCGCACGGTGATCGGTCGGCACATCTACGCGGTCGGCTCCAACGCCGAGGCCGCGCGCCTGTCGGGGGTGAACGTGAGCCGCGTCGTCACGCTCACCTACGTCCTCTCGGGCGCCCTCGCCGGTCTCACGGGCTGTGTGCTGATGTCCCGCCTCGTGACCGCGCAGCCGAACGAGGGCGTGATGTACGAACTCGACGCCAGCGCCAGCGCGGTGATCGGCGGCACCTCCCTGGTCGGGGGCGTCGGCACGATCTCCGGCACGGCGATCGGATCCTTCGTGATCGGCATCCTGCGCAACGGCCTCAACATGAACGGCGTCTCCGCCTTCATGCAGCAGATCATCATCGGCCTCGTCATCCTGTTCACGGTCTGGATCGACCAGATGCGCCATCGCCGCTGAACCGGGCTGCGCGGGCCGTCCCGCCGCCGCGTCGCCGCGCTCACGCCGCACCGGCCCGGCGCGGGAGGGCAGCGGCCACCGAATTCCGGAGCCGGTGCGGCTCCGGCACGAGCGAACCGGGACGCCGGCCCGATCGCGGAGCCTCACCGGTCGACGCGACGATCGACCTGACGACGGGGAGACACCATGAGACGGATCTTCGGTGCGGTGGCGTTCGGGGTCCTGCTGGCGGCGACGCCGGTGCGGGCCGGCGAGATCGCGGTCATCGTAAAGACGGTGAATTCCACCTTCTGGCAGAACGTGCAGAAGGGCGCCGACGCGGCCATCAAGGCGGAGGTCGGCCACACCCTGACCTTCCAGGGGCCCGCGGCGGAATCGGCCATCGCCGACCAGGTCAACATGGTGGAGAACGCGGTGACCCGCGGGGTCGCCGGCATCGTGCTGGCGCCGAGCGATCCGGACGCGCTGGTCCCGGCCGTGAAGAAGGCCTGGGAGGCCCGCATCCCGGTGGTGATCATCGACTCCGCCCTGAGCCCGTCGGCGGAGCCCTATTACCGGTCGTTCCTCGCCACCGACAACCGCAAGGCCGGGGAACTGGCCGCCAGGACCCTCATCGAGCGGGTCGGGACGGAGGGCCGGATCGCCGTGATGTCCTACGTGGCGGGGGTCGGGTCCGAGATCGGCCGCGTCGGGGGCTTCGTCGACTACGTCAAGGCGCACTCGAAGCTCAAAATCGTCGGGCCCTTCTATTCGCAGTCGCAGATGGCGACGGCGCTCAACCAGACCACCGATGTGCTGGCGGCCAATCCCGACCTGAAGGGGATCTTCGGCGCCAACGAGCCCACCGCCGTGGGCATGGGCCGGGCGCTCAAGCAGTCCGGCAAGGCCGAGCGGATCGTCGCCGTGGGGTTCGACGGGAACCAGGACCTGCAGGGCTTCGTCGCGGACGGCACCCTGGCGGCCATCGTGGTCCAGGGCTCCTTCCAGATGGGTGAGCGCGGCGTCGCCACCATCGCCAAGATCCTGCACAAGCAGCCCGTCGAGAAGGTCATCGACACGGGCGCCGTACTCGTGACGAAGGACAATATCGGGCAGCCCGAGGCGAAGAACGTCCTCTACTGACGCCACCCCGGTCACCGGAGCGATCATGAACGCCGCAACCCTCCGCACCCACGCGCGCAGCCAGGTCGTCGTCTCGGCGATGGGCCTCGGCTGCGCCCAGATGGGCAACCTCTACGCGGTCATGACCGGCGCGGAGGCGCGCGACGTGGTGGACGCCGCGCGGGAGGTGGGCATCCGCTACTTCGACACGGCGCCGTTCTACGGGTTCACCCGGTCGGAACGGCGGCTGGGCGCCCTGGTGACCGACCTTCCCCGCGACAGCTACGCGCTCAGCACCAAGGTCGGCCGCCTGATGCGGCCGGACCCGACGGTGGGCGAGGAGGAGGACGGCTACGTGCGGCCGCTGCCCTTCCGGCCCGTCTACGACTACACCCACGACGGCGTGATGCGGTCCTTCGAGGACAGCCGGCAGCGCCTCGGTATCCTGCGGCCCGACATCCTCTTCGTCCACGACATCGGCCGCGTCACCCACGGGGACCGGCACGCGCTGTACTGGGAGCAGCTCACCCGGGGGGGCGGCTTCGCGGCCCTGACGCGGCTGCGGGAGGAGGGTGCGGTCAAGGCGATCGGCCTCGGCGTGAACGAATGGCAGGCCATCGCGGAGGCGATCGCCGTCGCCGACCTGGACATCTGCCTGCTCGCCGGTCGCTATACGCTGCTGGAGCAGGGAAGCCTCGACCTCCTCGACGCCTGCGCCCGGCGCGGCATCGGCCTCGTGATCGCCGGCGCCTTCAATTCTGGCATCCTGGCCGGGGGCGATCGCTACGATTATCGCGCAGCGCCGCCCGCGGCCGCCGCCCGGGTCGCCGCCCTGCGCGCGGCCTGCGCGGAGGCGGGCGTGTCCCTGCAGGCGGCCGCGCTCCAGTTCCCGCTCGCGCACCCGGCCACCCTGTCGGTGGCCGTGGGCGCGCACGACGCGACGCAGGTCCGGGCCAACGCCCGCTGGTTCGAGGAGGCGATCCCCGCCGGGTTCTGGGGCGACCTCAAGGCCCGGGGCCTGATCGCCGCGGCCGCGCCGGTCCCGGCCTGAGGAGGTCCGATGCGCGTCGATGCCCACATGCACGTCTGGCGGATCGCGGACCGGGCCGGCCACTGGCCGCCGCCGGACCTGACCGTCCTGCACCGGGACTTCACGCCCGCGGACCTCGTGACGCGGCTGGACGAGGCCGGCATCGACGGCGCGGTGCTGGTCCAGAGCCTGCCGGACGAGGCGGAGACCGCGTCCCTGCTCGCCGTCGCGGCCGAGCACCCGGTCGTGCGCGGCGTGGTCGGCTGGACCGACCTCAAGGCCCCGGCGGCACCCGCGGCGATCGCGCGGCTCGCCCGCAACCCGAGGCTCAAGGGCCTGCGCCCGATGCTGCAGGACCTCGTCGATGAGGCCTGGATCGACGATCCGGCCCTGGCGCCGGCGGTCGACGCGATGGTGGCGCACGACCTCGCCTTCGACGCCCTCGTCCGGCCCGGCCACCTGCCGCACCTGCGCGCCTTCGCGGCGCGCCATCCGGCACTGCGGATCGTCGTCGACCACGGGGGCAAGCCGCGGATCGGCGGCGGCTCGCTCACCGCCTGGCGGACGTCGATGGCCGACCTCGCGGCCCTGCCGAACGTGGTCTGCAAGCTGTCGGGCCTGCTGACCGAGGTGGTGGGGGACGGGCACGCGGAGGTGGAATCCTGCGCGGCCACCCTGCTCGCGCTGTTCGGACCGGAGCGGCTGATCTGGGGCAGCGACTGGCCCGTCCTGACCCTGGCGGCCGATTACGGCACGTGGTTGGGGCAGTGCCGGGCGATGGTCCCGGCCGACCATCACGGAGCCGTCTTCGGCGGCAACGCCGTCCGCTTCTACCGCCTCGACGACGAACCATGAGGCAACCGATGCGACGCATGGGCATGGTGATCGGCCTCGAGCCCGGCATGGTCGAGACCTACAAGCGGCTGCACGCGGCGGTCTGGCCGGACATCCTCGACCTGATCGGCCGCTGCAACATCAGGAACTACACGATCTTCCTGCGGGAGCCGGAGAACCTGCTGTTCGGCACCTGGGAGTACCACGGCACCGACTTCGCGGCGGACATGGCGCGGATGGAATCCGACGCCACCAACGCCGCGTGGTGGCGCCTCACCATCCCCTGCCAGCGCCCGCTGGAGAGCCGCGCGCCCGGCGAGTGGTGGGCGCCCATGGAGGAGGTCTTCCACCTGGATTGAGGGCGCGGCGCGCCCGACTCCGCCCTGCCGGCAGTGTGAATTCAGATGCGCCGCGGCCCGCCGGCGCTGCGACCCGTCTCCAGCCTGATCCAGGATCCTCGGCATGACCACGATCACCGGTATGCGCGTCATCGATCTGCGCTTTCCGACCTCCGCCGCCCTCGACGGCTCGGACGCGATGAACCCGGATCCGGACTATTCCGCCGCCTACGTCATCCTGGAGACCGATACCCCCGGCCTCGCGGGGCACGGGCTCACCTTCACCATCGGGCGGGGCAACGAGATCTGCTGCCGGGCGATCGAGGCCCTGCGCCACCTCGTGATCGGGACCGAGCTCGACGACGCCCGCCGGCATCCCGGCCGCTGGTGGCGCCGCCTGACCGGAGACAGCCAGCTCCGCTGGATCGGGCCCGACAAGGGCGCCATGCACCTCGCCACGGGTGCGGTGGTGAACGCCGTCTGGGACCTTCTGGCCAAGCAGGCCGGAAAACCCGTCTGGCGCCTCGTCGCCGACCTGTCGCCCGAGGAGATCGCCGATATCGTCGATTACCGCTACCTGACCGACGTCCTGACCCGGGACGAGGCGGTGGCGATCCTGCGCAGGGCCGAACCCGGCAAGGCGGATCGCATCGCCACCCTCGGGCGCGAGGGCTACCCCTGCTACACGACCTCGGCCGGCTGGCTGGGCTACGACGACGCGAAGCTGCGCCGCCTGTGCGAGGCGGCGGTCGCGGACGGCTTCAACCACGTCAAGCTGAAGGTCGGACGCAACCTGGAGGACGATGTGCGGCGCCTCGGCATCGCCCGCGCGGCGATCGGGCCCGACCGCCACCTGATGATCGACGCCAACCAGGTTTGGGAGGTCGACGAGGCGATCGACTGGGTGCGGGCGCTGGCTTTCGCTCGGCCCTTCTTCATCGAGGAGCCGACCAGCCCCGACGACGTCGCCGGGCACCGCAAGATCCGCGCGGCCATCGCCCCGGTGAAGGTCGCCACCGGCGAAATGTGCCAGAACCGGATCCTGTTTAAGCAATTCATCGCCGAGGGCGCGATCGACATCGTTCAGATCGACGCCTGCCGGATGGGCGGCCTCAACGAGGTTCTGGCGGTGCTCCTGATGGCAGCCAAGCACGACCTGCCGGTCTGGCCGCATGCCGGCGGCGTCGGACTGTGCGAGTACGTCCAGCACCTGTCGATGATCGACTACGTGGCGGTGTCGGGGCGCAAGGACGGCAGAGTGATCGAGTATATCGACCACCTGCACGAGCATTTCCTCGATCCCTGCGAGGTCAGGAACGCGGCCTACATGCCGCCTCGGCGCCCGGGCTTCTCGATTGAGATGCGGCCCGAGACCCTGCGGTCCTACGCCGTCGACGGCTGATCCCGGCGCCGGTCCCCTCCCCCCTCACGGACTTGCGGCCTCGCAGTTCGGGTCGTGGCTTCGTGGACTGAACGCCCCTGGAAATCGCACCCTTCACTCATGCTGAGGTGCGAGCATCGCGCGCCTCGAAGCACGCCTGACCACAGATCCAGGCCAAGACCGCTTGGGATCGACGGTTCCGGGGTGCTTCGAGGCCGCGCGCGATCTTCGATCGCCGCGGCACCTCGGCATGAGGAATGGTGCCACACCCGGCCACGGCCAGCCGACGCGCCGAAAACCGGATCGTGTCAACAGGCAGGCCCTCGACGGGGCCCACCTGCCCGGCGCTCCGTCACTCCACGGTGACGGACTTGGCGAGGTTGCGCGGCTGGTCCACGTCCTTCCCCAGCACGACCGCCGTGTGGTAGGCGAGCAGCTGCACCGGGACCGCGTAGACGATCGGCGCCACCACCGAGTCCACCGCCGGCATCCGCAGCGTCGCCAGCGTGTCCAGGCCCGCCGCGTCCGCCCCCGTCGCGTCGCCAATCAGCACGATCCGGCCACCCCGCGCTGCCACCTCCTGCATGTTCGACACCGTCTTCTCGAAGGTGCCGTCCGGCGGCGCGATCACCACTACCGGAACGCTCTCGTCGATCAGCGCGATCGGGCCGTGCTTGAGCTCGCCCGCCGCATAGCCCTCGGCGTGGATGTACGAGATCTCCTTCAGCTTCAGCGCGCCCTCCAGCGCCATCGGGTAGGAGGTGCCCCGCCCCAGATACAGGACGTCCCGCGCCTTCGCGATCTCCCGCGACAGACCCTCGACCGCATCCTCCCGCTGCAGCGCCTCTGCCATCAGACCCGGCACCGTGATCAGCGCGTCGATCAGTTCCCGCTCCCGCTCCGCCGAGAGCACGCCCCGCGCCCGCCCGGCGGCGATCGCCAGGCACAGCAGCACCGTCAGCTGGCAGGAGAACGCCTTCGTTGAGGCCACCCCGATCTCCGGGCCGGCCAGAGTCGGCACGATCACCGAGGCCTCGCGGGCGATGGTCGAGGTCGGCACGTTGACCACCGCAAGCACGTGCTGGCCCTGCGCCTTGGCGTAGCGCAGCGAGGCCAGCGTGTCGGCGGTCTCGCCCGATTGCGAGATCACCAGCGTCAGCCCGCCCGCCTCCAGCGGCGGCTCGCGGTAGCGGGTCTCGGAGGCCACGTCGATCTCGACCGGCAGCCGCGCCAGCTGCTCGAACCAGTACTTGGCCACCAGCCCGGCGTAGTAGGCGGTGCCGCAGGCGGTGATCGACAGGCGCGACAGCGCGGCGAAGTCGAAGGGCAGCGCCTCCGGCAGGGCGATGCGGCTCGCCGCCAGGTCGACGTAGTGGGCGAGCGTGCGGCCCACCACCTCGGGTTGCTCGTAGATCTCCTTGGCCATGAAGTGGCGGTGGTTGCCCTTGTCGACCAGGAAGGCCTGGGTGACGATCCGCTGGCGGGGGCGGGTGACGGCGGTGCCGGCCGCGTCGCGGATCTGCGCGCCGGCCCGGGTGAGGACGGCCCAGTCACCCTCCTCCAGGTAGGTGATCTCGTCGGTGAAGGGGGCGAGCGCGAGGGCGTCGGAGCCGAGATAGGTCTCGCCCTCGCCGAAGCCGATGGCGAGCGGCGCGCCGTGGCGGGCGCCGATCAGGAAGTCGGCCTCGCCGGCGAACAGGAAGGCGAGCGCGAAGGCGCCGCGCAGGCGCGGCAGGACGGCGGCGACCGCCGCGACGGGGTCGCGGCCGTCGCGCATCTCCTGGGTGACGGCCTGGGCGACGACCTCGGTGTCGGTCTCGGTCTCGAAGACGCAGCCCTTGGCCTGAAGCTCGGCCTTCAGCTCGCGGAAGTTCTCGATGATGCCGTTGTGGACGACGGCCAGGCGGTCGGTCGCGTGGGGGTGGGCGTTGGTCTCGTTGGGCCGGCCGTGAGTGGCCCAGCGGGTGTGCCCGATGCCGATGGCGCCCGAGAGCGGGTTGTTGAGGAGCTTGAGCTGGAGGTTGGTCAGCTTGCCCTCGGCGCGGCGGCGCTCCAGTCGGCCATCCTCCAGGGTGGCGATCCCCGCGGAATCGTAGCCGCGGTATTCCAGCCGCCGCAGGGCGTCGATCACCTGACCGGCCACCGCCTCACGCCCCACGATCCCCACGATGCCGCACATGCTGGTTGCCCCGTTCCTGGACGCGCGTCCCCTGCCGGGGCGGCGCGCCGTCTGTCTTCGCGGCCGGCGCAAGGCCCGGACCGCTCGTCTGCGGGTCGCCGGGCGACCCGCTTCCTCCCTGCCCGCCGGGTGCGGCGAGATTCGGGCCGGCCGTCCCGGGCCGATCCGCCGTCACTCGCGGACGAGGCGCCCACGATACACGAAGGTCCCGGCCGGCACGCCCGTCGTCGCGCCGCCGGGCCCCTCGACGCTGACCGCCAGGGTGGCGCCCTCCGTCAGGATCCGGTCGGCGGCCGGGAGCGCGAGGCGCGTGAGCGGACCGGCGGCGATCCGCCCGAGCGAGCGCGGGGCCGCCCCCGGCGCGATGAACCAGAGTTCGAGGCTTCCCTCGCGCGGCATCTCCGCCGCGAGGACGTGCACGCGGACGGTCTCGGCGGCCGCATCGATGGTGACCACCAGAGCCGGCGGCTGGCCGCCGCGATCGAGCACCGCGAAGGCCCGCGGCTCCGCCCCCCGCGGGCGCAATCCGCGCAGGGCCGCGATCAGGACGAGGCCGAGGCCGAGCGCCCCGAGCGCCGCGATCCACCACCGGCGCGACGACGGCGCCGACGCGGCGCGAAACACATTCCACAGGGCCGCGCCCGGAACGATCGGGGGCGTCGCGGGCGCGAGGGAAGCCAAGCGCTCCTCCCAGAAGCTCTGCGCGGCGGCCAGCTTCGGGTCGCCGGCGCGGTCGCGCTCGTAGGCGGCGCGCTCGGCCATGCCCAGGGTGCCCAGGACGTATTGGACGGCGCGGAGGTCGGGATCCTCACTCATGTGCCCGGCTCCGCAGCGACGGGGGCCGGCTCCCGCGCCCCTCCCGGCGAGGGCGGACCCCCCGGTCCTCCCCGCCCCCATCCGGACGCGCCCGCCTCGCGGGAGCCGGGAGCGCCGGACCGAAATCCTAGGGGAATTCGGCCCGCCGGACCATCGCCTCCTGCGTCGCGGGGCAGAGGTCCCGGCCGGACGGGCGGGCGCCCCGTCCATGCGTGCGGCCGCGGGTCTGCGCCGCGCGAAGCGGGCCCTCAGGCCTTGCCCTTGCCGCGCGCCCAGCCGGGCTTGACGACCTGGCGGCCGCGGGCGATCGCGAGCGCCTCGGCCGGCACGTCCTGCGTGACCACCGACCCCGAGCCCACATAGGCGCCCGCTCCGATCGTCACCGGCGCGACCAGGGCGGAGTTCGAGCCCACGAAGGCCCTCTCGCCGATCACCGTCCGGTGCTTGTGAACGCCGTCGTAGTTGCAGGTGATGGTGCCCGCCCCGAGATTGGCCTTCGCCCCGACCTCGGCGTCGCCGACATAGGAAAGGTGGTTGACCTTGGCGCCCGGGCCGATGGCGGCGTTCTTCACCTCGACGAAGTTGCCGATCCGCGCGCCCGTCTCCAGCACGGCGCCGGGCCGCAGGCGGGCGTAGGGCCCGATCTGGACGCCAGGCGCCAGGGAGGCCTGTTCCAGGTGCGAGAAGGCGTGGATCACGCAGCCCTCCCCCACCGTGACACCGGGCCCGAACACGCAATGCGGCTCCACGACGGTGTCGCGGCCGAGCCGGGTGTCGTGGCTGAGGAACACGGTCTCGGGCGCGATCAGCGTGGCGCCGGCGAGCATCGCCTCGCGCCGCAGGCGGCCCTGGATCGCCGCCTCGGCGGCCGCGAGCTGGACCCGGTCGTTGACGCCCTGCGCCTCGGCCTCCGGCACGATCACGACCGCGGCGCGCAGGCCCTCTGCCACCGCCAGCGCCGGCGCGTCGGTGAGGTAGTACTCCCCGGCCGCGTTGGCGTTGCCGATGCGGTCGAGGAGCGCGAGGGCGTGCCGGCCGGACAGGGCCATCAGGCCCGCATTGCTGAGGGTGACGGCGCGCTCGGCCGGGCTCGCATCCTTCTCCTCGCGGATCGCCAGGACGCGGTCGCCCTCCGTCAGCACGCGGCCGTAGCCGGACGGGTCGGCCGCCTCGAAGGCGAGCACCGCCACCGCCGCGCCGTCCGCCAGGGGGGCTCTCAGGCGCGCGAGGGTCTCGGGACGGATCAGCGGGGTGTCCCCGAAGGCGACGAGCACGTCGTCGTGCCCCGCCTCCAGGGCCGCACGGGCGGCCAGCACCGCATGCGCGGTGCCCAGGCGCTCGGCCTGCGGGAAGACCTCGGCCCCCGGCGCGGCCGCCGCCGCCGCCGCGGCCACGTCGGTCCGGCCCGGCTCGGCCACCACCGCGATCCCGGTCGCCCCCGCCGCCCGCGCGGCGGCGAGCACGTGGGCCAGCATCGGCCGTCCGGCCAGCGGGTGCAGGACCTTGGGCAGGTCCGAGCGCATCCGCGTGCCCTTGCCGGCCGCGAGGACGACGCAGAGCAGCGAGCGGGCGCCGGAGGGGGTCGGAATCGGGGTCATCGGGCTCATCGTCCGGGTGCGGGTCGCGGGGGATCTAGCCGAATCGCGGCCAGACGGGCAAACCCCAGGCCGCCGGGAACGATCGATCTTAACCCCGGGTTCAGGTCCGGGCGTGGTAAACCCCCGGCGACCCTCCCGGAACGGATGCGCATGACGGACAGACTGCCCGCCCCGCTACGGCCGGCCGATGACGGAACCCGCCCCGACCGGCGCGCGGTGCTGGCGCTCGCGGGCGGCCTCGCGGCGAGCGCGCTCGGCCCGGCCGCCGACGCCCGGGCGGAGGACGCGCCGCCGGCCCCGCCGCTGGGCGACGGGGCGCGGTTCGATGCCGCCGCGATCGTGGCCCTCGCCCGGTCGCTGGCGGCCAAGCCCTACGCGGCCCCGGCGAACGATCTCCCGGACGGCTTCGGCAAGCTGAGCTACGAGCAGTATATCGGCATCCGGCCCAAGCCCGAGCTGCTGCTCTGGCACGGCGAGGACCGCGGCTTCGTCGTCGAGCCCCTGCATCGGGGCTACCTGTTCACGAACCCGGTCGCCCTGCATACGGTGGAGGACGGGGTCGTCCGGCGCATCCCCTACAACCGCGACCTGTTCGAGTTCCGCAAAGTGGCGCCGCCGGAGGCCGGGCGGGACCTCGGCTTCTCGGGCTTCCGGCTCTACGGCAGCTTCGGGGGCGGCAAGCCCGCCGATTGCGCGATCTTCCAGGGCGCGTCCTTCTTCCGCGCGCTGGCGGCGGGCCAGAGCTACGGGATCACCGCCCGCGCCCTGACGCTTCGCCCGGCCGAGGCCCGCGGGGAGGAATTCCCGATGTTCCGCGCCTTCTGGCTGGAGCGGCCGGGGCCGGCGAGCGGGCAGATCGTGATCCACGCGCTCATCGACTCGGACTCGGCCGCCGCCGCCCTGCACATGACGCTGAGGCCCGGCGACGCCACCATCGTCGACATCGAGGCGACGCTCTGCCCGCGCACGCCCCTCGACCATGTCGGGATCGGTGGGATGACCGGGGCCTTCCTGTTCGGGCCGGCCGACCGGCGCAACGTCGACGACCCCCGCCCGGCCGCCCACGAGGTCGGCGGCCTGCAGATGAGCAACGGCGGCGGCGAGGCCCTGTGGCGGCCGGTGCAGAACCCCGAGACGCTGCAGATCTCCTCCTTCCTCGACCAGGACCCCAAGGGGTTCGGCCTCGTGCAGCGGCACCGCGCCTACGCAGATTACCAGGACGACGTGCAGCATTGGGAGCGCCGCCCGAGCCTGTGGATCGAGCCCTTCAGCACCTGGCAGCCGGGCCAGGAGCAGCACGGCTGGGGCGCGGGCGCGGTGCAGCTCATCGAGATCCCGAGCGAGTCGGAGGTCAACGAGAACATCATCGCCTATTGGCGGCCCAAGGACCCGGTCGCGAAGGAGACGGCCTTCAGCTACCGGCAGTTCTGGTGCTGGGACATCCCGGGCGCGCCGCCGCTCGCGCGCTGCACCGGCACGCGGGTGGGCAAGGGCGCCTCGGGCAAGCGCCGCCGCTTCCTCGTCGACTTCACCGGCGACGCGCTGTTCGCGCCCGAAGTAAAGCCGGAGGCGCTGACCCTCGCGGTCACGGCCTCGCCGGGATCGATCGTGGAGCCCAAGCCCGACGCGGCGCCGGCCAAGAGCGATCCCCAGGTCCGGCCCCTCCTCTACCTGTACCCGGAGCGCAAGACGGTGCGCGCCGCCTTCGAACTCGACCCGGGCGGCGAGACCGCCTGCGAGATGCGCCTCGTCGTCAAGAACGGCGACCAACCCGTCAGTGAGACATGGCTGTTTCGTTGGACCCCCTGACGCCGCCGGCGTCCCCCGCCCCGGCGGTTCTGCCCGAGGCGCCGCTCGCGATGCCGGTGCAGGACCTGCGCCGCTGGTCGCCGGAGCGCGCGCATCGCGGCGCGCCGCACCCGTCGCCGCGGGCGGCGCGGCTGTTCGTGTTCGGGGCGGCGCTGCTGCTGACCGCCTACGGCGCCTACGAGATGTACGAGGTGGTGTCGGTCGCGGGCAGCGCGACGGTCCTGCAGCTGCTCCTACTGCTGCTGTTCACGCTGAACTTCTCCTGGATCGCACTGGCCTTCACCTCGGCGCTGCTGGGCTTCGGGGCGCTGCTGCGCCGCCGCCCGCCCGCGGCGCCGCCGGCTCCGCTGATGCGGCGCACCGCCGTCGTGATGCCGGTCTACAACGAGGCGACGTCCCGCACCTTCGCGGCCGTCGAGGCGATCCGCGCCTCGATCGAGGCCACGGGCCAGGGGGAGCGGTTCGATTACTGGATCCTGTCGGATTCCACCCAGGCCGATGCCTGGATCGCCGAGGAGCGCGCCTTCCTGGCCCTGCGGGACAAGCTCGGACCGGAGGCCCGCCTGTATTACCGCCACCGGCCGAAGAACCACCACCGCAAGGCCGGCAACATCGCGGATTTCGTCACCCGCTGGGGCGGCCACTACGACCACATGCTGGTGCTCGACGCCGACAGCCTGATGAGCGGCGACTGCGTGGTGCGGCTCGCGGCCGCCATGGAGGCGGATCCGGATGCCGGGATCATCCAATCCCTGCCGCTGATCATCAACCGCAACACGCTGTTCGCCCGCGTGCAGCAATTCGCGGCGCGCATCTACGGGCCGGTGATCGCCACCGGCCTCGCCCTGTGGTCGGGGCGGGACGGCAATTACTGGGGCCACAACGCCATCATCCGCACCCGCGCCTTCGCGGAGCAGTGCGGCCTGCCGGACCTGCCCGGCAAGCCGCCCTTCGGCGGCCACGTGCTCAGCCACGACTTCGTCGAGGCGGCGCTGATCCGGCGCGGCGGCTGGAGCGTCACCATGCTCCCCGACCTCGCCGGCTCCTACGAGGAGAGCCCCCCCTCGCTGATCGACATCGCCGTGCGCGACCGGCGCTGGGCGCAGGGCAATCTCCAGCACGCGCGGATCATCACGGCCGCGGGGCTGAAGCTGCCCTCGCGCCAGCACTTCGCGACCGGCATCGCCGGCTACCTCGCCTCCCCGCTCTGGGCGGCGCAGCTCGTGGTCGGTGTCGCCCTGGCGCTGCAGACCGCCTATATCCGGCCCGAATACTTCCCGAGCGAGTTCCGGCTCTACCCGATCTGGCCGCGCTTCGACCCGGTGCGCGCGCTCCAGCTCTTCGGGCTGACCATGGGGATCCTGCTCGCCCCGAAGCTGTTCGGGCTGATCCTCGCTCTCCTCGACGGGGCGGTGCGCCGCGCGAGCGGCGGCGCGGCGCGGCTCATCCTGTCCGCGCTGATCGAGACGCTGCTCTCGGCCCTGATCGCGCCGATCGCGATGCTGATCCAGTCGGGCTCCGTGGTGCAGATCCTGCTCGGCCGCGACACGGGCTGGAACCCGCAGCGGCGCGACGACGGCTCGATCCCCTTCCGCGACATCGTGCGGCGCCACCGCTGGCACACGTTGCTCGGGTTCGTCTCGGGGGCGGCCGCCTTCGCGATCGCGACCTCGCTGTTCCTGTGGATGTCGCCGACGATCCTCGGCCTCGTCCTGGCGATCCCGATCTCCTGGGCGAGCGGGCAGCTGGCCTGGGGCCTCGCCCTCAAGCGGCTTGGCCTGCTGATGACGCCCGAGGAGCGCGTGCCGCCGCCGATCGCGCTGGCCGCGAAGGCGCTGGCGAGCGAGAACGCCGCCCGCGGTTTCGACGACGCGGACGCGGTCGAGGCGCTGAGCGAGGACCCCGTCCTGCGCGAGGGCCACCTCGCGATGCTGCCCGCGCCCGCGCCCCGCAAGCGGGGGGCCGTGGACGCGGACCGGGTCGTGGCCGCGGCGAAGCTCGCCGAGGCGACGCGGTCCGAGGAGGCGGCCGCCTGGCTCACGCCGAAGGAGCGGATGGCCGCCCTGCACGACCCCGCCCTGGTGGAGCGGCTGGGCCGGCTGACCGGGACCTGACTCGTCCCGCCCTGCCGCACGGCAGTCCGGGGACGATGCGAGGGACGTCTCCCTTCTCCCGAGTGGGCTAATGTGTTCACACATCGCCTCTCGGCATCAAAGAAGCGCTTCTTTCGCAGTTGCTTGAACGGAACCGAGGAGACCCGCGGGATCCCCTCTCCCGTGCGGGAGAGGGGTAGGGGTGAGGGTCCCGGACCGTGCCGTCATCAAGCGAAGACGGTCGTGCTGGCAGCGGGACGCTTCAGAATACTTGCTGAACCACCTGGACCCTCACGCGGGATCTCCGATCCCCTGCCCCTCTCCCGCACGGGAGAGGGGTTCCCCGCGCCACATCCGGGAACCATCGTGTGTCGACGCAAGTATCTGCCCTGTTTTATTTTTCACGTTCTATGAATCCGCTAGCCCGAGTGGGAGAGGGGATCCCGCGCCGGCTGGAATGGCGTAGTTTATTGTCGAAGTAACGCTTTTCGAGACCAAAGCGCCTTAAAAGGGGCCTCCGATCTTGCCCGGGCAACCATGCTCCCGCGGGCGTGGGGTCAGGCGCGGAACGCCCTCACGCCGCCCGCACCCGCTCCACGTCGATCACGAGGCCCTTCGGCGTCATGCGCTCGCGGGACACCAGCCGGTCCCCCGGCGCGAACTCGCCGAGCGGCACGTCGCGGTCGGGCAGGATCACCGTCGCGTGCCGGTTCACGAACACGATCACGTGCCGCTTCTGCGCGAGCGAGGCCACGGCCCAGCGCTTGATCTGGTCGTAATAGGGCGCGCGCTTCCACATCCCGGCCTGCCCGGGATCGACCTGGACCTGGAGGAAGCGCGTCACCGGGTCGAGGGTCAGCACCATCTTGGCGCGGTCGGGCTTCCATTCGGGGCCGAGCCAGCCCTCCGTCATCCAGAGGCAGTGGAAGGCGCGGCAATGGCCGGGGCGGGTCGCGTGGATGGAACAGCCGCGGCCCACCAAGGCGTGACGGCACCACTCGCCCGCGACGCTCTCCACCGCCGGCACGTCGAAGACCTTGCAGCAGAGGGTGCAGGCGCCGCAGGAGCGGCCCGGGGCGGGTTGGGTGACGAGTTCAGCGGGATCGGTCATGCCTGAGGGGGTCGTATGCGCGGGCCGCCTTGGTGCGGGGGCATCGCGCCGCTAATGTGGCGGCGCGCCGGTCTTCCAGCCGTCCGGCCCACGCCTCGCCAGGAAAGCGCAGACCCGATGCTCTCAAACCTCGCCGCCCGCGACGTCGAAACCCTCATCCATCCCTACACGAACCTCGCGCTGTTCCGCGAGTCGGGACCGCTGGTGCTGGACCGCGGGCACGGCGTCTGGGTCTACGACACCGACGGTCGCCCCTATCTCGAGGGCATGGCGGGCCTGTGGTGCACGGCGCTCGGCTACTCCAACGAGGAGCTGGTCGAGGCCGCCCGCGAGCAGATGGCGCGGCTGCCTTTCACGCACCTGTTCTCCGGCCGCAGCCACGACCCGGCGATCGAACTCGCCGAGACGCTGAAGGAACTCGCCCCGATCCCGGTCTCGAAGGTGTTCTTCACCTCGTCGGGCTCGGAGGCGAACGACACCCAGGTGAAGCTCACCTGGTACCTCAACAACGCGCTCGGCCGCCCGCGCAAGAAGAAGATCATCAGCCACACCAAGGGCTACCACGGCGTCACGGTGGCCTCGGCCTCGCTCACGGGACTTCCCGCGAACCACGCGGATTGGGACCTGCCGCTGCCGGGCTTCCTGCACGCCCCCTGCCCGCACCATTACCGCGGGGCGCAGCCCGGCGAGAGCGAGGAGGCGTTCTCGGCTCGGCTCGCGGCGGAGCTCGACGCCCTGATCCAGCGCGAGGACCCCGACACGGTGGCGGCCTTCATCGCCGAGCCGGTGCTCGGGGCCGGCGGCGCGATCGTGCCGCCGCAGGGCTACTACGCGGCGATCGGCAAGGTGCTGGCGGCCTACGACATCCGCTTCATCGCCGACGAGGTGATCTGCGGCTTCGGCCGGCTCGGCACGTGGTTCGGCGCCGAGACGATGGCGATGCGGCCGGACAGCCTGTCCTTCGCCAAGGCCGTCACCTCCGCCTACATGCCGCTCGGCGGCCTCACCGTGGAGGAGCCCCTCTACCAAGCGATGCTCGACGAGAGCCGCAAGATCGGCACCTTCGGGCACGGCACCACCTATTCGGGACACCCCGTCGCCTGCGCGGTCGCCATCAAGGCGCTGGAGATCTACCGGCGCGACCGCCTCGTCGAGGCCGCGGCCGAGAAGGCGCCGCACTTCCAGCGGCGCCTCACCGCCCTCGCCGACCACCCGCTCGTCGGCGAGGCGCGCGGCATCGGCCTGATCGGCGGCATCGAACTCGTGGCCGACAAGGCGACGAAGCGCCAGTACGAGCCGAAGGCCGGCGTCGCGGCGCGCTGCGTCGCCTTCGCGCAGGCCGAGGGCCTGATCGTCCGCTTCCTGGCGGGCGACCGGGTCGCGATCTGCCCGCCGCTGGTCATCGCGCCCGACGAGATCGACGCCCTGTTCGACCGGCTGACCCGCGCCCTCGACCGGACCGCCGCCTGGGTCCATGAGCAGGCCCTGACCGCGGCCTGACGCCGTTCATCTCTCGTCCAGGTCTGCGGCGGGGGCGCCGCCATCTTGCCCCCGCCCCGCCGCGATCGCGCCCGACGCCCGTCCCGTTCCGCCGCATAACGGAGGGACCGGCCGAGGAGAGCCGGGGTGACGAGAGGAAATCAGGAATGGCATCGCACACGCAGAGCCCGGCCGTCGCGACCCGCAGCCGCGCGCAGGCGCAAGGCGCGGCGGCGAGCTTCCGCCCCCTGGCCCTGCCGGCCGTCGCGGCCGCCGCGCGGGCCGCCGGAGCCAAGCCGAAGCGCAGCCCGCGCCCGCCGATCCGCCACGAGCACGAGACCGGTGATTGACCGGGCGCAACCGCGCGCGGATGACGGGATCTTAACGCTTCTCCCTTTCCCCTTCGACAGGCGCGCGGAGTCTCCCGCCCCCGCGGCCGACGAGGTCCCGCGCCGATGCTGATCCTGCCGAGCCGGCGACAGATCCTGACGGGCTCCGCCGGCCTCGCGCTCGCGGGCGCGGCGGCCGGCTACGCTGTCGCGGTCGAGCCCGCGTGGCGCCTGGTGGTGACGCCCTACGCGCCGCGGCCGACGCACTGGCCGTCCGGCCTGCGCCTGCGCATCGCCGCCCTGGCCGATTTCCACGTGGGCGATCCCTGGATGTCCCTCGGCCGCGTCGAGGCGATCATCGCGGCGACGAACGCGCTCGCGCCGGACCTGATCCTGCTGCTCGGCGACTATCCCGGGTCGCGGCCGGTCGCCCTGCGCCGGGTGCCGCTGACGGATTTCGCCAAGCGCCTCACGGCGCTGAAGGCTCCCCTCGGCATCCACGCGATCCTCGGCAACCACGATTGGTGGGACGATCCCCGGGCGCAGGCGGCGATGCGCGGCCCCGTCGAGGCGCGCCGGGCCCTGGAGGCGCAGGGCATTCCGGTCCTGGAGAACGCCGCGACGCGCCTGACCAAGGACGGCCAGCCCTTCTGGCTCGCCGGTCTCGCCGACCAGGAGCCGTTCCTGCACCGCGGCAATCCCCGCAGCCTCGCCGACCTGCCCGCCACCCTCGCGGCGGTGACCGACGACGCGCCGGTGCTGCTGATGGCGCACGAGCCGGACATCTTCCCGAGGGTGCCGGGGCGGGTCGCGCTCACCCTGTCCGGCCACACCCATGGCGGGCAGGTGCGCATCCTCGGCTACGCGCCCGCCTCGCCCTCCCGCTACGGACAGCGCTACATCTACGGCCACGTGGTGGAGCAGGACCGGCACCTGATCGTCTCGGGCGGGCTCGGCCTCAGCCGGCTGCCGGTGCGGATCGGCGTGCCGCCCGAGATCGTCCTCGTCGATCTCGGCGGGGAGCGGCCCGCCGGCCAAGTCTGAGCGGCCAAGTCTGAGCGGCCAAGTCTGAGCGGCGGGCTCCGCTGCGTCAGAGCGGGATGTTGTCGTGCTTCTTCCAGGGCTGCTCGCTCTCCTTGGTGCGCAGCATCGCCAGCGCCCGAGCCACCCGGCGCCGGGTCGAGTGGGGCATGATCACCTCGTCGATGTAGCCCCGCTCCGCCGCCACGAAGGGCGACATGAAGCGCTCCTCGTACTCCGCCGTGCGCGCCGCGATCTTGTCGGGATCGCCCAGGTCCTGCCGGAAGATGATCTCCACCGCGCCCTTGGCCCCCATCACGGCGATCTGCGCGCTCGGCCAGGCGTAGTTCACGTCGCCGCCGATGTGCTTGGAGGCCATGACGTCGTAGGCGCCGCCGAAGGCCTTGCGGGTGATCACCGTGACGAGCGGCACGGTCGCCTCGCTGTAGGCGAAGAGCAGCTTGGCGCCGTGCTTGATGAGCCCGCCATATTCCTGGGCGGTGCCCGGCAGGAAGCCCGGGACGTCCACGAAGGTGACGATCGGGATGCCGAAGGCGTCGCAGAAGCGCACGAAGCGCGCCGCCTTGCGCGAGGCGTCCGCGTCGAGCACGCCCGCCAGCACCATCGGCTGGTTGGCGACGAGGCCCACCGTGCGCCCCTCGATCCGCGCGAAGCCCGTGATGATGTTCTTCGCGAAGGCGGCCTGGATCTCGAAGAAATCGCCCTCGTCGACCACCCGCCGGATGAGCTCGCCCATGTCGTAGGGCTTGTTCGGGTTGTCCGGGACCAGGGTGTCGAGGCTCTTGTCGAGCCGCAGCGGGTCGTCGAAGCTCTCGATCTCCGGCACGCCCTCGAGGTTGTTGGCGGGCAGGAAATCCATCAGGCGGCGGATCTGCAGCAGCGCCTCGACGTCGTTGTCGTAGGAGCCGTCCGCGATCGAGGACTTGGTGGTGTGGACCTTGGCGCCGCCGAGTTCCTCCGCGGTGACGACCTCGTTGGTCACGGTCTTGACCACGTCCGGCCCGGTCACGAACATGTAGCTGGTGTCGCGCACCATGAAGATGAAGTCGGTCATGGCCGGCGAGTAGACGTCGCCGCCCGCGCACGGCCCCATGATCACCGAGATCTGCGGGATCACGCCGGAGGCGAGCACGTTGCGCTTGAACACCTCGCCGTAGCCGCCGAGCGCCGCGACGCCCTCCTGGATGCGGGCGCCGCCGGCATCGAACAGACCGATGATCGGGGCGCGCATCTTGAGCGCCATGTCCTGGACCTTGATGATCTTCTGGGCATGCGCCTCGGAGAGCGAGCCGCCGAAGACCGTGAAGTCCTTGGAGAACACGAAGACGGTGCGGCCGTTGATGGTGCCCCAGC
This sequence comes from Methylobacterium sp. JK268, assembly GCF_054052225.1. Lineage (NCBI taxonomy): Bacteria > Pseudomonadati > Pseudomonadota > Alphaproteobacteria > Hyphomicrobiales > Methylobacteriaceae > Methylobacterium > Methylobacterium sp. JK268. Next base: position 69,142 of record NZ_JBSVZN010000014.1, on the reverse strand, counting down.
CGGTCACCACGCCGTCGCCCGGGATCTTCTGCGCCTCCATCCCGAAATCGCTCGACCGGTGCTGCACGAACATGTCGAATTCCTCGAACGAGCCGGTGTCGAGGAGGAGTTCGATGCGCTCCCGCGCGGTGAGCTTGCCGCGCTTGTGCTGGGCCGCGACGCGGCTCTCGCCGCCGCCGAGCCGGGCCTGGGCGCGCCGCTGGTCCAGCCGATCGAGGATGTCCTTCATTGCCTGCCGCCTGTCTGTGTCGGGCGCCGGGAGCCGGGAGGCTTGGCGGTACTTGTGGACGCGGCTCTAGCACGCACCCACCGCGCCGCAAAACCGGCCGGAGGGCGGAGACGCCGCCCTCGTCAGAGCGGCGGCAGGCCCGCTTGGTCCTGGCGGGCGAGCCGTAACAGGTACTGGCCGTAATTGGTCTTGGCGAAGAGTTCGCCCCGCGCCGCCACCTGCTCGCGCGGGATGAAGCCCTGCAGGTAGGCAATCTCCTCCAGGCAGGCGACCTGCATGCCTTGCCGGCTCTGGATCACGCGCACGAACTCGCCGGCCTCCAGCAGGCTGTCGTGGGTGCCTGTGTCGAGCCACGCGTAGCCGCGCGACATGCATTCCACCCGCAGCTGACCGCGCTCCAGGTAAGCCTGGTTCACGTCGGTGATCTCGAGCTCGCCCCGCGCCGAGGGCTTCACCGCCGCCGCGATGTCGAGCACCTGGTTGTCGTAGAAGTAGAGGCCGGTGACCGCCCAGGTCGATTCCGGCACTTTCGGCTTCTCCACGAGCTTGGTCGGGCGCCCCGCGGCGTCGAGGTTGACGACGCCGTAGGCCTCCGGGTGGTCGACGTGGTAGGCGAAGACCGTCGCCCCGTCCTCCCGGGCGCAGGCCCGCGCCAGCAGGGCCCGCAGGCCCGCCCCGAAGAACAGGTTGTCGCCGAGGATCAGGGCGACCGGGTCGCTCCCGACGAAGTCGCGGCCGATCACGAAGGCCTGGGCCAGCCCCTCCGGCCGCGGCTGCACCGCGTAGGAGAAGCTGACCCCGAACTGCTCGCCCGTTCCGAACAGGCGCTTGTAGTTGTCGAGGTGCTCGGGGCTGGAGATGATCAAAATCTCCCGGATCCCGGCCAGCATCAGGACCGAGACCGGATAGTAGATCATCGGCTTGTCGTAGACCGGCAGCAGCTGCTTGTTGATGGCGAGCGTGGCCGGGTGGAGCCGGGTGCCGGACCCGCCGGCGAGCACGATGCCCTTCATGAAAAATCTCCTCAGGCCGGACGCGCCGGGCCGATCAGCCGGTCGAGGATCGCGTCGAGCGCCTCCGGCCAGGGCCGCGGCGCGATGCGAAAGTCGCGGGTGAGCGTCGCGGTCGAGAGTTCGGAATTGGCCGGCCGCCGGGCCGGGGTCGGGTAGGCGGAACTCGGGATCGCCTCGACAGGGACGGCGCGCACGCCCCGCGCCCGCGCCCCCTCCATGATCGCCCGGGCGAAGCCGCACCACGTGGTCGCGCCGGCATTCACGCAGTGGTAGGTGCCGGACGGGGAAGCCGGGTCCTCGGCGAGGCGCAGCGCCACCACCGCGAGCGCCGCCGCGAGATCCGCGGCCGCGGTCGGGCAGCCGCGCTGGTCGTCGACCACGCGCAAGCCGTCGCGCTCGCCCGCGAGCCGCAGCATCGTCTTCACGAAGTTCGCCCGGTGCGGGCTGACCACCCAGGCGGTCCGCACCACCGCGTGGCGCGGGTTGGCCGTGCGCACGGCGAGTTCGCCCGCCGCCTTGCTCGCCCCGTAGACGCTCGTCGGGTTGATCGGCGCGTCGGGGGCGTAAGCGCCCGACCCCGTGCCGTCGAACACGTAGTCGGTCGAGACCTGGACGAGGGGGATTCCGGCCCGCGCGGTCGCGGCGGCGAGAAGCGCCGGGGCGAGCGCGTTCAGCCGCCAGGCGGCCGCGACCTCGCTCTCGGCCTTGTCCACCGCCGTGTAGGCGGCCGCGTTGATCACCGCCGTGTAGGTCCTCTCCGCGAGGGCGGCCGTGATCGCGGCCTCGTCGGTGATGTCGAGGGCCTCGCGGGCGGGCGCATGGAGCGCGACATCCGCCGGCCAGGCATGCTCCCGCAGCGCGGTGCCGACCTGGCCCGCCCCGCCCAGGATCAAGATCGCGCGCATGCCGGCCTCACGAAGCGGTCAGGCCGAGCCGCTCGCCGGCGTACCGGCCCTCGCGGATCGGCTGCCACCAGTCGCGGTTGTCGAGGTACCAGCGGACCGTATCCTCCAGGGCCTGCTCGAAGCTCCGGGTCGGACGCCAGCCGAGTTCCGCCTCGGCCTTGGCCGGGTCGATCGCGTAGCGCCGGTCGTGGCCCGGCCGGTCGGCCACGAAGGTGATCAGCCGCTCGTGCGGCCCCTCCTCCGGGCGCAGCCGGTCGAAGACCGCGCAGAGCGTGCGCACCACGGCGAGGTTGCTGCGCACCGCCCGGCCGCCGAGCAGGTAGGTCTCGCCGGGGCGTCCCCGCTGCAAAGCCGCGACGAGGCCGCGCGCGTGGTCCTCGACGTGGATCCAGTCGCGCTCGTTCTGCCCGTCGCCGTAGACCGGCAGCGGCTTGCCCTCCAGCGCGTTGAGGATCATCAGCGGGATCAGCTTCTCGGGGAAGTGCCGCGGCCCGTAATTGTTCGAGCAGTTGGTCACCATCACCGGCAGGCCGTAGGTCTCGTGCCAGGCCCGGGCCAGATGGTCGGAGCCGGCCTTGGAGGCCGAGTAGGGCGAGCGCGGGTCGTAGCGGCTCGCCTCCGTGAAGAAGCCGCCCGGCGGCAGGGACCCGTAGACCTCGTCCGTCGAGACGTGAAGGAAGCGGAAACCCGCCTTCTCGTCCCCGGGCAGGGCGGCATGGTGCGCGCGGGCCGCCTCCAGCATCACCTGGGTGCCGACCACGTTGGTGCGGATGAAGGCAGCCGGCCCGGTGATGGAGCGGTCGACGTGGCTCTCGGCCGCGAGGTGCATCACCGCCTGCGGCCGGAACTCCGCGAAGAGCGCGCCGACGCGCTCCGGATCGCAGATGTCGGCCTGCGCAAGCCGGTGGCGGGCCTCGTCCCTGAGGGGCAGGAGCGAGGCCGGGTTCGCCGCGTAGGTCAGGGCGTCGAGGGTGAGCACCTCGTGGCCGAGGTCGCGCACGAGGTGCAGGACCAGGGCCGACCCGATGAACCCGCAGCCGCCCGTGACGAGGATTCGCATCGAAGGGACCTCCGTTCGGGGCGTCAGAAGAGGGCCGGAAGCTCGGCGAGCGGCCGGGCGGTCCGGTCCTTGTCGGACAGGACCGCTTCTGCAGCGGAGACCGGCCAGTCGATCCCGATCGCCGGGTCGTTCCACAGCACCGCGCCGTCATGGGCGCGGCTGTAGTAGCCGCCCGAGACCTTGTAGGCGATGGCCGTGTCGGGCTCGAGGGTGCAGAAGGCGTGCCCGAACCCGACCGGCACGTAGAGCTGGTGGCCCTGCTCGGCGTCGAGGCGCACCGCGACGTGGCGGCCGTAACTCGGCGAGGCGCGGCGCAAGTCCACGGCGACGTCCAGGACCGCGCCCGAGACGACGCGCACCAGCTTGGCCTGCGCGTGGGGTGGCGTCTGGAAGTGGATGCCCCGCACCGTGCCCGCCTGCGCCGAGAAGGACTGGTTGTCCTGGATGAAGACGTCGCGGATGCCGGCCTCGGCCAGGAGATCGGCGCGGTAGGTCTCGGAGAACCAGCCGCGCGCGTCGCCGTGCCGGGTCGGGATGACGAGCTTCACCTCCGGGATGGATTGATCCACGACCTGCATGCGCGCCCTCTCCCACGGCTACCGGCCGGCCGCGCCCCGGACCCGGGAACCCGGCGTCTGCCGCAGGATACGCGCCCTACTGTCTCGCGCCCGCGGTGACAAGCCGGCCGGACGCGCGGGTCAGGCCGCCGCCAGCGCCTCGGCGATCGCCGCGAGCGCCGCCTCGGCCGCCGCCCCGTCCGGGCCGCCGGCCTGGGCCATATCGCGGCGCCCGCCGCCGCCCTTGCCGCCGAGCCGCTCGGACCCGGCCCGGACCAGGGCCACCGCGTCGAACCGGTCCGTGAGGTCGTCGGTGACGCCGACCACGAGGCCGGCCTTCCCGTCCGACGCCACGCCCACGATCGCCACCACGCCCGAGCCGAGGCGCTTCTTGCCCTCGTCCGCGAGGCTCTTGAGGTCGCGCATCTCCACGCCTTCGACCGCGCGGGCCATCAGCTTCACGCCGGCGACCTCGCGCACCGGATCCTCCGCCGCGGAGCCGCCGCCCATGGCGAGCTTGCGCCGCGCCTCGGTCAGTTCGCGCTCCAGGCGCCGCCGATCCTCGATGAGGGCGGCGAGGCGTTCGGGCGCCTCCGCCGGCGGCACCTTGAGCAGGCCCGCCACCGCGGCGAGGCGCCGGCTCTCCTCGGCGAGGTGGCGGCGCGCAGCGTCCCCGGTCATCGCCTCGATGCGGCGCACGCCCGACGCGACGGCGCTCTCGCCCACCACGGTGATCAGGCCGATCTCGCCGGTGCGGCCCACATGGGTGCCGCCGCAGAGCTCCACCGAGAAGGCGCGCCGACGGCCGTCGGCCGCCTCGCCCTCGCCCATCGAGACGACGCGGACCTCGTCGCCGTACTTCTCGCCGAACAGCGCGCGGGCGCCGGTGGCGATCGCGTCGTCGACCGCCATCAGCTTCGTCACCACCGGGCCGTTCTGGAGCAGCACCCGGTTGGCGATCCCCTCCACCGTCGCGACCTCGTCGTCACCCATCGGCTTCGGGTGGCTGAAGTCGAAGCGCAGGCGCTCGGGCGAGACCAGTGAGCCCTTCTGGGCAACGTGGTCGCCGAGCACCTGCCGCAGCGCCTCGTGCAGGAGGTGGGTGGCCGAGTGGTGCGCGCGGATCGCCGCGCGCCGGTCGTGGTCGACCCTCAACTCCACCGCCTGGCCGAGGCTCAAGCGCCCCTCCTCGACCGTGACGTGGTGCACGAAGAGGTCGCCGAGCTTCTTCTCGGTATCGGTGACGCGCACCCGCAGGCCGGCCGCCGTCACGAGGCCGGTATCGCCGACCTGGCCGCCCGACTCGCCGTAGAAGGGCGTCTGGCTGACGACGAGGAGGCCCTCCTCGCCCGCCGCCAGGGCCTCGACCTCGGCCCCGCCCCGGACCAAAGCCGTGACGACGCCTTCGGCCGTCTCGGCCTCGTAGCCGAGGAACTCGGTCGCCCCCACCCGCTCGCGCAGCGCGTACCACAGGGTCTCGGTCGCGGCCTCGCCGGAGCCCGCCCAGGCGGCCCGGGCCGCCGCGCGCTGGCGCTCCATCGCGGCCTTGAAGCCGTCCGTGTCGACGCCGATGCCGCGCGCCTTCAGCGCGTCCTGGGTCAGGTCGAGGGGGAAGCCATAGGTGTCGTAGAGCGTGAAGGCGGTCTCGCCCGAGAGGTTCTGGCCTTCCGAGAGGTCGCGGGTTTCCGCGTCGAGGATCGACAGGCCCCGCTCCAGGGTGCGGCGGAACCGGGTCTCCTCGAGTCGCAGCGTCTCGGAGATCAGAGACTCGGCCCGCGCCAGTTCCGGATAGGCCTGCCCCATCTCGCGCACCAGGGTCGGGACGAGCCGGTACATCATCGGGTCCCGGGCGCCGAGCAGCTGCGCATGGCGCATGGCCCGCCGCATGATCCGGCGCAGGACGTAGCCGCGGCCCTCGTTGCCCGGCAGCACCCCGTCGGCGACCAGGAACGAGGAGGCGCGCAGGTGGTCGGCGATGACGCGGTAGGAGGCGGTCTCGGTGCCCGCGGGCGGGCGCCCGACCTGGTGGGCCACCGCGTCGATCAGGCTGCGGAACAGGTCCGTGTCGTAGTTCGACTTCACACCCTGGAGGATCGCCGCCATGCGCTCCAGGCCCATGCCGGTGTCGATCGACGGTCGCGGCAGGCCGACCCGGTTGCCCGGCTCGACCTGCTCGTACTGCATGAAGACGAGGTTCCAGAATTCGAGGAAGCGGTCGCCGTCCTCCTCGGGGCTGCCGGGCGGGCCGCCCCACAGCTCCGGACCCTGATCGATGAAGATCTCCGAGCACGGCCCGCACGGGCCGGTATCGCCCATCTGCCAGAAGTTGTCGGAGGTGCCGATGCGGATGATGCGGCCGTCGGGCAGGCCGGCGATCTTGCGCCAGAGCGTCGCCGCGTCGTCGTCGTCCGCGTAGACCGTGACCAGCAGCTTGCTCGTGTCGAGCCCGAACTCCTTCGTGACGAGGTTCCAGGCGAGCTCGATCGCCAGCGGCTTGAAGTAGTCGCCGAACGAGAAGTTGCCCAGCATCTCGAAGAAGGTGTGGTGGCGCGCCGTGTACCCAACGTTGTCGAGGTCGTTGTGCTTGCCCCCCGCGCGCACGCATTTCTGCGCCGTGGTGGCGCGCTGATAGGGCCGCTTCTCGACGCCGGTGAAGACGTTCTTGAACTGCACCATGCCGGCGTTCGTGAACATCAGGGTTGGGTCGTTGCGCGGCACCAGCGGCGAGGAGGGAACGACCTCGTGACCGTGCTTGGCGAAGTAGTCGAGGAAGGTCGACCGGATCTCGTTGACGCCGCTCATCGCGTGAAGACTCGTGGGTGGGGCTGCGGGCGTGGACGGGAAGCCCCCTCTGTGCCGCTCACGGAACGTCCCTCCGGCGAGGAAGGGCGTCGCGTGAGGAGCACGCGGGGCTCGCGCCCGCTGTCTTAGTCACGCGGTTCCGCCGTGTCGAGGCGAGCGCCGCCGCAGCCCCGGTCGGCGGGGGTGCCGGCTCGCTGCGTGCTCACGATCCGAGCGTCAACCCGATTACAGCGATGCACAACGTCGATTCAACTACAGATACGTTTCTGCATTGCGTCCAAATCAATCGACCGTAGTTTTCTCCTCGACCTGCGAGGTCAGCAAGCAGCCACGGCTGCAACGTCTTAACAGTTACAATCCTATCACATTAACATTTTTTATAGCCGAGATTGATATTTGCATTGATCATGCGACAGTGATGCAAGGCGCTGACGGCATCGACCAAGATCAGTCCGCCCCGGGGCGCGTCTCGCGGGGCCGTGACCAAGCGACGGGAGGGACGGCCACCCGGGTTCGGGCATGGCGATCGGTCGAATCCCGCCCGCGCGCCGTCCGGCCCAGGTCGGGCATCGGCCTATTCCGGATGGGACTGCCACGCCGGGCCGTCGGCGGCGAAGCCGGCATCCTGCGAGAAGCGACAGGGGACGAGGCCTCCGGGAACGCAACGCGAGCGCGAGGAGACGAGCCATGCCTGATCATGCTGCTGCGGTCCGGCCAGCCGCCGAGAGTTCCATCCCCGAGGGCTGGCGCCTCACACTCCCGTCGCCGCCGCGGCCACTCTCCGTCCCGGCGCGCACGGATATCGACGACGGTTGCGGCGTCGAGAGCATCGCCATCCTCACCGACGGCATCGCCTGCCTGTACCGCATCCTGTCGGACGGGTCCCGGCGAATCCTCGCCCTGATTCTGCCGGGCGAGTTCTGCTGCGGTCCCCACCCGGACGCCCGTCCGCTCGGCTACGCGGTGGGCACGCTGACGGGTTGCACCATCGCGAGGCTCCCGCCCCGCGCGACGATGCGGCTGGCGCGGGACGGCACGACCATCAGCGAAGCCCTTCGCAGTCACGTCGTGCTGAAGGTGAGCGCGATGCAGGAATGGCTCTGCAATGCCGGGCGCGGCTCCGACAAGCAGCTCGCACACATCTTCTGCGAGCTGCACGTCCGGCTGCAGGCGATCGGGCTCGCCGACGAGACCGGTTACGATCTCGACATCACCCAGGCCGACCTGGCGGATATGGTCGGGATCTCGCCCGTCCACGCCAATCGCGTCCTCAAGGCCCTGGCGCGCAAGAGGCTGGTGACCTGGAAGTGCCGGCGCGTGGAGATCCCGGATGCGGGGCGCCTGAAGGTCTTCGCGGGCTTCAGCGCGCATTACCTCTCCGAGTGCTCGCCCCACGCCCTCGGCCTGGACGCCTGAACCCTGCCCATGGCGGGCAGTCCCCTTTTCCCCAGAACCCGCTTCGCGCAGGCTGGACGCGGGTCCCGATAAGGCATGCGCCCGACCCGCTCATCGCGTTCCGCGACGCCGGCGGGAGCGTTGACGCGCGTCGTCCTTCGAATTAGAGGAATTCTAAATTACAACCTCATTCGAGATCGCGATGCCGCTCTTCACCGCGGGGCCGCAGGTGGCCCTCTCCGAACTGTCCGACCGCGAGGTCCTCGCCCTCGCCATCCAGGCCGAGGAGGAGGACGGCCGGGTCTATCGCGAGATCGCGGAGCGCCTCCGGGAGAACTACCCCGCCTCCGCCCAGGTCTTCCAGGAGATGGCGAGCACGGAGAGCGACCATCGCCGGCAGCTCCTCGACCTGTTCCAGGAGCGCTACGGCGACCACATCCCGCTGATCCGCCGCGAGGACGTGAAGGGCTTCGTGCGCCGCAAGCCGGTCTGGATGCAGGAGAGCTTCGACATCGCCGCGGTGCGCCACCGCGCCGAGACCATGGAGGCGGAGACTCAGCGCTTCTACCGCGAGGCGGCCTCCCGCTGCACCGACCCGACGGTGCGCAAGCTGCTGGGCGACCTCGCCGACGTCGAGGCCGGGCACGAGGTGATGGCCTCGCGGCTGGAGGCGAGCGCGGAGCGCAAGGCCGGCGAGGAGGAGACGGAGACCGCGCGCCGGCTCTTCGTGCTGCAGGTGATCCAGCCGGGACTCGCCGGGCTGATGGACGGCTCGGTCTCGACGCTGGCGCCGGTCTTCGCCGCGGCCTTCGCCACCCAGAACAGCTGGGACGCCTTCCTGGTCGGCATGGCGGCGTCCCTCGGCGCGGGCATCTCGATGGGCTTCGCCGAAGCCTTGTCGGACGACGGCTCGATGACCGGCCGGGGCCGGCCCTGGATCCGCGGCATCGTCTGCGGGCTGATGACCACGGCCGGCGGGATCGGGCACACGCTCCCCTACCTGATCCACGATTTCCGGATCGCGACGGGACTCGCCGTGGCGGTGGTGCTGCTGGAGCTCTGGGCGATCTCGTGGATTCGCTCCCGCTACATGGACACGCCCTTCCTGCAGGCGGCGTTCCAGGTGGTGGTCGGCGGGCTTCTCGTCTTCGCCACCGGCATCCTGATCGGCAGCGCGTAGGCGAGACGCCTTCCGGTCGCAGGGGGCAACAACGGCCCGTCCCGCAACGTTCTGGCCTGCGACACGGATCGTGGATCGGACGGAGTGGGACGATGCCGAATTCTCTTCCCCGCCTGCGCGGCGGGCTCGCGGGGCTGCTGCTCGCCGGCCTCGCCGCCGGGCCGGCCCTCGCGGCCAACGACCTGCCCCCGCCCAAGAACGGGGACACGATGCCGCCGGTCTCGCTCACCATCACGAGCGAGAACGGGGCGCCGAAATGCGACCCAGCGGAACTCCGCCTGCCGGCCGACAGCAACGTCGCGCTGCAGGTGGTGAATCAGTCGAAGGACGAGGTCACCCTCACGGCCCCGAAGATTTTCGAGAACCGCTACGTCCTGCACCACGACGGAGACGTGGTGCACGTTGCGAACAACGACGGCTACGTCGTCAAGCAGAACGGCCGCGGCGAGATCCGCCTGCGCACCATCGCACCCGGCCAGTACACCTTCGGCTGCACGAGCGTCACGGCGCGGAACAAGCCGTTCGAGGGCAAGCTGACGCTGGTCGATCCAGCGGCGAAGTGAGCGCAAAGGGGCTGTGCCCAGCCCTCCTCGCTTCGCAGGCCCCTCGATCTCGCCGCGGAGCGTCAGCGCCACCACCTACAGGATGGCCGCGGCAACGCTGCGCTCTGGAGCCGAGCCAAGCCCTCGCTAAGCCGATACTGGAAGCACCGACGTCCTGCTGGCGGGATCGCCGTCCGATGCGTCATCCCACCAGGAGACGTGCTTGTCCGATGCCTCAGCTATGTCATCGTGGGAAATCACGATCAGGATTGAGCGACGGAACCGTTCGCGGAACGCGGCAAGGACTGCGGAAGCCGACTCGGGGTCAAGATTGGTGGTAGGCTCGTCGAGGATAACGATGCCGGCGTCTCGGACGAATGCGCGAGCCAGAGCGATCCGGCGCCGCTCACCACCGGACCAATCGCCACCGCGATCTCCAATTTTGTCCGTCAGGGACAAGCCCCGCCTCGACAGCATCTCCGAAATCCCGAGCTTGATCATGGCTTGCGAGATCAGATCGTCCGGGATCGACGTGTCCCCCAGGCGAATGTTTTCGATGATGCTTTCGGAGAATACGTAATCTACTTGAGGCACGTAGAGGCTAAATTGGCGAAGATCACTGTAGTTATCTTTGACAGAGAAGGGCACGCTGTCGACGACGATCGAGCCGGCCGCTCCCGGAATGAGGCCGGCGATCGTGCGAGCCAACGTCGATTTTCCTACACCGCTCGGCCCTTGGAAGATGATCACTTCACCACAGCGCCACTCCGCCGAGCGTGGAATACCGACCCGGCGCTCACCAGCCATTGCCTCCACACCCAAAAGAGTAAGCCTCTCGAGTGACCGGCGAGTGCGAAGCCCTTCTGGGGCGCTCCTCGTCGCGTCCAGGAGAATGCTCGCCGCAACTTCCATGCTCGCGGAGGCTTGCACGAGCCTCTCCGCAGATCTGGAGAGGCTAACGATCGGTGCAATGAGCTGGAAATAGGACAGAATGAGTGCAACGAGATTCCCGATGCGTTCAACCCCGGGCGGCGCGTCATTCGGAAGCGTCATTTGAAAAGCAACGATTGCGGCAACGAGGCCAGACCAGCGGAGCAATTCGAGCCGAATGTGTTTTCTGAAATAATGTTTCCCGTGAATGACCACGCGCTCATCGAATAATTCCAACTGAGTTCTCAAGCGTAAATCTAGAAATGACTCAGTTCCAAAACTTCTCACTATCTCACCGACTTCGTGGGCACCTGCGATACTTTCGGATATATCCTTCTGAATCTTATCAAATGCCAAACTAAGCGCACGTTCTTTACTAATGTCGCGGAGATTCAAAGCAATGAATAACGACGCTGTTGCAAAAACAGGAGCGGCCGTCACCCAATTTACCGTGAACGTGACAAGAGAAAGCGAGACGATTAAGCCGGAAACATAGGGGATAAGATTAATGAAAAGATCAACTATAATAGCGTGCGTCCCCTCACGTCCTTTAGAATATGCATGCATCAGATCGGTGAGAGTGTATCGCCAGAAATTTCGATCCGGACGTAGCAATGCCGATAGTGTTGCCAAGGCAATGTCCGCGCCAACTCTCTCCCGTGATTGGAGAGCAAAATAAGCAGCGCCTGCTGTGCAACTACCGCCCGCGAGGCCGACGCTAACGTAAGCAACAAGTAGCAGAAGCAGATCGTTGCCTGAGATTGCAGAAACGGTAGCGTGGGCAAGGATAAACGGCTGGACCGCAAGCAATATGGCCGAAATCGTTGCGAGTATAGCCACTAATATACTTTTAATAACGGTTTGTTTATGAATTATGTTGCGCACCGTATTGACATTACTGACAATACTCATAGTTTTTAAGCCTCATTTGTGTCATGCGATTACAGATTACATTGCCTCAGAAAGAATTCCAACCGTACTGCGTTGGCGAAACAAGTAAGTGGTACACTGCATTTTCCCTCATTTATAAAAAGACGGTACTGGTAATTAAGCTTTTCGCAATTTATAATGCCATAATCGTGGAGGATAGATGTCTCAAAAAAATCAGAAACATCAAACAACAATAAATCACTATCATATACGCGAGAAAAATTTTCGCGATATCTTGGGAAAAGGAAGTAATCGCTCAAACCAGACTTCGCTAATGCTAACTTATTAAGAAGACGATTTTTCTTAATTTCCGACGGTAGACATTGAGAAAAATTCACAATGTGAGGATGGGTAAATGGATTTATGGGCCAAATGTGTTGACTTAAAAACATATCAGATCGACAAAATGCAGAAACGATTGCGCTGTTCGAAGCAACATGTCTCGTTAACGCAACTTCTTCGACCGATTCACCAAATAAGTCATCAAGATCGGATTGCTGAAACATGACGGTGTGCTCGTTTGAAATCATAGTGAGCTCATCACCGCCAATGCCCGTTACGACAACATCAGGATGAAAATCACATTTTGATAAACACAATTCTATACCTGTCCTGTAAATTTCGTCACTAGGAACACGCCGTATGATCGATTTTTTGAATATTGAGAAAGGCTTGCATTCCGTGGAATCAACAGAAACATCGTGAAAGTCAAAGATATTTATCAATTCTCTCCTACGAGTTTGCTGCTGGATCCCCGCCACACCCGGTTGGATAAGGCCGTACGTGGGCAACGTTCCAGACATAACGTTCCCACGACGTAGAGCTGCACCGATACAAGAGGAGTCGAGCCCGCCACTAAGCTCCAAAACCGGAGCAGCAGAAGTACGAATGTGAGGTCTTACAACCGACGCAATAAGGTCGAGGAAGTACAGCGCTGCCTCAGCGCCTTCGGCCAATGCCGCCGGCTCATAACGAGCCAACGAGGACGATTGCTCGATTGCACAACCGTCCTTGCCAAACGAAGCGTACTGTCCGCCATTAATCAGATATACATCCTGGAAAATTGTATTGCTTTCGAGATTCGGACCCCAATATATGAGCTTTTGACAGCTTTTTTTGTTAATTTTTTTTGAAGATAACTCAGAACATAAAGTAAAATTCCATGATACAGCCGCACGATTACCATGACGGACTATATATACTGGGACGGTGGAATTTAATGTACGGATTATCTCAATCTTATAACCGATAGAAGATCTTGTCACAAGTACAGCCACGGCCTGGAAATCGACCTCGTTTCTGAGTTTTGATTTCGAAAAATTACTCATATCTATTTTGCTTTTAGTATCAATATCTACGCAGGCTTCCACAGCACACCATAGCCATTGACTCTTCGGCTCATGTGATATGAGTTTTATTTGAGAAGAACACATCTCGATGTATTCTATAATACTATCTTGACAATCCTCACCATATCCATCAAAATCCAAACATGAAGTGAACATATTCGACCTCGTCATCTAGCTTGGGTATGGAAGTAGCAGAGCTACTTCCATCCCAAATTTAACAAATATGAAGTTCTTCTCCAGCGTACCCTTGATCTGCTGTACCAGCCGGCTTGGGAGGATGATCGCAGAATCTGGAAACAAGAACTGCGACTCGCACGTACTTGAAGACTTTCGACATCGCTATCTCCGATGACATCATGTTTGATTGGATATACTGATTTGCATTGACATCGCAGATCAACTGTCTTGGATGTCACATGATTTCTAATATGAGCGTGACTCGCATGTAAACGTGACAACATGACGCTAAGTTATATTAGAAGAATTTTTAAAACTTATTGTTTAACAGTTACAAATATCGAACACAGGCAGAATATAAACATTTAAAAATTTGAATGTAGCAAGTATATGTTTTAAGTATCAAATTTTTGAAATTTATATGAAGCTATAACTTATCTGAATATGGATATTGTCCGGTGAATAAAAGATCATTTTCTGATCATATTGTGACCAATCCGACGCTTACTGCCCCGATCAGCCCGACGAGCGCAAACTCAAGGCGGGCACCATCGCACCCGGCCAGTACACCTTCGGCTGCACGAGCGTCACGGCGCGGAACAAGCCGTTCGAGGGCAAGCTGACGCTGGTCGATCCAGCGGCGAAGTGAGCGCAAAGGGGCGCCCGAACCCTCCCCCCCGGTGCGGGGGAGGGTGCCCCGCGGAGCGGGGCGGGAGAGGGGAACCCCGGTGCCGGATGATCTTGAACCGATGCGACAAGCGCTTCCTTGAGAAGCGTCGCGCCGGCCCCTCTCGGCGGGACTGCGTCCCGCTGCGCCTGCTCCGCAGGCCACCCTCCCCCGCAGAGGGAGGAGGGTTCGGGAGCGAGACCTCCCGACGCGCCCCGCCGACTACTCGAATTCCGCCACCAGGTCCGCAAGCCAGCCCCGCGCCTTCTCCACCTCCGGCCAGGGCACGGTCCCGAGCGGGAAATGCGCCCCCATGACCACGCTGATCACGCCGTTGAGCCGCGCCAGCGTCTCGCGCTGGGCGGGGCTCGGCGGCGCGCGGCGCTGGATCGCGATCACCTCGTCGCGGAACGCCGTCAGGCACTGCATCGTCCGCGTCAGGCCGTGATCGTCCTTGCGTGGCTTCTGCGCCAGGACCGCGTCGAGGGCCGCCAGCGCCCGGTGGCCGTGCTCAAGCGGGAGCACGGCGCGCCTCCCGCTTGAGCGACGTCAGGCGGCCCGCGCGCAGCGCGCAGGTGACCGCCTTGGTGCTGTGGATGCTGGTGTTCGGGTCGCCGGTGATCGCGAGCAGCACGTTCGCCACGGCGCCCCGTGCGTAGCCCTCGCGGCCGTAGACCCAGGGCATCGCCACCTCGTGCACGATTCGTCCGTCGATCCGGAACGGCCGGAGCCGCTCGGTCACCATCGCCCGCACCTCGATCTCCCCGCGCAGCGTCGACAGCACCGTCCAGCCGAGGTGGCGGATGCCGAGTTCGCCGGCGAGTTCCGGCGAGATCTCCACGAAGGCCTCCGGTTGCAACTCCGCCGTGTGCGGCATGACCCGGGTCGGGATGCCGCCGCAATGCAGTTCCGTGAGCCGGAAGGTCGTGAACACGTAGGGGAAGCGCGGGTCCTGCGGCGCGTGCAGGGCGTTGCCGGGACGCCCCCACAGCTTCGCGGCGGGGTTCACCTGCTGGTCGCCGTAGAGCGGGTTCTTCACCGGGCTCTCGACCGGCTCGTAGTGGGTCGGCAGCGGGCCGTCCTTCAGCCCCGTCGGCACGAAGATCTGGCTCTTGCCGTCCGCCTCCATGATGAAGGGGGCGTCGCCGCCGAGCGCGTCCATGCCGCGCGGCGTCGTCGACCAGTCCGGGCGGTAGTCGGGCCGCTTGGTCTCGACGAAGTCCGGGACATCGAGCCCGGTCCAGGTCTCCTTCGCCCCGTCCCACCAGACCATCTTCTTGGCCTCGGACCAGGGCCGGCCCTCCGGATCGGCCGAGGCGCGGTTGTAGAGCGTGCGCCGGTTCGACGGCCACGCGAAGCCCCAGCCGAGATGCGAGCCGGGCCCGTCCGGCCCGTCGGGCCTGCGCGAGCGGGCGAGGTTGTGCCCCTCCCGCGGCATGACCCCGCAATACATCCAGCCGCCGCACGCAGTGGAGCCGTCGTCCTTGAGTTCCTTGTAGCTCGCCACCGGCTTGCGGTCGGAGACGGTGTAGCCGTTGATCTCGGCGAGCACCGCCTCGGCGTCCGGCTCCGCGATCGCACCCTCGACCGGATAGTCCCAGGTCAGCGCCTGGATCGGCCCGTCGCGCAGGTCGCCGCTGTCGGCGTAGAGGGCCTTCAGGCGCCGCCCGAGGTGGTAGATGAACCAGAGGTCGGAGCGGCTGTCGCCCGGCGCCTCGCAGACCTTCTCGTGCCACTGCACGAGGCGGCTCGTATTGGTGACGGTGCCCTCCTTCTCGCCCGGCATGGCGGCGGGGAGGAAGAACACCTCCGTGTCGATGTCCTCCGGGGCGATCTCGCCGCGCTCCACGAGGCGGCCCTTCTGCCAGAAATTCGCGGTCTCGGTCATGGCGAAGTCGCGCACCACCAGCCAGCGCAGCTTCGACAGGCCCCGCTCGACGAGGTCGGCGTTCACCGCGCCGACGAGGGGGTTCTGGCCGAGCACGAACTGGCCGCGCATGACGCCGTCCACCATCGAGAGCGTCATCGGCTCCTGCGAGGCGTCGCCGGTGAGCTTCGGCAGGAACTGGTAGCCGTAATCGTTGGCCTTCGTCGCCGCGTCGCCATACCAGGCCTTGAGCAGGCTGATCACGTATTTGGGCATGTTCGCCCACCAGCCGGTCGTCGGCGTCTCGACCCGCAGGTAGTCGGCGAGCGTCGCGTGCTCGTGGAAGACGTTGGGCTGCGGCAGGTAGGTCGGCAGCATGTTATAGAGGGTCGGGATGTCGGTCGACCCCTGGATGCTGACATGGCCGCGCAACGCCATGATGCCGCCGCCCGGGCGCCCGACATTGCCGAGCAGCGCCTGGACGATGGTGCAGGCCCGGATGATCTGCACCCCGGTGGTGTGATGGGTCCAGCCGACCGCGTAGGTGAAGGCGCCGGTGCGCTCGCGCCCGGAGCGCCGCGCGAAGGTCTCCACCACCTCGATGAAGGTCTCTTTCGGGCAGCCGGTCACCCGCTCGACCATCTCGGGCGTGTAGCGGGCGTAGTGCCGCTTGAGGATCTGGTAGACGCAGTTCGGGTGCTGCAGCGTCAGGTCCTGGGGCGGGGGCCCCTCGGTCATGCTCTCGTAGGGGCTGCCCGATCCGGACTCGCCCTCCTGGCTCTGCACCCGGTGCTCGGCCACCGGCGAGGGCACGCGCTTCCCGGCATATTGCCACGTGTCGTCCGTGTAGGACGCGGTCTCGCGGTCGAAGCCCGAGAACAGCCCGTCGAGCGTCTCCGGGTCCTGGTAGCGTTCGTCGATGATGTGGGCGAGGTTCGTATAGGCGAGTGCGAAGTCCCGGAACCACAAATCGTGCTCCAGGATGTAGCGGATCATCCCGCCGAGGAAGGCGATGTCGCTCCCTGAGCGGATCGGCGCGTAGATGTCCGCGAGCGCGCTCGTGCGGGTGAAGCGCGGGTCGACGTGGATGATCGTGGCGCCCTTGCGCTGCGCCTCGGTCACGAAGCGGAAGGCGATCGGGTGGTTCTCGGCGATGTTGGACCCCATCTCGATGATGCAGTCCGCATTCGCGAGGTCCCACAGCGCCATGGTGGCGGCGCCGCGTCCGAAGGAGGCACCCAGACTGGGCACCGAGGAGGAGTGTCAGATTCGGGCCTGGTTCTCGATGCTGACCACCCCCAGGCCGCCGCCGAAGAGCTTCTTGATCAGGTAGTTCTCTTCGTTGTCCATCGTGGCGCCGCCGAGCGAGGCGATGCCGAGCGTCTGGTTGATCACCCGGCCGTCCGGCAGCCGCTCGGCGAAGGTCTCGTCGCGCGCTTCCTTGGTGAGCTGCGCGATCCGCTCCATCGCCCAGTCGAGGGGCTTCACCTCCCACTGGCGCGAGCGCGGGGCGCGGTAGAGCACGCGGCTGATCCGCTCGGGCGACAGCAGCATGCCGAGCGTCCCGGCGCCCTTCGGGCAGAGCGTGCCGGCGTTGATCGGCGAGCGCGGGTCGCCCTCGACGTGGATGGGCCGGCCGTTCTTCGCGTAGATCAGCTGACCGCAGCCGACGGCGCAGAACGGGCACACGCTCGTCCCGACCTGGTCGGCCTGCTCCAGACGCGGCCGCAGGCGTTCGGACATCGTGCTGCGGGCGGCCGAGCCCATCACGCTCTCGCCCGCGAGCTGGCGCGGGATCGACCAGTCGCGCAGGAAGCCGGAGACGCGCTCGCCGATGCCCTTGCCGATCCGTCGCGCCATGTCCGCCCTCCCGTTACCGCGTCCGTCGCCTCAATCGCGCGCGGTCGCGGAGGTTCCCCTCGGGCACGGCGCGGCTTCGTACGCTCCCGCACCAAGGTCCGGTTGCGTGACCGCTGGAGCCCGGACTGCCCCACGTTATCTCCCGGCCTCCGGCCACAGTTCAGAATGGCTCTGAACCATCCGGCCTTCCCGGCGTTGGCCGCGCGACAAGCGGAACCGGGATGATGGCCGGGCCGCCGCGCGTGAACCGAGGACTCTCATGCCGTCGATGCAGGGCGTGGTCATCATTGCGCAGGAGAGCCGGTTCCAGCTCGTGGACGAGGAGGGCATCGCGCACCTCTTCGTGCTGAGCCCGACCATGCGGGCCGAGCCCGACGACCTCGCCCGGCTCCAGGCGGAGCAGGCCCGGGTCCGCGTGAGCTACGACCGCACCCGCAACCTGATCGCCCACCGCGCTCTGCGGCTGGACCGGGTGTGAGGGCGCGCCGATGGGCATCCAGCACCTCCATCCCCGGGCGGCCGACTACCCCGAATCGCGTCTCGACCGGATGATCCCGGATGAGGCCGAGATCACCGCCGGCACCCGCATCGAGCCGGGGAAGTCCTATGGCTTCTTCACCGACACCACGGTCTGCATCGGCTGCAAGGCCTGCGAGGTCGCCTGCAAGGAGTGGAACAACCTCCCGGCCGACAATCTCGGGCTGACCGGCCACAGCTTCGACAATACCGGCGCCCTCTCGGCCCATAGCTGGCGGCACGTCAGCTTCGTCGAGAAGTCCGGGCCCGGCGGCGTCCGCTCCAGCACCCAGACCGCCTTCCAGAGCGGCTGGCTGATGATGAGCGACGTGTGCAAGCACTGCCACAACGCGCCCTGCCTCGAAGCCTGCCCGACCGGCGCCCTGTTCAAGACCGAGTTCGACACCGTCGTCGTCCAGCAGGACATCTGCAACGGCTGCGGCTACTGCGTGCCCGCCTGCCCGTTCGGCGTCGTCGACCTCAGCCCGGTCGACGGCAAGGCGCACAAGTGCACCCTCTGCTACGACCGCCTGAAGGGCGGCCTCGAGCCGGCCTGCGCCAAGTCCTGCCCGACGGATTCGATCCAGTTCGGCGAACTCGGCGCCCTGCACGAGACGGCGCGCGAGCGCGTCGAGACCCTGCACGAGCGCGGCGTCGCGGGCGCCTATCTGTACGGCGTGCCGGGCGGGCCCGGCGCCACCGGCGATCTCGGCCACCTCAACGCCTTCTTCCTCCTCACCGACCGGCCGGAGGTCTACAACCTGCCCGCCGCCCCGACCCGGCCGTCGAACCGGGTCGCCCCGAGCCTCGCCACCGGGCTGACCGCCGTGGCCGGCCTCGCCCTCGCGGCGGCCTTCCTGCTCGGGGGCGCGGGGTCCCGCGGCGACGGCCGCCGGGAGCGCCCGTGATGGCCGAGTACCCCGTTGCCGCGCGCGGCCCCGAGCGGCCGCTGCCCCGCCCCGACCGCGCCTCCGGCGCCGTGCGGCCGGAGCCCGGGGAGGCCTGGGACGGGCCAACCTATTACGGCCGGGCGCAGCTGAAGACGGCGCCGTTCGAGAACGCGGTGGTTGGCGGCTACATCTTCCTCGCCGGCCTGTCAGGCTCCTCGGCGATCCTGGCGGCCCTCGCCGAGGCGACGCAGGGCGCCGAGGCCGGGCCGATGGCGCGCCGCGCCCGCTACACGGCGCTGCTCGCGCCCACGATCGGCAGCGCGCTGCTGATCTACGACCTGCACACCCCGAGCCGCTTCTACAACATGCTGCGGGTCGCCAAGTCGACCTCGCCGATGTCGATCGGGACCTGGATCCTGATGGGCTTCTCCGGTTGCGCGGGCCTGAGCGCCGCGGCGCAATTCGCCGCCGACCGCGGGATCGCGCCGGGCGCCATGCGGGGCCTCGCGCGGGCCGCCGGGGTCCCGGCCGCCCTGTTCGGGGCGGGTCTCTCGACCTACACGGCCGCGCTCCTCTCGGCGACCTCGACGCCGCTCTGGGCGGCGGCGCCGCGCGCGCTCGCCGTGCGGTTCGGCGCCTCCTCGATGGCAGCGGGCGCGGCCGCCCTGGCGATGGGCGAGCCCGAAGGGCCGCGGCGGGACGCGCTGCACGGCATCGCCACCGCGGCGCTCGCAGTCGAACTCGCGGGCGATTCCGCCGCGGCGCTGGCCTACCGGCGAACGGGTGTCGCGCCGGCGACGCGCGGGCCGGCGGGGATGACCGAGACGGTCGGGGCCGTCGGCCTCGGCGTGCTCCTGCCGCTCGGGCTCTACGCGGCCGAGCGCGTGATGCGCGCGCGGGGCCGCCGGCCGCCTCCGGAACTCTCGCTGGCGGCCGGGCTCGCGGTGCTGGCGGGCAGCGCGCTGCTGCGCGTCTCCGTGATGGCGGCGGGCGACGAATCCGCCGCGCGGCCCGATGTGAGCTTCCGTTTCGCGCAGCCCGAGAACCTGCCGGAGACGCCCGAAACCGGCCCGCCGCCCCGCACGGGCCACCTCGCCTCATCCCCCGCGCCCACCGCTCGCAGACGGTCCGCCTGACCCGTGCAGATCTTCCGTCCCGGTGCCGACACGATCGCCCGCCTGCTGATGGCAGGGGTGGCGGCGCTGCCGGTGCTCGCCGTCGGGCTCACCTACCGGTTCTGGGCGTCGCCCTATTACACGGCGCAGAACGTGGTGCGCGAGCAGCCGGTGCCGTTCAGCCACCAGCACCATGTCGGCGGCCTCGGGATCGCCTGCCGCTACTGCCACACCTCCGTGGAGACGGCCCGCTTCGCCGGCCTGCCGCCGACCCACACCTGCATGTCCTGCCACTCGCAGATCTGGACCAACGCCGAGATGCTGGCCCCGGTGCGCGCGAGCCTCGCCACCGAGACGCCGATCCGTTGGCGTCGCGTCCACACCCTGCCGGACTACGTCTATTTCGACCACTCCGTGCACGTGACGAACGGCATCGGCTGCTCGAGCTGCCACGGCGCCGTCCAGGACATGCCGCTGATGCGCCAAGCCTCCCCGCTCACCATGAGTTGGTGCCTCGACTGCCACCGCAACCCCGAGAAGAACCTTCGACCCCGCGAGGAGGTCTACGACATGACCTGGACCCCTCCCCCCGACCAGGAGACGCGGGGCAAGGCCCTCAAGGCCGCCTACCACATCCCCTCGGTCGACCGACTCAGCGAGTGCTCGATATGCCACCGCTGACGCCCCCGTCCCCGAGCCGCCGCGAGGCCCTGCGGGCTTTCGCAGCCGGCATCACCCTGGCGGCGGGCGCCTGCGCCAAGCCCGACGAGGAGATCGTCCCCTACGTGGTCCAGCCGGAGCGGGTGACGGGGGGCGTGCCCCTCGTCTTCGCCAGCACGCTGCCGCTCGCCGGCTATGGGCGCGGCTGCCGGGTGCGCTCGGTCGAGGGGCGGCCGATCAAGGTCGACGGCAACCCGCGCCACCCGGCGAGCCTCGGGGCGACGGACGTCTTCGCCGAGGCCGCGGTCCTCTCGCTCTACGATCCCGACCGCTCCAAGACCCTGCGGCAGGGCGGCGACCTCTCGCACTGGAGCGCCCTGCAGAAGGCCCTGGTGCCGAAGGTCGCCGGCTGGCGCAGCCGCCAGGGCGAGGGCCTGCGGCTCCTCACCGGCCGGGTGACCTCGCCGACGCTCCAGCGCCAGATCGCTCGACTCCTCGACGCCTACCCGAAGGCGGCCTGGCACGCCTACGAACCGACCGAGGACGTCGCGTCCCGCGCGGGTGCCGCCCTGGCCTTCGGCCGCCCGCTGGTTCCCGTACCGCATCTCGACCGGGCGGCGGTGATCGTGACCCTCGACGCCGACCCGCTCGGCCCCGGTCCCGACCAGATCCGCCTCGGCCGCGGCTTCGGCAGCCGCCGCGTGCCGGGGACCGGGGACGGCTTCTCGCGGCTCTACGCGATCGAGGCGGCGCCGACCCTCACCGGCGCCAAGGCCGACCACCGCCTCGCCCTTCCGCCGGTGCAGATCGGCGAAGCGGCCGTGGCGCTGGCTCGCGCGCTCGGGGCCGAGATCCGCGACGCCGCGCTCCCCGATCTGGCGGCCCGGATGGTGGCGCGGGCCGCCGCGGATCTGACGGCGCATCGCGGCGGCGCCCTCGTCCTCGCCGGGCCGACGCTGCCGCCGGAGATCCACGCGCTGGTGCACTGGATCAACGGCCAGATCGGCGCGCCGCTCGACTGGATCGCGCCGCCGGACGCGGCCGGTTCCCGAACGCCCGCCCCCCTCGCGGACCTCGCCCGCGACCTCGCTTCGGGCAGCGTGCCGGATCTCGTGATGCTCGGAGTCAACCCGGCCTACGACGCGCCCGCCGACCTCGCCGTGTCGGACGTCATCGGCAAGGCCTCGTTCCGGCTGCACCACGGCGGCTACGTCGACGAGACCGCCGTGCTCGCCACCTGGCACGTGCCGGCGACGCATCCCCTGGAGAGCTGGGGCGACCTGCGGGCGATCGACGGCACCGCCTCGGTGGTGCAGCCGCTGATCCGCCCGCTCTACGCCACCCGCACGGCGGAGGAGGTCGTCTCGGCGCTCCTCGGGGAGACGGACGCGGCCTCCTACGACCTCGTGCGCGAGACCTGGAAGGCCGGGCGCGGGGACGATTTCGAGACGTGGTGGCGGCGCGTCCTCCACGACGGCGTCGTGCCGGACAGCGCCGCGGCCCCGGTCACGGTCGGCGCGGCGCACCTGCCGGATCCTGGCCCGCCGGGGCGCTCGGGCGACCTCACCCTGGTGCTGCGTCCCGACCCGACCCTCTGGGACGGATCCCACGCCAACAATGCCTGGCTGCAGGAATGCCCGGCGCCGCTCACCAAGCAGGTCTGGGGCAACGCGCTGGCGCTCTCGCCGGACGAGGCGGCGCGGCGCGGCGTGGCGCAGGGCGACCTCGCCCGGGTCAGCGCCGACGGGCGGGCGGTCGAGGTCCCGGTGGCCGTCGTGCCGGGCCACGCGGCGGGCGTGGCGAGCCTCACCCTCGGCTACGGCCGCTCGCGGGCCGGGGCCATCGGCAACGGCGTCGGGGCGAGCGCCTTTCCCTTACGCCGGTCGGACGCGCTCTGGCGCCTCGACGACGTCGCGCTCGCGCCGACCGGGCGGCATCCCGGCATCCTGACGACACAGCTCGTCGTCCGCGAGCGGGAGGCGGAGGAGAACTACCCGCTCCTCACCCTCGCCGCCCTCAACGGCGGCCGTACGGCGATCGCGGAGGCGCCGGGCACCGATCCCGGGCCGCACCCGACCCTGCTCGAACCCTGGACCGGCGACGCGGACGGCCACGCCTGGGCGATGGTGATCGATTCCTCGCTCTGCATCGGCTGCAACGCCTGCGTGGTCGCCTGCCAGACCGAGAACAACGTGCCGGTGGTCGGGCCCGAGGAGATCGCCCGGGG
Source organism: Methylobacterium sp. JK268 (assembly GCF_054052225.1). Classification (NCBI taxonomy): domain Bacteria; kingdom Pseudomonadati; phylum Pseudomonadota; class Alphaproteobacteria; order Hyphomicrobiales; family Methylobacteriaceae; genus Methylobacterium; species Methylobacterium sp. JK268. The sequence continues at coordinate 46,271 of NZ_JBSVZN010000014.1, read as the reverse complement.
CCGCCTGATGCACTGGCTGCGCATCGACACCTACGACCGCGGCGACGATCACCATCCCCGGCCGGGCTTCCAGCCGGTGCCCTGCATGCATTGCGAGCACGCGCCCTGCGAGCCGGTCTGCCCCGTCGCGGCCTCGGTCCATGACGGCGAGGGCCTCAACGTCCAGGTCTACAACCGCTGCATCGGCACCCGCTTCTGCGAGGCCAACTGCCCCTACAAGGTCCGGCGCTTCAACTTCTTCGGCTACGCGGACGGGCAGGAATACGCCAATCTCGGCCTCGATCCCCTGCCCGCACAGCGCAATCCGGAGGTGACGGTCCGCCAGCGCGGCGTGATGGAGAAGTGCACCTACTGCGTCCAGCGCATCAGCGGCGCGCGCCGCGCCGCCGAGCGCGACGGGCGTCCGCTTGGCCGCAACGAGGTCACCACCGCCTGCCAGGATGCCTGCCCGACGCGGGCGATCGTGTTCGGCGATCTCGCCGATTCCGGCTCGGACGTCGCTCGCCTGAAGACGGAGCCGCGCCACTACGCGCTCCTCGGCCATCTCGGGACGCGCCCGCGCACCACCTACCTGGCGGATCTGCGCAACCCCGCCCCCGACCTGCCGGGAGACGGCTCGTGAGCGCCCCGATCTCCCAGGCCCATCGCTGGATCGCGCCGGAGCGGGAGAGCGACGCGGCGATCACCGACGCGGTCGTGAACCCGATCCTGGTCGGCGTCGGCAAGGGCTGGTGGATCGCCCTCGGGCTCACCCTGCCCTTCGTGCTCCTCACCCTGGTCGCGATCGCGTGGCTGTTCTGGCGGGGCGTCGGCGTCTGGGGGATCAACACCACGGTGGTGTGGGGCTTCGCCATCGCCAACTACGTCTGGTGGATCGGCATCGGCAATGCCGGCACGCTGATCTCCTCGATGCTGCTCCTCACCCGGCAGCATTGGCGCGCCTCGATCAACCGCTTCGCCGAGGCGATGACCCTGTTCGCGGTCTCGATCGCCGGGCTGTTTCCGATCTTCCATCTCGGGCGGCCGCTCTACGCCTACTGGCTCGCGCCCTACCCCAACACCATGGCGCTGTGGCCGCAATGGCGCAGCGCGCTGGTCTGGGACTTCTGGGCGATCGTCAGCTACCTGCTGTTCTCGATCCTGTTCTGGTACGTCGGCCTGATCCCCGACCTCGCGACGATGCGCGACCGGGCGACCTCGCGCGGGGCGCAGCTCTTCTACGGCGCGCTGGCGATCGGCTGGCGGGGTTCGGCCCGCCACTGGCGGCGCCTGGAGATCCTGCACGTGACGATGGCGGCGCTCGCCGTGCCCCTCGTCTGCTCGGTCCACTCCATCGTCGGCCTCGACTTCGCCGCGAGCCTGATGCCGGGCTGGCAGGAGAGCCTCTTCCCGCCCTACTTCGTGGTCGGCGCCATGTATTCGGGCTTCGCCATGGTGGTGGTGCTCGCCGCCCTAGTGCGCTGGGGCCTGCGCCTGCAGGCGGTGATCACGGTCGCGCATTTCGAGGTGATCGGCCGGGTCATGCTCATGGCGGCGCTGGTGATGGGCCTGTCCTACGCAACCGAATGGTTCATGGCCTGGTACGGGGGCAAGTCCGAGGAGCGCGGCCTCGTCGCCTACGAGTTCCTCGGCGACTACGCCTTCCTCTACTGGGCGATGCTCGCCTGCAACGTGGTGGTGCCGCAGGGCCTCTGGCTCAGGCGCGTGCGGCGCAGCATCCCGGCCATGGTGGTGATCGCGGTGATCATCAACATCGGCATGTGGCTGGAGCGCATCCTGATCACCTGGACGACGCTCTCGCACGGCTACGCCGCGAGCCTGTGGCGGGTGTTCCATCCGACCTTCTGGGACTGGTCCTTCCTGGTCGGGCCGCTCGGGCTGTTCGCGTTCTTCGTCCTGCTCTTCGTGCGCGTGGTGCCGGCGGTCTCGATGCACGAGGTCCGCCAACTCGCCCACCGGGAGGGCGCCGCCTGATGCGCGAGATGCTCGCCTGCTTCGCCGATCCCCAGACCCTGGTGCGGGCCGCCCGCACGGTGCGCGAACAGGGCCACCGCCCCCTCGACACCTTCACGCCCTTCCCGGTCGAGGAGGTCGGGGAGGTGCTCGACGAGCGGCCGACCCGGCTGCGCTGGGCGATGCTGGCCGGCGGCGTCGGGATGGCGGGGTTCGCCTACCTGCTGCAATGGTACAGCGCGGTCTTCGACTATCCCCTCAATTCGGGCGGGCGCCCGCTGCATTCCTGGCCGGTCTTCCTGCTGGTGCCCTTCGAGGTCGGGGTGCTGGCGGCGGCGATCGCCGGTCTCCTCGCCTTCCTGTGGAGCAGCGGCCTGCCCCGCCTGCATCACCCGCTGTTCGAGATCCCGGGCTTCGAGCGGGCGAGCCAGGACCGCTTCTTCCTGCTCGCCGCGCAGGACGGGACGGCGGAGGACGATCTCGCCCTGCGCCACCTCCTGGAGGAGGCCGGCGCCCTCGTGGTGTTCGAGGTGCGGCGATGAAGGGAACATCGGCAAGCTATCGAGGCGCGGGGAACCCCTCTCCCGTGCGGGAGAGGGGCAGGGGTGAGGGCCCAGGTGGTTCAGCAAGAAAACTGAACCGTCCCGCTACCAGCACCGATCGTTGCGGATGCTTGCGGCACGGTCCGGGACCCTCACCCCTACCCCTCTCCCGCACGGGAGAGGGGATCCCGCGCCCAGACGGGAGTCCGGGTCGCTTCAGCAAGTCTGGTTTGGGGATCCTCGGTTCCGGTCCTCGGCAGCGCGCCCGGCTGCGGACCCTCCTCCTCGCCGCCCTCCTCCTCGCCGGCTGCCAGGACCAGAGCCTGTTCCAGCAGAAGCGCTTCGACACCGACGCCCCGTCCACCATTTGGCCGAACGGCACCTCGGCCCAGCCGCTGCCCGCCGGCACGGTCGCGCAGGGCGATCTCGCCCGCGAGGCCGCCCTCGACACCCAGCCGGAGGTCACGCCCGCGCTCCTGGCCCTCGGCCGCGACCGCTACGACGTGTTCTGCTCGCCCTGCCACGGCTACGACGGCGACGGGCACGGCATGATCGTGCAGCGGGGCTTCCCGCCCCCGCCCTCCTACCACTCCGAGCGCCTGCGCGCCGCGCCCGCCTCCCACGTCGTCGACGTCATCACGCACGGCTACGGGGTGATGTATTCCTACGCGTCCCGCGTGCCGCCCGAGGAGCGCTGGGCCATCGCCGCCTATATCCGGGCGCTGCAGCTCTCGCGCCGCGCCACCCTCGCCGAGGCCCCCGAAGCCGCCGGGAGGCTGCCGTGATGGAGGAGGCCGCCCGCCTCTGGCTCGCCGCCACCAGCGCCTGGAGCGGCATCCCGATCGGCAGCCTCGCGCTGCTCCTCATCCACCGCCTCACCGGCGGGCGCTGGGGCGAGGCGCTCGGACCGGTGCTACGCCCGGCCGCCGCCCTCACCCCGCTCGCGGCCCTGGCCTTCCTCCCGATCGCCCTCGCGCTGTCGAGCCTCTACCCTTGGGCCGCCGACCCGTCCCAAGCGCCGCCGGGGGTGGCGGCCCTCTACCTGCATCCGGCCGCGTTCCTCGCCCGTTCCGTCATCGCCCTGGTGCTCTGGTCGGTGATCGGCCTCGTCGTCGCGGCGGGCCGCGGCGGCCCCCTCTTCGCGGCGATCGCCCTCCTCCTGCACGGCGTGATGATCAGCCTGATCGCCGTCGACTGGGTGCTGTCGCTGGAGCCCGGCGTCACCTCCTCGGCCTTCGCGGCGGGCTTCGCGGTCGAGCAGCTGCTCACCGCGCTCGCCTTCGCGGCCCTCCTGGCGCCGACCACGCTCGCGCCGCGGGACGCCAACGACCTCGCGAGCCTGCTGATCGCGACCCTCACCGGGACGGTCTACATCGCCCTGATGTCCTTCCTCGTGGCCTGGTACGGCGACCTGCCCGACAAGGCGGCCTGGTACCTGCGGCGCACGGAGCACGGACTCGTCTGGCTGATCGTTGCCGCGCTTGCGGCCGGGGCGCTGATCCCCTTCGGCATCCTGCTGAACGGGTCCGCGCGGCGCAGCCGCCCGGCGCTCCGCCTCGTCGGCGCCCTCGTGCTCCTCGGCGTCGCCCTGCACCGGCTCTGGCTCGTGGCGCCGGCCTTCGCGGCACCGGGCCTGCCACTGGTTCTCGGAGCGGCGGGACTCGTCGCCCTGGCGGGTGCGACGGTGGCGATGGTGCGCCGGGCGGAACGCTCCTCGGGAGGGCTCTTCCATGTCCGCTGACGCCGCCCGAGACGAACCCGCCCCGCCGGAGGCGCCGGGCATCCCGGTCCGCCGGGTGCTCGCGGCCGTGTTCGGCTTCCTTACCTTCGCCGGGCTGGTGATGGGCGGGCTGCGGTTCTTCTGCGACTGGAGCTTCGAGGGGAACCGGCTGCCGCCGCGGGCGATGCCCCAGCCGGGCCTGCAGGTGGACCCGCCCGGAGATCTCAAGCGCCTCCTCGACGCCCAGCATCAGGCGCTCACCGGCTACGCCTGGGTCGACCGCGAGCACGGCATCATCCGCATCCCGGTCACCCGCGCGATGGAGATCCTGGCGGGGCGGGGCGCCGCGGCCTTCGCCCCGATCGGCGCCGCGCCGGCGGCGCCGGGCCCGATCAAGGAGAACCGGCAGCCATGACGCGCCTCCTCCTCGCCCTGCTGATCGCGCTCGCGCCGGGGGCCGCGCGGGCCGGGCTCGCGGCGGCGGATCTCGCGGCGGCGGGACTCTCGGTGCCCGCGGGCGCGCCGCTGCCCCTCGCAGACCGTTTCACCGACCGCGACGGCCACGCCCTCACCCTCGGGGATGCGCTCGCCGGGCGTCCGGCCCTGCTGCTCCCGGTCGACTTCACGTGCCGCACGCTCTGCGGTCCGTTCCTCGCGGTGGTGTCGGGGGCGCTGGTGCAGACGGGCCTGCGTCCCGGCCGCGACTATCGCCTGATCGTGCTCGGCCTCGACCCGAAGGATGCCGTCGCCGAGGGCCGAGCGCTCCTCGACGCCCAGGTGGCGGATCCCGGATTGCGGGCCGCGACGGTGCTGCTGCGGGGCGATGCCGAGGCGGTCGGCGCCGTCATCCGGGCGGCCGGCTACCGCACGGCCTACGACGCGGAGCACGACCAGTACGCCCATCCCGCGGCCGTGCTGGCGCTGACGCCCGACGGGCACCTCGCCCGCGCGCTCTCGACCCTCGCCCTCACCGGACCGGACCTGCGACTCGCCCTGCTGGAGGCCGGACGCGGCACGATCGGCGGGGTCGCCGGGCAGATCGCGGTGCTCTGCTACGGATTCGACGCGGCGCACGGGATCTACACGCTGGCGATCACGCGGGTGCTCACGGCGGCGGGGGCCGCGACGGTGCTGGGGCTGGGACTTTGGCTGTTGTGGCTCAGGCAAATCGAGGGGTCACGCCCCCCACCCTCCCCCCTCTGCGGGGGAGGGTGCCCGGCGGAGCCGGGCGGGAGAGGGGAACCACGCTTCCGAATTTGGCTGAACCGCGGTGCACGGCGCCAGCCGAATCAACGTCGCGCTGCCCCTCTCCCGGCTCACTCCGTTCGCCACCCTCCCCCGCAGAGGGGGGAGCGTGAGCCCGCCCCCACCGGGAGGACCGCCTGATGTCCTTCTGGCCCGAGACCGCCTCCACGCTCGCGCAGCGCATCGACGGCATCTTCGCCGGGCTCCTCGTCCTCTCGGGCGCGATCCTGCTCCTCGTCGTGGGTCTGCTGCTGGGCTTCGCGGTGCGCTACCGGCGCGGCTCCCCGGCACCGCGCGGGCCGATGCCGGAGGTGGTCAGCCGGGAATTCGAGATCGGCTGGACCAGCGCGACCCTGTTCCTGTTCGTGTTCCTGTTCTGGTGGGCCACCTCGATCGAGACCCGCTCGTTCGTGCCGCCCAAGGACGCGATCGAGGTGCAGGTCATCGCCAAGCAGTGGATGTGGAAGACCCTGCACGCGAACGGCGCCCGCGAGATCAACGAACTCCACGTCCCGATCGGCGTGCCGGTGCGCCTCGTCATGCGCGCGCAGGACGTCATCCACTCCTTCTTCGTGCCGGCCTTCCGGCTCAAGCAGGACGTGGTGCCGGGCCAGACGCACGAGACGTGGTTCCAGGCGACCAAGCTCGGCACCTTCCAGCTCCTCTGCGCCGAGTATTGCGGCACCGACCATTCCGGCATGCGCGGCAAGATCGTGGTGATGCAGCCCGACGCCTACGCGGCCTGGCTCGCCGCGCAGCCCGAGGGTGACGACCTCGCCAAGGACGGCGCGCGGCTCTTCGTCGAGCGCGGCTGCTCGGGCTGCCACGCCCCCTCTGCCGCCGTGCACGCGCCGAGCCTCGCCGGGCTCTACGGGCGCACGGTCGCCCTCGACGACGGCCGCGTCGTCGCGGCCGACGAGGCCTATCTCCGCGATTCGATCCTGCAGCCGAAGAAGGACGTGGTGGCCGGCTTCGCGCCGATCATGCCGAGCTTCGCCGGGCGGCTCTCGGAGGGAGAGATCCAGAGCCTCGTCGCCTATATCCGCTCCCTCGCGAAGGACGACCGGCCATGAGCGATACCGCCGCCCTCGGCGAATTGCCGCTGCCGACCGAACCGGACTACCTGCGGTTCCAGCAGAGCGTCTGGTCCTGGCTCACCACCACCGACCACAAGCGCATCGCGATCCTGTTCGCGATCCTGATCACCGTCTTCTTCTTCCTCGGCGGCGCGGCGATCACGCTGGTGCGCCTCGAACTCGTCTCGCCGGAGGGGCACCTCCTCACCAACGACACCTACAACAAGCTGTTCTCGTTCCACGGCATCGTGATGGTGTGGTTCTTCCTGGTGCCCTCCATCCCCAACACGCTCGGCGTCTTCCTGGTCCCGCTGATGATCGGGGCCTCCGACCTCGCCTTCCCGCGGCTCAACCTGTTCGGCTTCTACCTCAACGCCTTCGCGGGCGCCTGCACGGTCTACGCGCTGATCGCCGGCGGGGTCGATACCGGCTGGACCTTCTACACGCCGTTCTCGACGATGTACTCCAACACGCACGTCCTCGCGGCGGCGATGGGCGTGTTCCTGGTCGGCTTCTCCAGCATCGCCACGGGCGTCAACATGATCGCCACCGTGCACATGCTGCGCTGCCCGGGCATGACCTGGTTTCGGCTGCCGCTCTTCGTGTGGTCGATCTACGCGACCAGCATCGTGATGGTGCTGGCGACGCCGGTCCTGGCGATCTCGCTGCTGCTGGTGATGGCCGAGCGCTGGCTCGGCCTGCCGATCTTCGATCCCAGCCGGGGCGGCGACCCGATCCTGTTCCAGCACCTGTTCTGGTTCTACTCGCACCCGGCGGTCTACATCATGGTGCTGCCGGCCATGGGCGTGGTCTCGGAGATCATCCCGGCCTTCGCGCGCCGCCGCATCTTCGGCTACACCTTCATGGTCTACGCCATCCTGGCGATCTCGGGCATCGGCTTCTTCGTCTGGGGCCACCACATGTTCGTCTCGGGCATGTCGCCCTACACGGCACTGATCTTCTCGTTCCTGTCCTTCATCATCGCGGTGCCGTCGGCCATCAAGGTCTTCAACTGGACCTTCTCGCTCTATCGCGGGCAGATCAGCTTCGGCGCGCCGATGCTCTACGCGCTCGGCTTCGTCGGGCTGTTCACCACCGGAGGGCTGTCGGGGCTGTTCCTCGCCGCGATCCCGATCGACGTCCACGTCACCGACACGTACTTCGTGGTCGCGCATTTCCACTACATCATGGTGGGCGGCTCGGTCTCGGCCTTCTTCGGCGGCCTGCACTTCTGGTGGCCGAAGGTGACCGGCAAGATGTACCCGGAATCCTGGGCCCGCTTCGCCGCCATCCTGATGTATTTCGGCTTCAACCTGACCTTCGCACCGCAATTCATCGCGGGCTATCTCGGGATGCCGCGGCGCTACCATACCTACCCGCCCGAGTTCCAGATCTACAACGTGATGTCCTCGTCCGGCGCGGCGATCCTGGCGGCCGCCTACCTGCTGCCGCTCGGCTACCTGACCTGGTCGCTGTTCTTCTCCGCGCGGGCGCCGAGCAATCCCTGGGACGCGACGGGGCTCGAATGGAGCACGACCTCGCCGCCGCCGCACAAGAACTTCGTCCGGCAGCCGAGGGTGGTGCGCGCGCCCTACGACTACCACCCGGAGGGGCACGCGGCGCAACCGGGGCCGCCGAGCTACCAGCGCGAGCAGGAGCTGGTGCAATGAGCGGGGTCGCCGAGCGCCTGATCCGCGAGCCCTGGTCGGATCTCGGGCGGCAGAGTTACGGGGCGACCCTCGGCATCTGGATCTTCCTCGCCAGCGAGGTCCTGTTCTTCGGGGCGCTGCTCCTCACCTATGGGGCGACGCGGATCGTGCATCCGGAGGCCTTCGCGGCGGCGGGCCGTGAGACCAACATCGTCCTGGGCACCCTCAACACGGCGATCCTGCTCACCAGCAGCCTGACCATGGCGGTGGCCTCGCAGGCCGTGAAGGCACAGGAGGACCTGCGCCGGCTGGCGATCGTCTGCCTGGGGCTCACGGCGGCGCTCGGCCTCGCCTTCATCGTGGTGAAGGGCTTCGAGTACCGGGAGGATCTGGAGAAGAGCCTCGTCCCCGGCCCCCACTTCCCCCTGGCCGCGGCGCCGGCACAGCTGTTCTTCGCCCTCTACTGGCTGATGACGGGCGTGCATGCGGTCCACCTGTCGATCGGCATCGGGCTCGTCGGGCGGCTGGCCCTCCTCGGCTGGCGCGGAGGGCTGGAGTTGCGGAAGAGCCCGGAGGTGGAGGTGACGGGGCTCTACTGGCACCTCGTCGACGTCGTCTGGGTGTTCCTCTACCCGGTCTTCTACCTGCCGGGGCGGTCCGGATGAGCCCGGCCGTCCGTTCCCTCTGGCTGCGCAACCTCGCGGTCTGGGCGGCCCTGATGGCCCTCCTGGCCCTGAGCACGGTCGCCGCCTACTGGAAGCTCGGCGCCTGGACGACGGCGATCGGCTTCGCCATTGCCGCGATGAAGCTGCTGCTCGTCCTCGTGTTCTACATGGAGCTGAGGGAGGCGCGCGGCCTCGTGCGGCTGGCCGCCGGGGCGGGCTTCATCGTCGCGGGGGTGCTGTTCGCGCTGACGCTCAGCGACGTGGTCACCCGGCCGTGAGGGTGGCTCACCGCGGCCTGGGCAGAGCGTGGTGCATCGGGCGCCGCGCCGTCCCTGCCTCTGCGCCGCTCACCGGAGCATCCGGCCTTCAGGCTGCCTCCGCCCACGGCACCCCGACCGTCGCCTCCCGCTGCCGCAGCCGAGCCTCGCCGGCGGCGATGTAGTCGCGGGTGATCGGGACCACGTCGTTGCGGCGCGCGAGCTGGATCTGAAAGACCACGACGTCCTCGTAGCGGAACGCCGCCTCGCAGCTGGCCAGGTACCAGTCCCACATCCGGCAGAAGCGCTCGCCGTAGAGGTCGCGGGCCTCCTCCCGTCGCGCGTCGAAGCGCACCCGCCACGCCGCGAGGGTACGGGCGTAGTGCAGCCGCAGCACCTCCACATCCGCCACCATCAGGCCGGAGCCCTCGATGGCGGGCATGATCTGCGAGAGCGTCGGCAGGTGGCCGCCCGGGAAGATGTAGCGGGTGATCCAGGCATTGGTCGGATAGGGTTCGCCCGTGCGGCCGATCGTGGACAGGAGCATCACGCCGTCCTCCGTGAGGCGCTCGCGGGCGAGGCGGAAGAAGGTCGGGTAATCCGCCGGCCCGACATGCTCGAACATGCCGACCGAGACGACCCGGTCGAACCGGCCGGCCGTGCGGCGGAAATCCTCCAGGGCGAAGTGCACGCGCCCCGCCAGGCTCCGCGCCTCGGCCTGGGCCCGCGCCCGGGCGAGCTGCCCCTCCGAGAGCGTGATCCCCCGCACCGCCTCGCAGCCGGCGACGCCCGCGAGGTACAGCGCGAGCCCGCCCCAGCCGCAGCCGATGTCGAGGACCCGCTGTCCCGGACCCGCCATCAGCTTCGCCGCGATGTGGCGCACCTTCGCCCGCTGCGCCGCGTCGAGATCGTCGGCGTCCGATTCGAAATACGCGCAGGAATACTGCCAGGCCGGATCGAGGAAGAGCGCGTACAGGCGCGAGTCGAACTCGTAGTGGTGGGCGACGTTGCGGCGCGCCCGGCGGGGCGTGTTGCGGGCCACCCGCCGCGCGAGCCGGCGCAGAGCCGCCATGGCGGTGACGGAGGGCAGGCGCAGCTCGCCGCGACTGCGCGCGAGGAGAAGGTGCATCAGATCGGGAAACGCGCCCTCGTCCAGCGTCACCCCGCCGTCGACCACGAGTTCGCCGAAACGCAGCTCGGGATCGAGGAGCAGCGCCCGGGCCGCGCCGGGATCGTGCAGCCGCAGGGTGACGCGGGGCCCGCCGCCATCCCCGGCCTCGTATCGGCGCCCATCGGTGCCCACCACGACCAGCCGCCCGGCGAGCGGCAGCGCCCTCACCACGCGACCGAAGATCCGTTCCATCAGCGCAGTCATCGGAACCACACCGGATGTCCGTCCGGCCCCGCTCGAGCGAAGGCGACGTCGCGGCCGGGATTGCTGCTCCCTCCTCGATCAAACGCCGTTCAGGCCCGGCCGGTCCCCCGTCGCGCTTGCATCGAGCCGAACGCCGTTAGGCCCGCCGAGCATCGGGTCCGAAGGCCCCGTGCACGATCCCGAAATTCTCGGCGTCGCCGAGGAGACGGCGGGCGGACATGATCAGTTGCAGTTCCTGGCGGCAGCTCCGCTGCCGGCGCGCCTGCGTCTCCAGCTGGCGCAGGCGCTCCACCATCCGCTGCTTGGCGGGCCGCACCTCGGTTCGTGAGTCGAGGATGAGCCCCTCGATCTCCGCCACGGTTCTCGGATCCAAAAGCTCAGCCTGTCTCAACATCGTGCGGTCACCATGCTCACGTGACGACAGGCCAAATGTAGCCCTGCCGGATCGGCGGTGCTTCAACTCAGGTTAACCGCGATCGCCCCACAAGAAACGGGCGAATCGCCGTGTCATGGGTTCGATGAAGCTTGCGTGACACACACGATGATCGAGAGCGCTGCACGGGGTGACCGCGCGTCCGCACGGCAAGCGACGCCGCGTCGGGCGGGCGCATCCGCTTCCCGTCATGAGGGACGCACGGGCGAGGCACGGCGCCGGAGGCCCGGCGGCCGCGGCGCCAGGTAGGCGCGGCGCTCGACCTCGGCGCGCTTGGCCGCGGCGCGCACCCGCATCAGATCCTTGCGGCTGACGAGACCGACAAGGGCGCCCGTCCCCGGGTCGGTCACCGGGATCCGGCCCTGATCGGCCGCCAGCATCGCGTCGAGGGCGCGGCCGGCCACGTCGTCCGGATGCACGACGGCGAGGGAGGCGTCGGACACGCGCTCCTCCAAGGGGCCGTCGGCCTCCTCGGCCTCGCGCGCCCAGCGCAGCACGTCGGCCTGGGTGACGATCCCGATCGGGCGGCGGGCGGCGTCGAGGACCGGGTAGGCGTCGTGCCCGCCGGCCGCGACCGCCGCCGCGGCGGCCGTCACCGGAAGATCGGCCGCGAGGACGTCGACCTCCCGCACCATGATCTCGCTGACGCGGGTGAGTTCGAACGGATCGACGCCGTATTCGCGGGTGATGTGCTGGCCGCGCCGGGCGATCTTCTCGGTCAGGATCGACCGGCGCATCATCAGAACGGTGACCGCGTAGGCGGTGACGGTCGCGGCGATGAGCGGCGCCAGCGCCTGCACGGCGCCGGTGAGTTCCACCGCGAAGAGCGCGCCCGTGAGGGGCGCCCGCATGGTGCCGCCGAGCATCGCCGCCATGCCCAGCAGCGCCCAGAAGCCCGGCTCGCCGGGCAGGCCGAGACCGTGGCCGAGAAGCCAGCCCATGGCGCCGCCGAGGATCAGCAGCGGGGCGAGCACACCGCCCGAGGTGCCCGAGGCCAGGGCGACGAGCCAGATCGCCGCCTTCACGGCGAGCAGGATCAGCACGGTTCGCGAGAGGAGCGCGCCGCCGAGGAGATCCGCGATCACGTCGTAGCCGACACCGAGCGCCCGCGGCGCGATCAGGCCGCCCGCCCCGACGACGAGGCCTCCGAGGGCCGGCCACCACATCCAGTGGATCGGCAGATGTTCGAACGCGTCCTCCAGCGCGTAGAGGAGCCGGGTGAGCAGGCCCGAGAGCAGGCCGGCCGCGAGGCCGAGCCCCGCGCAGACGAGGAGGCCCAGGCCGGGCAGCGCCGGGACGGACGCGAAGGGGAAGAGCGGCCCCTCGCCGAACAGGACGGGGCGCCAAGCGGTGGCGACCATGGCGGCCACGGCGACCGGGATGAAGCTGCGCGGGCGCCACTCGAAGAGCAGGAGTTCGACGGCGAGCAGCACCGCGGCCACCGGCGTGCCGAAGATCGCCGTCATGCCGGCGGCGGCGCCCGAAACCAGCAGCGTCTTGCGCTCGGCGGCGCTCAGGTGGAAGAGTTGCGCGAACAGCGACCCGATCGCCCCGCCGGTCATGATGATCGGCCCCTCGGCGCCGAAGGGGCCGCCGCTGCCGATCGAGATCGCCGAGGAGAGCGGTTTCAGCACCGCGACCTTGGCGGACATCCGGCTGCCGCCGATCAGGATCGCCTCGATCGCCTCCGGGATGCCGTGGCCACGGATCTTCTCCGAGCCGAACCGCGCCATCAGGCCGATCGCGAGGCCGCCCAGCGCCGGCGCCAGTACCATCCAGGCCCCGCGCGGTGCCTCCCCGAGGGCGACCGGGGCGTCCGAGAACCGCCCGAACCAGAACAGGTTCGTGACCAGCGCGATCAGCTTGACGAGCCCGAGGGCCGCGATGGCCCCGCCCGTGCCGACGACCAGCGCCATGCCGACGAGAATCAGGACGCGCGGACCGGCGCTGAAATCGGCGGGCGGGCGCCGCGCGGCGACGGCCACCGATCCCCCTGCCCCCTTCGCGCCCGCGTGCTCCTGCGCCATGATCGTCTCCCGGTTCGTGGTCCGGGACATATATCGTACTCCGATACAATTCCAGGGTCGGAGCTGAGGAGAAGTGCGCCGTGACCGAACTGCCGATCCCGCCGGAGGGGTTGTCCCGCGCGCAGTACGCCGCCCTGGCGGCCTTCCGGTTCCGGCTCCGGCAGTTCCTGGCCTTCAGCGAGGCGGCGGCGCTGGCGGCGGGCCTGCCGCCGCAGCAGCATCAGGCCCTCCTCGCGGTGGCCGGGCACGCGGGGCCGGAGGCGCCGCATGTGGGGCTGGTGGCCGAGCAGCTCCTGATCGCACCCCACAGCGCGGCCGAACTGGTGGCCCGGATGGTGGAGGCCGATCTGCTCGCGAAGACGCGGGGCCGGGAGGACCGGCGGCGGATGGAACTCGCCCTGACGCCACGGGCGGAGGCGCTGCTCGCCCGGCTCAGCGCCGCCCACCTGGAGGAGCTGCGCACCCTGGAGCCGGCGCTGATCCGGGCGCTCGGGCGGCTGACGCGGGAGGGGGGTGGGGCCGGGTAGCGGCGGACCCCGGCCGCGCGTGCGAAGCACGGGTGCCGAGGCGGGCCGGGACGACGTCCTGCTGCGCCTGCTCAGCAGGCCAACTTCGCCCGCGGAACCGTCCGGGCAGATCCCGCCCTTGATAGGAGCCGGTTCGCGGGGCGGTCACACGTCGTCCGGTTTCACACCAACCTCTTCCCCACTTGTCCAGGCGCATGCAGCGACAGCGGAATGCGACCCGGAAACCAGTGCAAGACTCCGCGAAGCGTCCGATTGTCAACAACGTGTCTGAAAAACGGAGCCGCTGCGCGGCAGAGTCTTGCGCTGGTTTCCGGGTCGCATTCCGCTGTCGCTGCAGTCGTCCGGAAAAGGGAGAGCTTGAAATCGACCGCGCGAAATCCTGGTTTCATCAGCCAGTGTCCGCTACGCCGGTCACAATCCATACGATACGCAGTTGATTGGTGCGCAATGCGGAGATCACGTTCGCCCAGGCGGGCGGAGCAACGCTCCGCCGCGCGGGATCGGTGAGACCGGGTTCGCTTTGATCGAGCGGAACCCGTCTCACTCCGCCGGATAGGCCACCCCCTGCGGCATCAGGCGGGCCGGCCGAGCGCTCACGGTGCGCACGTGGGTCGCGTAGAGGGTCAGACCGGTGAAGGTGAGTCCGCCGATCAGGTTGCCCAGCACCGTCGGGATCTCGTTCCAGATGAAGTAGTCGGCGATCGAGAACTTGCCGCCGAGCATCAGACCCGACGGGAACAGGAACATGTTCACCACCGAATGCTCGAAGGTCATGAAGAAGAACAGCATGATCGGCATCCACATGGCGATCACCTTGCCCGGGACCGTCGTGGAGACCATGGCGCCGACGACGCCGGTCGAGACCATCCAGTTGCAGAGCATGCCGCGGATGAACAGGGTGAGCATGCCGGCGGCCCCGTGGGCCGCGTAGCCGACCGTGCGCGACTCGCCGATGGCGCCGATCTTCTGCCCCACCGGATCGGGGGGCGTGGTGAAGCCGAAGGTGAAGATGATCGCCATCATCACCGCCACGGTCAGCGCGCCCGCGAAGTTGCCGAGGAACACGAGGCCCCAGTTGCGCAGCACGCCGCCCAGCGTCACGCCCGGGCGGCGGTCGATCAGGGCGAGGGGCGACAGCACGAAGACGCCGGTCAGGAGGTCGTAGCCCAGGAGGTAGAGCATGCAGAACCCGACCGGAAACAGGATCGCGCCGACGAGGGGCGAACCGGTCTGCACCGTGACCGAGACCGCGAAGGCCGCCGCGAGCGCCAGCAGGGCGCCCGCCATGTAGGCGCGGATCAGCGTGTCGCGGGTGGCCATCAGCACCTTGGCCTGACCGGCATCCACCATCTTGGTGACGAATTCGGACGGGGCGAGATAAGCCATCGTGTCTCCTGGGACGGACAGCAGCGGGCGGGCGGACAGTTCCGCCGGCACTTCACGCTGCGAGTAATTGGTGAGATCATGGTAACGACATGATCCGCCTCGTCCAGAGACAAATTGTGGGCAATTCGTGATCTATCGGTGAGCAGGGCTGACGAAGGGATTCGCAGCAGCGGCGGCTTCCCGTTGCGAAGCTCAGCCCTCCCGGTGCTTGGCTTGGCTGAGCAGCAGGTTCATGACGAGGGCCGTCCAGCCGGTCTGGTGCGAGGCGCCGAGGCCGCGGCCGGTGTCGCCGTCGAAGAACTCGTGGAAGAGGAGCGGCTCGTCCGCGCCCGCGGGCGGCATCGCGCGGCCCCCGAGCGCCGGGCGGCGGCCCTCCGCGTCCTTCGTGAACAGCGCGATCAGCCGGTCCTCCAGGGCGTCCGCGATGGCGCGCAGGGGCCGCATGGCGCCCGAGCCGGTCGGGTACTCGACCAGGAAATCGTCGCCGTAATAGGCGTGGAAGCGGCGCAGCGACTCGATGATCAGGTAGTTCACCGGCATCCAGACCGGTCCGCGCCAGTTCGAGTTCCCGCCGAACATCCCCGAGGTCGAATCGGCCGGATCGTAGCGGACCGTGAAGGAGGCCCCGAAGGCGTCGAGGGCGTAGGGCTTCTCCGCATGAACCTTGGAGAGCGAGCGCACCCCGAAGGGAGAGAGGAACTCGCTCTCGTCGAGCATGCGCCGCAGCAGCGCCTTCATGCGGTGGCCGCGCAGCAGCGAGAGGAGCTTGCGGTCGCCGACGCCGCCCTCGGTCCAGCGCGAGACCAGGCGCGCGAGGTCCGGGCGGTTCTCCAGCACCCAGTTCAGGCGCCGGGCGAAGTCCGGCAGGCGCTGGAGCATGCGCGGCTCGATCACCTCGACGGCGAAGAGCGGCACCAGCCCGACCATCGAGCGCACCCGCAGCGGGATCATGCCGCCGTCCGGCATGTCGACCTCGTCGTAGTAGAACTGGTCCTCCTCGTCCCAGAGGCCGAAGCCCTCGCCGCCCATGTCGGTCATCGCCTCGGCGATGAGCAGGAAATGCTCGAAGAACTTCGAGGCGGTGCTCTCGTAGACGTCGTTGTGGAGCGCCAGTTCGAGGGCGATCCGCATCATGGCGAGAGCGTACATCGCCATCCAGGCGGTGCCGTCGGCCTGGTGGACGATGCCGAAGCCCGGGGGCGGCCGCGAGCGGTCGAACACCCCGACATTGTCGAGGCCCAGGAAGCCGCCCTGGAAGACGTTGCGGCCGGTGGCGTCCTTGCGGTTCACCCACCAGGTGAAGTTGATGAGAAGCTTGTGGAAGACCCCTTCCAGGAAGGCGAGGTCGCCCCGCCCTCCCCTGCGCTCCCGGTCGATCTCGAAGACCCGGAAGGTCGCCCAGGCGTGGACCGGCGGGTTGGCATCCCCGAACTCCCACTCGTAGGCCGGGAGCTGCCCGTTCGGGTGCATGTACCACTCGCGGGTGAGGAGCAGCAGCTGGCTCTTGGCGAAGCTCGGATCGAGATGGGCGAGCGGGAGGCAGTGGAAGGCGAGGTCCCAGGCCGCGAACCAGGGATATTCCCAGGTGTCGGGCATCGAGAGCACGTCGGCGGCCGCCACGTGGCGCCAGGCGGCGTTGCGCCCGGCGAGGCGCTCGCGGGGCGGCTCGGGCTGGAGCGGGTCGCCGCGCAGCCAGCGCCGGATGTCGAAGCGGTAGAGCTGCTTCGACCAGATCAGCCCGGCCGCGGCCTGCCGGAAGATCGCCTGCCGGTCGGGATCGTCGATCCCGTCCTGGAGATCCTCGTAGAAGGCGTCCGCCTCCGCGCGGCGCTGCTCGACCACCCGGTCGGCGAGGTCGACGGGGAGCGCGCGCGACCCGGAGGCGAGGCGCAGGCGCAGGCTGGCGGCCTCGCCGGGGCCGAGCCGGAGCCGGTAGTGAAGGCCGAGCCGCGTGCCGGCCTCGCCGCAGACGGCGTCGCGGCGGCCCTCGACCACCGCCTCGTTGATGCCGTCCTTGAACCGGCCGGGCGCGTCGGCGGGGCCGCCGTGCCGGCGCGGATTGGTCTCGTTCTCGCAGAACAGCAGGTCCGGGCTCCCCTCGGCCGCGAGGCGGTAGGGCCCCAGCCGCGGATGCGCGCAGGCGATCGTCCCGTCCGGCAGGGCCGAGAGGCGCGGGCGCTCCCGCTCCGCCCCCTCCTCCCAGGACCAGGTGTTGCGGAACCACAGGAGCGGCACGAGGTGAAGCGCGGCCGTCTCGGGACCCCGATTCACCGCCGTGATGCGCAGGTGGATGTCGTGAATGTCGGCCTTGGCGTACTCGACCGTGACGTCGAAGAAGCGGCCATCGTCGAAGGCGCCGGTCTCTTCGATCTCGTATTCGGGCCGGTCGCGCCCGCGCCGCCGGCTCTCGGCGAGGAGCGCCTCGTACGGGAAGGGGGCCTGCGGGTAGCGGTAGAGGACCTTCAGGTAGGCGTGGCTCGGGACCGCGTCGAGGTAGTGGTAGACCTCCTTGACGTCCTCGCCGTGGTTGCCCTCCTCGTTGGTGAGGCCGAACAGGCGCTCCTTGAGGATGCGGTCCCGCCCGTTCCAGAGGGCGACGGACAGGCAGAGCAGCCCGCGGTCGTCGCAGAGCCCGGCGATGCCGTCCTCGCCCCAGCGATAGGCGCGGGAGCGCGCGTCCTCGTGCGTGAAGGAGCGCCAGGCATTGCCGTCGCGGCTGTAATCCTCCCGCACGGTGCCCCATTGCCGCTCGCTCAGATAGGGGCCCCACAGGGACCACGCCCGCTCGCCCCGGCTCTGCTCGGCCACGCGCCGCCGCTCGGCCCAACGATCCACCCCGTCCACCGCACCCCTTCCGGCTGTCGCGCCGGGGGCAGCAATGCATATTCAGCGCCAGCTCGGCGGGAGGGGGTGGCGAGCGGAGTGAGCGCGGCCGGTCGACGTCATCTTCCGACGTGTGGTTCTCCTCTCCCGCCCGGCTCCGCCGGGCCCCCTTCCCCGCGAAGGGGATTGCCGCGTGCACGCAGCACAGGAAACCATGGTCCGTAGCGAAAGCATGATCGTTCCGATCGATCAGACATCGAGCGGATCCGTCATTGCTCAGCCGCACCCGCTGCGCGGTCGCTCGCAGGGCATCGCAAGGCTCAATCGACGCAGATCGAGGTAAAGAGCGGCCGATTTCATCCGATCAGGTGATAGTGGGCCACAGCATCAAATCCGGCTCATGGCAACAAACCCACCTCCTCATGCTGAGGTGCGACCGAAGGGAGCCTCTGGCGGGCCGCAGGCCCGCACGCACCCCAGAACAGCGGATCCAAGGCGCACTTCTCTTGGATAGACGGCCAGGGGTGCTTCGAGGCTGGCTCCGCCAGCACCTCAGCATGAGGAGTGTTGCGTTTTCCAGGGGTGTTCAGCTGATGAGCCGGACACAACGATGTGTCACACGGCAGCCCGCAACGGGGGGTTGCCCGGCGCGCTACCGCGCGGCCTGCCGATGCCGGCGCTCGATCCGGGCGTGCCGGCGCTGCCAGGCCGAGGCCGTGCGCATGCCGTGATGCCGCGCCCGACGCAGCTCGGCCCGGTCGGCGACCGTCCGCTGCTCGAAGCCCGGCCCCTGCACATCCTCGTAGACGCCGCGGCCCGTCCGGGCCCGGTAGGCGGCGCCCGCGTAGTCGCCGGGGGTCGGCGGCGTGCCGGGCTGCGAGTAGCTCGTCTCGGGCCGATAGGCCGGACCCCAGCCGATCTCGTCGTCCCCGGCCGGATCGCGGCCCGGGATCCCGGTGACGTATCCGACGCTCTGGGCCGCGGCCGGGGCGGCGACGCCCGCGAGGGCGATGAGGGCGGCGAGGAAAGGGGCGGGACGCAGCATCGGGGCTCCTGAGGCTCAGTAGGGCACGCTGCCGAGGACGTAGACATCCGGCCGCGGGCGGCGGTTGAGGGGACCCTCGCTCGTCGACTCCGCGTAGTAGCCGAAGCCGGTGGGCCCGAAGGCGGCGCCGTTCTGCACGGCGGCGACCGGCACCGCCCGGATCGCCACGGGCGGAAGGAGGCTTCGCGGCGCGAAGGGGTCGACCTGCAGCACCACGGGACCGCGCGCCGCCGCGCGGGCGTAGATGTCCTCCCGGAGAACCGGCTCAGGTCGCACGCGCAGCGTCAGGGGCGCCTGCGCCCCATTCTGGGCGAGCGCGGGACCGGCGAGGCCCGCGAGGGCGAGAACGAGCGAGGGGCGCAGCACCGGCCGGATCCTGGGCACGAGGAAGACCTCTTCCAACGCGCAGGATCCGGGATGCGGTTCCCGGAGGAGGGTGATGACCGGCGCGGTCAGCCCTTCGAGCGGACCACGACCTCGCGCTCGCGCAGCACCGGGTCGCAATCGGTCCAGAAGCCGTTCAGCACGGTCGGGCGGGAGCGGCAGCGATAGGCCTCGTCCGGGCTCGGCGCGGGGACGGGATCCCGGGCGACGATCGGGTTCGGCGCGCAGGCGGCCGGCGCGAGGGCCGCGAGCACGAGACCGACGATGGTCAGCGAAGGACGCATGGGGAACCCGGGCTTGGAGGGGACAGCGTGGCCGCAACCCTGCCGCCCCACCCCGGCCCGATCAAGGCGCGGCCGGAAGGGGGGCGGCCCGGGCGTGGCTTTCGCCGCGCCCTGTCACCCCCCGGCCACAACCGGGCCGCTCAGGCTGCCGCCCTCACACCGCCTTCTGCAGCGGCACGACGTTGTGCAGCGTGCGGTCCGCCCCGTCGAAGAAGCGGCGGATGTTGCGGGCGGCCTGCCGGATGCGCTGCTCGTTCTCCACGAGGGCGATGCGCACGAACTCGTCGCCGTGCTCGCCGAAGCCGATGCCGGGCGCCACCGCCACGTCCGCCTTCTCAACGAGGAGCTTCGAGAATTCGAGGCTGCCGAGCCCGCGGAACTTCTCCGGGATCGGCACCCAGGCGAACATCGAGGCCGACGGGACCGGAATCGTCCAGCCGCATTTCTGGAAGGAATCGACCAGCGCGTCGCGGCGGCGGCGATAGGTGGCGCGCATCTCGTGGATGCAGGCCTCCGGCCCGTTGAGGGCGGCGGTCGCCGCGACCTGGATCGGCGTGAAGGCGCCGTAATCGAGATAGGACTTCACCCGCGACAAAGCGGCGAGAAGGCGGTCGTTGCCCACCGCGAAACCCATCCGCCAGCCCGCCATCGAGAAGGTCTTCGAGAGCGAGGTGAACTCGACCGTGACGTCGATGGCGCCCGGCACCTGCAGCACCGAGGGCGGTGGGTTGGAATCGTCGAAATAGACCTCCGCGTAGGCGAGGTCCGAGAGCAGGATCAGGTCGTGCTTCTTGGCGAAGGCGACGAGGTCCCGGTAGAAGTCGAGGGAGGCGACGTAGGCGGTCGGGTTCGACGGGTAGCAGACCACCAGCGCCACGGGCTTGGGGATCGAGTGCTGCATCGCCCGCTCGGCCGCCGGGAAGAAGGCGGGCGTCGGCTCGGCCGGGACCGAGCGGATGACGCCGCCCGCCATCAGGAAGCCGAAGGCGTGGATCGGGTAGCTCGGATTGGGCACCAGCACCACGTCGCCCGGCGCGGTGATGGCCTGGGCCATGTTGGCGAAGCCCTCCTTCGAGCCCAGCGTCGCCACGACCTGGGTCTCGGGGTTGAGGGTGACGCCGAAGCGGCGCTGGTAGTAGCCGGCCTGGGCCCGGCGCAGGCCCGCGATCCCCTTCGAGGCCGAGTAGCGGTCGGTGCGCGGCTTGCCGACGGTCTCGACGAGCTTCTCGATCACGTGGCGGGGCGCGTCGAGATCCGGGTTGCCCATCCCGAGATCGATGATGTCGGCGCCGTTGGCGCGGGCGGTGGCCTTGATCCGGTTGACCTGCTCGAACACGTAAGGCGGCAGTCGCTTGATGCGGTGAAAGTCGGTCATCGGCCGGATCCTGATCGGCGCCGCCTCCCCGGGGCGCCCGTCGCGTGGCAGCATCTCCGCCGCTGCGGGGCTGCGCCGGAGCCGTCCTGCTTAACCCCGATCGCGTCGAAGCGGAACCGGGCATCTCGCCGACGTCGCCGATCGACCCCGCGGCGGTTCGGCCGGCGACGCGGGGTCGCTTTGCGCCAGATCAATGCGCGCTCGGTCCGGCCGCGCGATGATGGCGCGCCGTCGGTCTCGGTTGCCACCTGGCCCTCGGCATGCATTGGGAGGTCGTGAACGGAGGGGCCGTGATGGCGGAGCGATCGGGCGATCTCGACCGGTGCCGCATCCTCGTGGCCGAGGACGAGTATCTCCTCGCGGACGACCTCGCGCAGGTTCTGGCCCGGGCGGGCGCGGAGGTGATCGGCCCGGTCGGCACCGGCCGGGAGGCGCTGGCGCTCCTCGCCGCGCGGACCGTCGACGCGGCGATCCTCGATATCGGGCTGCGGGAGGCGGACGGCTTCGCGATCGCCGACCTCCTCAGCCTGCGGCGGATCCCCTTCGTGTTCGCGACGGGGTACAGCCGGCTCGCCCTGCCGGACGCCTACCGGTCCGCGCCGGTCTTCGAGAAGCCGGTCGACTACCGCGGTCTCGTCGCGCACCTGTCGGACCTGACGCGCGGAACCGGCCGGTCGCGTGCGCTCTGCCAAGGTGCGGAGGGATGAGCGCGGGGCGGGGCGTCACCGCGCGCCGGCGGGGTCGGGATGGGCCTCGTGCCGCGGATCCGCCGATGGGTCGGGACCGCCGAAGCGGCCGAGGCGGAGCGCCAGCATCGGCAGGACGAGCAGGTTCAGGGCCGTCGAGGTGACGAGCCCGCCCAGGATCACGATCGCCATCGGCCCCTCGATCTCGCGGCCGGGCTCGCCCGCCCCCAGCGCCAGCGGCATCAGCCCGAGCCCGGTGACGAGCGAGGTCGCCAGAATCGGCACCAGCCGGTCCCCCGCCCCCTCGATCGCCGTCGCGATCCCCCAGCTCCGCCCCTCGACGCGCACGAGGTGGTCGTAGTGGGAGATCATCATGATGGTGTTGCGGAGCGAGATCCCGAACAGGGTCACGAAGCCGACGAGCGAGCCGAGCGAGAGCACCCGGCCCGTCAGGAACACCGCGAGGACGCCGCCCACCACCGCGAAGGGCAGGTTCGCCACGACCAGGGCGAGGTTGCGCCAGTGGCCGGTGACCGCGCCCAGCAGCAGCAGGATGCCGGCACCCGCGAAGGCGGCGGCGACCAGGAGGTCGCGGCGCGACCGCGCCTGCTCCTCGGCGCTGCCCGCGAAGGAGACGGAGGTCCCGGGCGGCAGGTCGACCTCCCGGGCGACCTTGCGGCGCGCCGCCTCGACGAAGGAGGCGACGTCGCGCCCCACCACATTCGCCGTGACCGTCTGCACGCGCAGCGCACCCTGGTGCAGCACCTGCAGGCGCCCGGGCGTCTCGTAGATGTCAGCCACCTGCTTCAGGAGCACGTAGCTCCCCCCGCGGGTGCGCAGGGGCAGGTCGCCGATCGCCGCGACGCGCCCGCGCAGGGTGGGATCGAGGATCACGATCACGTTGAAGATCGCGTTGCCCTCGTAGCTCTGGCCGACCGTGTCGCCCTGGTAGGCGGTCCGCACCAGTTCCAGCACCTCGACGGCGTCGAGGCCCCAGTGGCGCAGATCCGCCGGGCGCAGCGACACGGTGACTTCCGGCAGGCCGGGCGGCGCCGCCTGCTGGATGTCGGCCGCACCCTTCACCTCCCCGAGTTCCCGGGCGAGGTCGCGGGCCGCGATCTCCAGCCGCCCGAGATCCGGGCCGGTCAGGTTGATCACCACCGGCGCGGTGAAGCCCGACAGGGTCTCCTCGATCCGCTCCGTCAGGAAGGTCTTGAGGGAGAAGGCGGCGCCCGAGAAGGTCGTCGTCAGGGCGCGGATGCGGGCCTCCACCGCCTCCTGCCCGGCCCCGTCGAGGCCGGGATCGAGGTCGATATGGACCTCGCTGTAATGGGTGCCGGCGGTATCCTGCCCGGCCTCGGCCCGCCCGACCTGCTGGGCCACCGCCCGCACGCCCGGGATCTCGCGGAGCGCCGCCGTGAGGTGGCGCCCGAGGCGCAGGGATTCCTGCAGCGAGGTGCCGGGCGCCGCCGCCATGTGCAGGATGAAGTGCCCCTCCTTGAGGTCGGGCAGGAAGGTGCTGCCGAAGCCCGGGACCAGAGCCGCCCCGCACAGGGTCGCGAGCAGGGTCAGGCCACCGACGAGGAGCGGCGCGCGCTCGACCCCGCGCAGGATGCGCGCGTAGCCCCGGCGCGACCAGCGCATCACCGGAGGCTCCCGGGCCGGGGCGTCGCCGCCCGCCCGGCGGGTGAGCAGCAGGGCGGCGAGGGCGGGGGTCAGGGTCAGGGCCACCGCCAGGGAGGCCAGCACCGCCAGGATGTAGGCGAGCGCCAGGGGGCCGAACAGACGGCCCGCGACGCCCGTCAGCGTCAGCACCGGCAGGAAGACGAGGAGCACCGCGAAGGTCGCGTAGGCAACGGAGACGCGCACCTCCAGGATCGCGTCCAGGATGACGCGGTGCTCCGGCCGCGCGAGGCCGAGGCGGCGGTTCTCGCGCAGGCGCCGAACCACGTTCTCGATCCCGATCACCGCGTCGTCGACCACCTCGCCGATCGCGATGGCGAGCCCGCCGAGCGTCATCGTGTTGAGCGTCTCGCCGAGCGCCTGCAGGGCCAGGGTCGCGGTGAGGAGCGAGAGCGGGATCGCCACGCAGGAGATCAGGCAGATGCGCCAGTCGGCGAGGAAGACGTAGAGCACCACCACGACGAGGGCGCCCCCCAGCGCCAGCGCCTGAATGACGTTGCCGGTCGCCACCGCGATGAAGTCGGCGGGCCGGAACAGGTCGGCGCGCAGGCGGATGCCCTGCTCCTCCAGGCTCGGGCGCAGCTCCGCGAGGGCCGCCTCGACCCGGCGGGTGACCTCGAGGGTGTTGGCGCCGTACTGGGCGCCGATCATGAACAAGATGCCGGGCTCGCCGTCGACCAGGGCGGCACCGATCGGCGGCTCGGGCGCCTCGGCCACGGTGGCGACGTCGCCCAGCACCACGCTGGCGCCGCCCTCGTTGACGAGCACCGTGCGGGCGAGTTGGTCGGGGGTGAGGGACTGGCCCTCGGTCTCGAGCGTGATGCGCTGGTTGGGCGTGTCGACGAAGCCCGCCCCGCGCACGCCGGTGGCGCGCCGCGCGGCGGCGAGGACGTCGTTGAGCCCGATGTTGAACCGGATCAGGTCGCGGGGCCGGACCTGGACCTGCAGCGAGCGCACGTCGCCGCCATAGACGGAGACCTGCGCCACGCCCGGCACGGCGAGGAGGCGCAGCCGCAGCGTCCAGTCCGCGACCCGGCGCAGATCTGCCTGCGAGCGCGCCGCCGCGGTGATGCCGGCGAGCAGCACCGTGCTGCTCGACGAGGTCAGCGCCGTCATGGTGGGCGTGCCGACGCCCTGGGGCAGCTTGGCCGCGGCCGAGGCCAGGCGCTCGGTCACGAGCTGCCGGTTGCGGTAGATGTCGGTGCCCGACCGGAACACGATCGTGATCACCGACAGGCCCTGGATCGAGGCCGAGCGCAGGCTCTCGACGCCCGGGAGCCCGTTGACCACCACCTCGACTGGCAGGGTCACCAGCTGCTCGACCTGCTCGGCGCTGAGGCCCGGCGCCTCGGTCTGCACCACCACCGAAGGCGGGGCGAATTCGGGGAAGACGTCGTAGCGCGCCTTGCCCACCGCGATCAGCCCGTAGGCGACGAGGGCCAGCGCCAGGGCGAGCACGCTGCCGCGGAAGCGGATCGCGGCGCCCACCAGGAGCGCCTGCGGGCCGGAGGGCGGCATCAATCGTCGTCGCCCGAGACGCGGATCTGGGCCTTCATCTCTTCGGAGAGGAGCGCCTGGGCGCCGCGCAGCACGATCTCGGTCTCCTCGGGCAGCCCGGCGACCACGAAGGCGTCGGCGGCGATCGGGGTATCCGCCTTCAGCGGGTGGCGCGCGAAGGCATCGGGGCCGACGCTCCGGTAGAACCACGCCCCGCCCTGCCAGTGCACCACGGCGTCCTCGGGCACCGCCACGCCCGCGACGGCGCGCGCCGTCGGGACGAAGGCGAGGCAGCTCATGCCCGGCAGGAAGCCGCTGTCCCCCGCGACGGTGTAGAAGTAGCTGAGGCCCTGGATGCGCTGGTCGGTGCGGGTCGCGGGCGAGACGTAGTCGAGGGTCACGCGGGCGCTCTGCGGCGGCACCTCGGCGAAGGCCGTGGCGGGCGGCGCCCCGACGCTCTCGCCGGGCGCCAGCGTGACCTGGACCAGGAAGCGCTCGCGCTCGATCAGCCGCGTGACGAGCGGCGCGCGCTCCACGATCGCGCGCCCGAGCACCGGCCCCCATTCCTGCTGGGCGGTGGCGGCGAGGGTGCGCAGCTGCGATTCCGCCGCGGCCAGCGCGGCCTCGTCCGTGCGGAAGGTGCCCTCGGCGGTCTCGAGCTGCACGGCGGTGGCGTAGGGCCCCAGCGCCTTCGCGCGCTGATAGGCGCTGCGGGAGACTTCGAGCCGGGCCTGGGCGGTGAGGAGCTGCGCCTTGGCGCTGGCGTAGGAATTCGTCAGGTCCGTCACCCGCGCGAGATCGACGACGCTGCCGTAGGCCTGCCGCTCCTCCCGGTGGCGGTCCGCGCGCAGGCTCACGGTCTCGACGCCGATCTGGCGCCGCTCCTCCGCCGTCAGCTTGACGATGGTGCGCCCCTCCTCGACCACCGCCCGGGTGACCCGGGGCGGCGGGGGCTTCCCGACCGGCGGCGCGGCGCGCAGGCTCTCGGGCAGGAACCAGAGGAACGCGCCCGCGGCGGCGGCGAGCACGAGGAGCGTGCCGAGCGTACCGAGGATGCGGCGCGGGCGGGACAGCGACACGGCGGGCGCCTGGACGACGAGGGGTTCGTTCCCGGTTCCGTCGACCCGCTCCCCCCTCGCGCCGGCCGTCGGTGTCTCCCGCGAGGCCTAGCACGGGTCCGGCCGGTCGGGAACATTGCGCAACCGGCGCGGGCGGCGGCGCTCAGGCCGCCCGCACCGTCGCGAGGAATTGCGCGACCTCGCCGGTCAGGCTCTCCGCCTGCCGCGAGAGGCCGGAGGCGGAGGACAGCACCTGCGCGGCGGCGGCCCCGGTCTCGTCCGCCGCCCGGGCGACCTGCCCGATGGTGCGCGTCACCGCGCCCGTCCCGGCCGCCGCCTGGGTGACGCTGCGCACGATCTCCCGGGTGGCCGAGCCCTGCTCCTCCACTGCCGCGGCGATCGCCGCCGAGACCTCGCTGACCTGCTCGATCACGCCGGAGATGCGGCCGATCGCCGTCACGGCCTCGCCGGTCGAGTCCTGGATGCGGGCGATCTGCGCGGTGATCTGATCCGTCGCCCGCGCGGTCTGGCCGGCGAGTTCCTTGACCTCCGCGGCCACGACCGCGAAGCCGCGGCCGGCCTCCCCGGCCCGCGCCGCCTCGATGGTGGCGTTCAGCGCCAGGAGGTTCGTCTGCGCGGCGATGGTCGCGATCATCGCCACGACGTCGCCGATCCCGCCGGCCGCCCGGCTCAGGTCCGAGACCACGGCCGCGGTGCGGGAGGTCTCGTCGACCGCGCCGCGGGCGAGCGCCACCGATCCCTGAACCTGGCGCCCGATCTCCTGCACGGAGGCGCCGAGTTCCTCGGCCGCTGCCGCCACCGTGGCGACGTTCGTGGCGGCCTCGCCGGCCGCGACCGAGACGGAGGCGGATTGCTCGGCCGTCCCGGCGGCCGTGCCGGAGAGGCTGCGGGCGGCCGTCTGGAGGTTGTCGGCCGAGGCGGAGACGGCGCCGACGAAGCGGCCGATCTCGGCCTCGAAGCGGTCGGCGACCGCGTCCATGGCGGCGCGCTGGGCTGCGGCGGTGTGGCGGTCCTGCGCCTCCTGCTCGGCCCGGATGCGCCGCCGCTCCACCACGCTGTCCCGGAAGGATTCGGCCGCCGCCGCCAGGGCCCGCACCTCGCGCGGCCCCTGGGACGGAATCGCGACGTCGACGCGCCCCTCCCCCACCGCGGTCACCGCCGCGGCAAGCCGCACCAGCGGCCGCGCGATCGCTCGGCCCATCGCCGCCGCGACCACGATGGAGGCGAGCACGGCCCCGATCCCGGCGCCGCTCCAGGCCGCGAGCGAGCGCTCGGCCCCGGCGCGGACCTCCTGCGCGGCCGCGGCCATCTCGGTGGTCAGCCCGTCCTCGATCGCCTTCAGCCCCTCGATGCGCCGCGTCGCCAGCTGGAACCAGCCGGGCGCGTCCCGGAAGGCTAGGGCGGTGCCGGGCATCGTCCCCTCCACGAGGCCGCGCAGCCGGGCGACCTCGCGGGCCGGCAGCTCGCCCTCGACCCGCTCCAGGGCCGCCACCGCCTCCGGCCGCGCCGAGGCGCGGAACAGCTCGGCCTGCGTCGCCTGGTTGGCGGCGAGGGCCGCGACGCGCTCCACGGCGTCGAGATCGGCGCTGCCGGACGCGAAGACGGCGGCGGCGACGGCGCGCTCGCGGCCCGCCTCTTCCTTGAGCGCCAGCAGGGCCGCGTAGGCCGACAGCCGGGCCGCGATCTCCGGGCGGGAGACCTGACGGGCCATGACCCGCACGGCGCCCAGCGCCTCGGCGATGGGACCGCTATAGGCCGCGACGTTCTGGGCCGCGGTCACGGTGAGCGCGTCGACGGCGCGGCGATGCGCGGCGAGACGCGCGGGTGTTTCGCGCAGGGGCGCCGCCCGGGTGGCCACCGCCTCGCCGACGTCGGACAGGGCCGGGCCGGAGAGCATCGCCGTGAGTGCGCCGAGGGCCTCGTCGGTCCGGCGCCGCTGTGCCTCGACCTCGGCGCCGAACTGCGTTCCCTTGGACCCGATGAGGAGGTTCGACGCGCCGCGCTCGATCTGGGCCTCGTGCATGAAGCGGCTCAGGGCGGAGGCGAGGTCCACCTGCGAGGCCACGCGGGCCATCTCCGACCGCTCCGCGGAGCGCTCGCCCACCACGAGTGCCACGAGGACCGCGAGGGCGAGGCACGGCGCCAGGGCGACGAGGCCGATCCGCGCGGCGAGGGAGTGGAGGAAAGATCTGAGGAGCATGGCAGTCGCATCGTTGTCGCCGACACCCTGCTTGTCTTTTGTTAAGGCTGATCTAACGCAGGAGTACCTTCGCGAGATCCCTGCTTAACCGAAAGGCATAGGCTGCCGCGAGCGTGATCACTTCTGGCGTAGCCGGGAGTGCGAGTCGACCGCTGACCGAATAGCCGCGACGACGGGTCCGCCGCCGGAAGGCGGCGTGGGCCGGAGGTCGATCCGGACTCGGGGCGCGCACAGCGTCGGAAGAGCGAGGATTCACAACCGCGGACACCTCGGCCATGCTGCGCGGGATGAGTCGCTGGTCCGCGCCGTGAGCGCATCCGTCCGCCCCCTGCGCAGCCACCAGCGCAGCCTGTCCGAATTGGTGGCCGCGCTCGCCCGGGGCGAGGCCGCGGAGGTCGCCGACATCCTCGCCGCCGTGACGCCCGGGGGAGGCAAGTCGCTCCTGCCCGTCATCGCCGCGGCCCGCCTCATCGCCGCCGGAACGGTCGAGCGCGTCGTCTGGGTGGTGCCGCGGGACTCCCTGCGCCTGCAGGCCGAGGAGGCCTTCGCCGATCCAGCCTGGCGCGCCGCCCTCGGCCACGCTCTCTCGGTGCGCGCCGCCGACAACGCGCCCGACCCGGCCCGCGGCCTGGCGGGCTACGTCACGACCTACCAGGCGGTGGCCGCTTCCCCCGCGCTCCACCTCGCCGAGATGAAGCGCCACCGCACGCTCCTCGTGGTTGACGAGGTTCACCACCTGCCCGCCCTCGCCGATTCCGCGCCGGAGGGCGAGGCGGCGGCCTGGAGCCGGGCGCTGCTGCCCCTTCTCCACCACGCCCGGCTGCGGCTCCTCCTCTCCGGCACGCTGGAGCGGGCGGACAACCGGCGCATCCTGTGGCTGCCCTATCGCGAGGCGGCATCCGGCCGCGCGCCGGTCCCGGACACGGGGGCGCCGGGCTGGGCGGTGATCGGCTATTCGCGGGCGCAGGCGCTGGCCGAGCGCGCGGTGCTGCCGGTGCGCTTCGGCGCCCTCGACGGCGAGGCGAGCTGGCTGGAGGGCGGCCGGGAGGCGGGCCACGCCCGGGTGGGGCCGCATCGCCTCTCCGGGCCGGGTCCGAGCGCGACGACGCGTCCGGCCCTGTTCACGGCCCTGCGCACGGGCTTCGCCCGCGACCTGCTGCACGAGGCCTTCCTGGCGACGCGGCGCCTGCGGGCGGAGCGGCGGCGCGCCCGCGGCCTCGACGCCGCGGCGGCGGCGCGGGGCCTCGGCAAGCTCCTGGTGGTGGCCCCCGACCAGGCGAGCGCCCAGAGCTACCTCGCGATGCTGCGCGGCTGGATGCCGGTCGCGCAGGGCCTGCGGGACGCGCGGATCGCCGTCTCGTCGGAGCCCGACGCCCACGATGCCCTGGCGGCGTTCCGGCTCACGCCCGAGCCCGCGATCCTCGTCACCGTCGCGATGGCCTACGAGGGGCTCGACGCGCCGGAGGTCGCCGTGGTGGCGGCCCTCACCCACATCCGCAGCCGGCCCTGGCTGGAGCAGATGATGGCCCGCGCCACCCGGGTCGACCCGCATGCGGGCGCCTACGCGGACCAGCACGCCCTGGTCTTCCATCCGGACGACCCGCTCTTCGCGCGCTTCCGCGCCCGCATCGAGGCCGAGCAGGGCGCCCCGCCGCGCAGGCGGCGGGCCGACGGCGCCGCGACGCCGCCGCCGCCCCCGGCCGCGCGGGCCGAGGAGGGGATCGTGCCGCTGGAGAGCAACGCCCTCGGCCTGCGCTACGCCATGCTGCAGCCCGGCCCGTCGCTGGCGCTGGTGCGGCCCGAGGTGCCGGCGGTTTCGCCCCTGCCCCCCTCGGTGGCCGAGCGGCAGCTCCGGTCCCAGGTCGCCGCCATGGTGACGGCCCAGGCCGTCGAGGACGAGGCGGAGCTGCAGGTGCCGCGGGCCGGCCGCCTCTCCCACCGCTACAACGCGGTCCTGAAGCGCCTCTTCGGCAACAAGGCCCGCGCCGCGATGACCGCCGCCGAACTGGAGGCCGCCCTGGCGTGGCTGGAGCGCAACCGGCTCGCCGACCACCTCCACCTCCTCGACGGGGATGCCCGCTACACTTGGACGGCCCGCCGCCGCTGGGCCGGGGAGCGCCGGGCCGCGGGCCGGTGACCCGGCCGCGGGCTCTGCCGTTACGGAACCATGAATTGATGGTGATCCCGTTAACTCTTCGGTAACGATCCGGGCGCGCAATAGTGCGGTAACGAATCATCAACCCGTGACCAGCTCCGCTCCCGCCCGCCCGCCGATCCGCTTCCGCGGCCGCTCCTTCCTGGCCGTGGTCCTCGCCCCCGAGGCGCCCGTCGAGGCCTGGCTGTCAGACCTCGACGCCCTGATGCAGCGCTCGCCGGCCTTCTTCGCCGGCCGCGCCGTGATCCTCGACGTCGCCGCCCTGAAGCCCTCCCGCGAGGCGCTGCAGGCCCTGGTGACCGATCTCGCCGCCCGGCAGATCCCGATCATGGGGCTGGAGGGCGCGGGCTCGGCGGCCTTCGCGCCCGGCCTGCCGCCGCGGCTCACCGGCGGCCGGGCGGGCGGCGAGATCCCGGTGCCGGACGAGGCCCCTGCCCCGGCCGACGCGCCGGCCCCGGTGGCGATCGGGGTCTCCGAGCGGCCGACCAGCATCGGCTCGCTGGTGCTCGACGCGCCGGTGCGGTCGGGCCAGCAGATCCTGTTCCCGGAAGGGGACGTGACCGTGATGGGGTCGGTGGCCTCGGGCGCCGAGGTGATCGCCGGGGGCTCGATCCACGTCTACGGGACCCTGCGCGGGCGCGCCATCGCGGGCGCGGCAGGCAACGGCAACGCCCGGATCGTCTGCAGCCGGTTCGAGCCGGAACTGCTCTCGATCGACGGATTGTACCGCATCGCGGACGACATCGACGCGAGCCTGCGCGGCAAGCCCGTGCATGTCTGGCTCGACGGCGACGCGATGCGAATGACGGCCCTGGACTGACGCGGACGCGCGGCAACGCTCCGTCCTGACCGGCGGGCGACCGCCCAACACCCAGCGAGGAATGGCATGGCGAAGGTTGTGGTGGTGACATCGGGCAAGGGCGGGGTGGGCAAGACCACCACCACGGCGGCCCTCGGGGCGGCCCTGGCCCAGTCCGGGCAGAACGTCTGCGTGGTCGATTTCGACGTCGGCCTGCGCAACCTCGACCTCATCATGGGCGCCGAGCGCAGGGTCGTCTACGACCTCATCAACGTCGTCCAGGGCAGCGCCAAGCTCGCCCAGGCGCTGATCCGCGACAAGCGCGTCGACACCCTCTCGCTGCTCCCCGCCTCCCAGACCCGCGACAAGGACGCGCTCACCGACGAGGGCGTCGCCCGGGTGATCAATGACCTGCGCGAGCGCTTCGACTGGGTGATCTGCGACAGCCCCGCCGGCATCGAGCGCGGCGCCACGCTGGCCATGCGCCACGCCGACGTCGCCGTCGTGGTCACCAACCCCGAGGTCTCCTCGGTGCGCGACTCCGACCGCATCATCGGGCTCCTCGACGCCAAGACCGCCCGCGCCGAGGCCGGCGAGGGCCTGGAGAAGCACCTGATCCTCACCCGCTACGACCCCTCCCGGGCCGACAGGGGCGAGATGCTCAAGATCGAGGACGTGCTGGAGATCCTCTCGATCCCGCTCCTGGCGGTGGTGCCCGAGAGCGAGGAGGTGCTCAAGGCCTCCAACATCGGCAGCCCGGTCACCCTCAACAACCCCGCCAGCGCCCCGGCCCGCGCCTACGCGGACGCCGCCCGACGCCTGCGCGGCGAGAGCGTGGCCATGACCATCCCGACCGAGCGCAAGTCCTTCCTCAACCGCCTCCTCTCCCGGAGGGCCGCATGACGCTGCTGCCGTTCTTCTCCCGCCGCGGCACCGCGCCGATCGCGCGCGAGCGCCTGCAGATCCTCCTCGCCCACGAGCGCGCCGCCAGCGCCCCGGGCCGCAGCGACCTCGCGGCGGTTCTGCGCGAGGAGATCCTCGCGGTCATCGCCAAGCACGTGGCGATCGACCAGGAGAAGGTGAAGGTCTCGATGGAGCGCGGCCAGGCCGTGTCCCTGCTGGAGATCGACGTGGAACTGCCGGTCCTCCCGGCCCCCGAGGCCGCCGAACCGGTCCGCAAGCGCGCCTGATCCACCCCGCCGGGCGCGGCCGCGCTTGCGCCCGGCGCGCCTTCGGGCGAAGACGCGCCAAGCCCCGATCGGGGGCACCCGGGGGGCGCGGCATTGGCGGCACGATTCGAACTGCGCGACAGGACCGCGCTCGTCACGGGCGCGGCGAGCGGGATCGGGGCGGCCCTGGCGCAGGCGCTCGCGGCGCGCGGAACCCGCCTCGCCCTCGTCGACCGCGACCCCGAGGGGCTCGCGCGGCTGGCGGCCGGCCTCGACGGGCGCGCACCCGGCCTCAGCACCCACGTGGTCGACCTGCGCGACGCCGCCGCCATCGCGGCCCTGCCCGACGCGGTCCTCGGCCGGCACGGGACTCTCGACCTCCTCATCAACAACGCGGGCGTGGCGCTGGCCGGCCGCTTCGAGGAGGTGTCCCTCGACGATGTCGAGTGGCTGATGGACATCAATTTCCGCGCCGTGGTGCGGATGAGCCACGCCTTCCTGCCGGCCCTGCGGCGCCGGCCCGAGGCCCAGATCGTCAACCTGTCGAGCCTCTACGGGATCATCGCCCCGGCCGGCCAGACCGCCTACGCGGCGAGCAAGTTCGCGGTGCGCGGTTTCTCGGAGGCCCTGCGCCACGAGACCGAGGGAAGCGGGCTGCACGTCATGGTGGTGCATCCGGGTGGCGTCGCCACGGCGATCGCGCGCAACTCCCGCACGGGGGCCGGGGTTGACCCCGCCGAGGCCGAGCGCGGCCGGCGCGCCTTCGAGAAGCACCTGCGGCTCTCGCCGGAGGCGGCGGCCGCGCAGATCCTCGCCGGGATCGAGCGGAAGGCGCCGCGCCTGATCGTGGGGTCGGACGCGAAGCAGGTCGCCCTGATCCAGCGCCTGATGCCGGTCCGCTACTGGTCGCTGATCCGCCGGGCGATCGGCGCATAGGAGGTCTCCCCCGCATGGCATCGTTGCGCGCATACGCCTTCGCCTGGATGATCAAGCGTCAGGTCAAGCGGCGGATGGCCGGCGTGACCGACGTCCTCGCCGTGCGGCGGGTCTTCGACGCGGCGGCCTTCCCGGATCCGCCCGGAATCGCCTTCCGTGCCGGGACGGTGGGCGGGATTGCCGGGGAATGGGCGGAGCGGCCCGGCCTGTCCGCGGACGCGCCCCGGCTCCTCTACGTGCATGGCGGCGGCTTCATCGCCTGCTCGCCGCGCACCCACCGGCCGCTGGTCGGCGGCCTCGCCCGCCAGGGCTTCCGGATCTTCACCCCCGATTACCGCCTCGCCCCCGAGCATCCCTACCCGGCCGCCCTCGACGACGTCCGGGCGGCGTGGCTGGACTTCGCCGCGCAGGGCCCGGCCGCTCTCGCGGGCGAATCGGCCGGCGGCAACCTCCTCCTGGCGCTGATGCTGCGCCTCAAGGCCGAGGGCGCGCCGCTCCCGGCGGCCGCGGCGGCCTTCTCGCCCGCCACCGACATGACGGGCGGCAGCCCCTCGCTGACCGAGAACGCGCGGCGCGAGGCGATGCTGACGGTCGAGAGCTTCCCGATGCTGCAGGAGGCCTACCTCGCCGGGCACGACCCAGCGGACCCGCTGGTCTCGCCCCTGTTCGGCGACCTCGCGGGCCTGCCGCCGCTGCTGCTCCATGTCGGCGAGCGCGAGATCCTGCGCGACGATTCCGTGCGCTTCGCCGAGAAGGCGCGGGCGGCGGGCGTCACCGTGGCGCTCACGGTCTGGCCGGTGGTGCCGCATGCCTGGCAGTTCGCGTCCTCGTTCCTTCCGGAGGCCCGCCGCTCCCTCGCGGAGACCGGCGCGTTCCTCAAGCGCCATCTCGCCGCGGCGCGGCAGCCGGCGCCCGCCGAGCGTTGACTTTTCGGCGGAAGACCTGTAGGCGCTCCGGCTTCCAGGCGAAGTCTCGTCTCGACCCGTACCGCCGCCCGGTCCCCTGAGGCCGGAGGCCAACGCCCGACAGCGCGATGCGCCCTCGGGCGCGTCCGGCGTTGGGCGAAGCCGCGCCGCCACGCTGCCCGAACCGGGACCCGGATGAGAGACACGACCCACGCGCCGTTGCGCATCGAGGACGCGGTGAACACGGCCTGCCCCTGGTCGGGCAAGCCGATCGCCGCCGATTCGCTGACGCTCTACAACGGCGCCGTGGTCGGCTTCTGCAATCCCGGCTGCCGCGACAAGTTCGAGACCGCGATCCGGCACTTCGAGGGCGCGCTCCAGGTGCGCCGGGCCGCCGCGGCGGGCAACGACGAGTAGCGCTGAGGGACCACAGCATGTTCGACGGCCTCTCCGAGCGCCTCTCCGGCATTCTCTCCGGCCTCACGCGCCGCGGCGCGCTGACCGAGGCCGACGTCACCGCGGCCCTGCGCGAGGTGCGCCGCGCCCTGCTGGAGGCGGACGTCGCCCTCGAGGTGGTGCGCGGCTTCACCGAGAAGGTGCGCGAGCAGGCGGTCGGCGCCGTCGTGCTGAAATCGGTGACGCCCGGCCAGATGGTCGTGAAGATCGTCAACGACCAGCTCGTGGCGATGCTCGGCACCGACGCCGAGGTGATCGACCTCAACGCCCCCTCGCCGGTGCCGATCCTGATGGTCGGCCTGCAGGGTTCGGGCAAGACCACCACCACGGCCAAGATCGCCCGCCGCCTGACGCAGCGCGACCGGCGCCGGGTGCTGCTCGCCTCCCTCGACACGCGCCGCCCGGCCGCCATGGAGCAGCTCGCGGTGCTGGGCCAGCAGGTCGGCGTCGAGACGCTGCCGATCGTCGCCGGCCAGTCGGCGGTGCAGATCGCCCGGCGCGCCATGGAGGCCGCCCGGCTCGGCGGCTTCGACGTGGTGATGCTCGACACGGCGGGCCGCATCACCCTCGACGAGGGGCTGATGCAGGAGGCCGCCGACGTGAAGGCGGCCACCAACCCGCACGAGGTGCTCCTCGTCGCCGACGCCCTCACCGGCCAGGACGCGGTCAATACGGCGCGGGCCTTCGACCAGCGCCTCGGCGTCACCGGCATCGTGCTCACCCGCATGGACGGCGACGCCCGCGGCGGCGCGGCCCTCTCCATGCGCGCCGTCACCGGCAAGCCGATCAAGCTCGTCGGCACCGGCGAGAAGGTCGACGCGCTGGAGGAGTTCCATCCCGCCCGCGTCGCCAACCGCATCCTCGGCATGGGCGACATCGTCTCGCTCGTCGAGAAGGCGGCCGAGACCATCGACCAGGAACAGGCCCTGCGCGTCGCCGAGAAGATGCGCAAGGGCAAGTTCGACCTCGAAGACCTGTCGATGCAGCTCGGCCAGATGGAGAAGATGGGCGGCATCGGCGGCCTGATGGGCATGCTGCCCGGCATGGGCCAGATCAAGAAGCAGGTCGAGGGCGCCAACCTCGACGAGAAGATGTTCCGGCGCCAGCGGGCCATCATCTCGTCGATGACCCCCGAGGAGCGGCGCAACCCCGACATCCTGAAGGCCTCGCGCAAGAAGCGCATCGCCAAGGGCTCGGGCGTCGACGTCTCGGAGATCAACAAGCTCCTCAAGATGCACCGCACCATGGCCGACATGATGAAGGCCATGGGCTCGGGCAAGCGCGGCCTCGGCCAGGCGCTCGGCAGCATGTTCGGGCTCGGCGGGGGCGGCGGTCTCGGGGGCGGCGGTCTCGGGGGTGGTCTCGGGGGCTTGGGCAAGATGATGGGCGGCGGTGGCATGCCCGAGCCGACGCCCGAGCAGATCGCCGCCCTGGAGAAGCAGTTCGGCGGCAAGCTGCCGCCGATGCCGCCCGGCCTGGGCGGGGCGCCCGGCAAGATGCCGGGCCTGCCGGGCCTCGGCGGCGGCAAGGGGCCGGGGCTGCCGGGCCTGGGCGGCCTGCCCTTGGGCAAGAAGAAGTAGGGGGATGATGCCCCTCGCAGGAATCGACGTTCTCGAGCACGGGAAGATCGATGACGACGGTCGCCGGCGCGCGATCGTCCGATGATGGGAGCGCGATCGCGTCGCTCCGCACAATCCACTGAAGCATGTTCGAGTGAAGAGGTAACGAGATGTCCCTGAAGATCCGTCTGACCCGCGGCGGCGCCAAGAAGCGCCCCTATTACCGCATCGTCATCGCCGACTCGCGCTCGCCGCGCGACGGCCGCTTCATCGAGAAGGTCGGCGTCTACGACCCGATGAAGCCGAAGGACGATCCGGCCCGCGTGGTCCTCGAGGTCGAGAAGGTCCAGGCCTGGCTCGCCAAGGGTGCGCAGCCGACCGACCGCGTGCTCCGCTTCCTCGACGCCGCCGGCCTCGCCAAGCGCCCGGCCCGCAACAACCCGACGAAGGCCGAGCCCGGCACCAAGGCCAAGGAGCGCGCTGCCGCCCGCGCCGAGAAGGCCGGCGCCGCCGCCGGCGAGGACGCCGCGGCGTAATCCATGGCGCGCCGGCCTCCCCGCCCCGCCCCCTCCGGCCCCCGGCCGGGGCGGGACGCGGCCGGCGCACCGGGCCCCGGCCCGGCCGCCGATCCGGGCTTCGTGCTCCTCGGCGAATTCGGCCGCGCCCACGGCCTCCAGGGCGAGGTGCGGCTGAAATCCTACACCGCCGATCCGATGGCGATCGGGTCCTACGGCCCGCTCACGGCGGCCGATGGGCGCGTGATCGAACTCGGCGGCCTGCGCCCGACCTCCGGCGCGCCCGACGTCCTGATCGCCCGCGTGGCCGGGATCTCCGGGCGGAACGCGGCCGAGGCGCTGAACCGCCTCGCCCTCTACGTCCCCCGCGACCGCCTCGGCGCGGCCGAGGACGAGGACGAATTCTTCACCGCGGACCTGATCGGCCTCGACGTGGTCGATGCGGCGGGTACGCGGATCGGCACCGTGCGGGCCGTGCCGAATTACGGCGGCGGCGACCTCCTGGAGATCGCACCCGCGGTGGGCGGCGCGCCCGCGCTACTGCCCTTCACCCGCGCCTTCGTGCCGAAGGTGGAGATCGCCGCCCGGCGGGTCACGGTGGTGCCGCCCGAGGATCTGTTCGCGCCGCCCGGCCCCCCGCCGGACGAGGAGGCGTGAGCGCCCCTACTCCTCGACCTTGAGCAGCGACATCATCCCTTTGTCCTCGTGTTCCAGGATGTGGCAGTGGAACACGAAGCGCCCGAGCTTGGGCCCGTCGAACCGGACGTGGAACAGCACCCGGGCGCTCGGCGGCAGCGGGTAATTGTCGAGGAGCGCCGCCTGGTTGATCGGCCGGATCGCCGTCCGGTCGCCGGCGCACTGGTCCGAGGCCGGGGGTGCCGTTCCCGCGATCGCGGCCGCCGTGCCTTCGAAATCGGCGTCCACGACGGCGAATTTCATCTGGTGGATGTGGAAGTTGTGACACTCGGCGCTGTCGTTGACGACGAGCCAATACTCATCCGCGCCGTACTTGACAGTAACGTTATCGATATTTTCTTTGAATTCGTTGTAATAATCGTGGAAGCCATCCGGCGTATCGATCGTCTTGCACGGGTTCGGTAGGCGGATATTGCGGATCAGTGATGCCGTCCCGTCCTTCGGCGGCGAGCCGCCCTCGTCGATCAGGGCCGCCACCGTGACCGGCGCACCGTCGGGATCCCGCGCGAGATCGAACAGCTCGTTGTGGATGCCGAACACCTCGACCTGCTTCGGCCCCACGTTGTCGTTCTTGAGGCGGATCAGCCTGACCCGGGTGCTGTCCAAGCCGAACCGATCCGGCCCGTGCCGGTAGGCGCAGGGGTCGGTCGGAGTGGGCGCGGACGCCGCAGGCGGGGCCGGCGATGGCGAGGCGACGAGCGACGTGGGCGGGGCGGCGGCGCTGACCCGCGGCAGGACCGGCGCCCCCGCCTTCCCGGCCTCGAACACCACCTCGGCGAGCTCGATCGCCGGCCAGGCATCCCCGGCGCCGTCCCGCCCGGTCACCATGCCGCGGGTGCGCAGCACCGCCCTGACGGTCCGCTCCCGCGGCACGCAGCCGGTCTCGTCGCGGCCGTCGGGGACGGCGCGGCAGCGCTCGACGACCACCTCGATGCGGGCGCTCGGCATCAGGACGATCTCCGGCAGCGGCTGCCCCGCCGTCGCCGCGACCTTGCCGCCGGCGAGCCGGCCGGGCTCGACTCCGGCACGCAGCGCCGCGAGCGCCACGCCGTCGAGGGCGATCGGGCGCATGCGGTAGGGCGTGCCGTCCTCGCCCTTCAGTTCCAGCCGGTAGCTGACATCCGCCGACATGTTGGCGATCCGCCACAACTCGGTGGCGTCGGGCTCGGCGGTGATCCGCGGGTAGACCTGCCCCGAGACCGGGAAGACCCATCCTTCCCGCTGCCCCGTGTCGGTCTTGCCCCAGCACGCGCCGCGGGCGGGGCCGACCTGGCCGGGGGCGACGACGTCGCCGTCGTCCCGCAGCACCGGCACGCCGCCGCACCGCGCCTTGCGGGCGTCGTTGGCGGTGGAGAACGCCTTGTCCGTCGTCTTGGGCCGGTGCGGGAAGGGGATCAGGTCGAAGCGCGGGGCCGCGCCGGCCGGGGCCGGCCGGGCCGCCACCTGCACGTCCTTGAGCCCGAGATAGCGCACCCGCAGGAGCGGCCCGTCCTCGCCGCTTCCGCGCGCCTGCGCCTCCAGCGCCCGCTCCTCCCGTTGTTCGGCCTGCGTGCGGCAGGCTTCGCCCCGGGCGGCGGGCGAGGCGGTGAGCCGGCAGCGAAAGTAGAGCTCGTCCCAGACGGACCCGATCGCCAGCAGGCCCGAGACGCCGTTCGAGAGCTGGATCTCCGACTGGCCGTGCGGGTGCGGGTGGATCCAGAACAATCCACTCGGGTGGTCGGCCGGGATCGTGTAAGTGTAGGCGAGGCGGTCCGCGATCGCCATGCCGGGCGGCGTGCCGGACGCGCAGGGATCGGCGTCCATCCCGGCGTGATGCGCGTGCGGCCCGGTGTCCGGCGCGGCCCCCGCGTGGCTCGCCGCGAGCGGAAGCACGCAATCCCCCAGCCGGGGCGCGGGACCCCCGAACCCGATGCCGGTCGGGGCGACGATCAGGCCGTGCGTGTGCACGTTCGAGAAGTCGCCGCTGCGCCGCGCGTCGGCCTTGCCGAGCCCGGGCGCGTCGATCGTCGTCAGGCGGTTGTTGAGGTGGAGATCGAGGACCGTGCCCTTGTCGATCTGGAGCACCGGCGGCATGAGGCTGCGCCGCTCCGGCGCGGTGCGGGGCTCGTCGCCCGGCCGGATGTCGTAGAAGGAGGCGCCGTTCACGCGCCCCAGGCCCGGCACATCCACCCAGTCCGTGAAGGCGTCGAGGGTCACGACGGACGATCGGGGGATGCGCAGAACAGGTGGATCCGTCCAGCCCGCATCCTGGTCGGCCGCGCGGACCGGGATCGCCGCCAGCAGCAGCCACAGCCACGGGACGATCCACGCCATGCGTTCGCGCGCCATGACCCAGCCCCTCTGACCCAGAACAGTCGCGCCGACGTTACTCCGATGTCCGACTTCTCCCAATCACGAAGTGATGGTCCGGGCCGCCTCGACCGCTGCGGACTGTTTCACCACGCCGCAACATCCGACAGTTCTCCCGGCATGAAGCGGCGACGTCCGATCAAAAGGGCGAATCCCGCCCGAGGTGCTTCCCGAGACCGCCAAGCCGAGAACGGACGCGGCATCGTGGCGGGGGCGGTCGCGCACATCCCGCCCGGCGCATCCCGGCGATACCTCGCGGGTCCGCCGAGAGCGGCGGGCCTTCGACCGGAAACCTCCCATGGCTCCGCGCCTCCTCCTCGCCGCCCTGCTCGGGCTCTGCGGCCTCCTGCCCGCCCTCGCCGCCGAACCCGTCAGGGTCACGTTCCCGAGTGCCGACGGACGCACGACCCTCGTCGGCTACCTGTTCGCGCCCGACGCGCCTGCGGGCCGGCGGCACCCGGCCGTCGTGATGATGCATGGGCGCGCAGGGGCCTACTCGTCGCGCGCGGACGGGGTCTACAACGCCTCGACCCTCTCGCAGCGCCACCGCGCCTGGGGCGAACTCCTGGCCGAGCACGGCTTCGTGGCCCTCCTGGTCGACGGCTTCGGGCCGCGGGGCTATCCGGGCGGCTTCCCGCGCCACAGCTACGACGACCGTCCCGAGGCGGTCAGCGAGGTGGCGGTGCGCCCGCTCGACGCCGCGGGCGGCCTTGCCTACCTGCGCGCCCGCCCGGACGTGGCGGCGGACCGCATCGGGCTGATGGGCTGGTCGAACGGCGGCAGCGCGACGCTCGCCACCCTGGCGGAGGGCGCGGTGCCGGCGGCCCGGGACTTCCGGATCGGGGTCGCGCTCTACCCGGCCTGCGGGCTGAGGGGCCTGTTCGCGACGCGGGCCTACCGTCCCGTCGCGCCCGTCCGCGTCTTCCACGGCACCGCCGACGAGGAGGTCTCGCCGGAGCGCTGCGCGCGGCTCGTCGCGGCGGGCCGCGCCGCGGGCGGCGACGTCGCCATCCGGATCTATCCGGGCGCGACGCACAGCTTCGACGATCCCGGCGAGCGCCGGCAGTCGATTCCGGCGAATGCGGAGGCCACCGACGACGCGACCCGCCGCATCCTGGACCTGTTCGATCGTTACCTGCGGACGCCGGGGCCGCAATCGGGGCGGCCCTGAGATCGCTCACGCCTCGGGCACGGTCCGCTCCAGCTCCTCCAACCACGCGGTCGCGTTGCCGTCCGAGGGCGCCCGCCAGTCGCCGCGGGGCGAGAGCGCCCCGCCCGCCGCCACCTTCGGGCCGTTCGGGATCGCCGACCGCTTGAACTGGCTGAAGCCGTAGAAGCGCTGCAGGAACACCTTCAGCCAGGCGCGGATCTCCGGGAGCGCGTAGGCGCCCCGCCGCGCCTCCGGGAAGCCGGGCGGCCAGGGGCCCCGCGCCGGATCCTCCCAGGCCCGCGCCGCCAGGAAGGCGATCTTGGAGGGGCGGTACCCGTAACGGAGCGTGTAGAACAGGTTGAAGTCCTGCAGCGCGTAGGGGCCGATCTTCGCCTCCGTGCTCTGGATCGCCTCGCCCTCCTGCACGGGCACCAGTTCCGGGGAGATCTCGGTGGCGAGGATCGCGTCCAGGGTGGCGTTCACCTCCGGCTCGAACTGGCCGGAGGCGACCACCCAGCGGATGAGGTGCTGGATCAGGGTCTTGGGCACGCCGGCGTTGACCGCGTAGTGGGACATCTGGTCGCCGACGCCGTAGGTGCACCAGCCGAGCGCCAGTTCCGACAGGTCCCCGGTGCCGACCACGATCGCGGCGTTGTGGTTGGCGAGGCGGAACAGGAAGTCGGTGCGCAGGCCCGCCTGCACGTTCTCGAAGGTGACGTCGTAGACGGGCTCCCCGCGCCCGAACGGGTGGCCCATGTCGGCGAGCATCTGCCGGGCGGCCGGGCGGATGTCGAGTTCCGCCGCGGCCGTGCCGAGCGCCGCCATCAGCCGGTGGGCGTTGGCCTTGGTCTCCGTCGAGGTGGCGAAGCCCGGCATCGTGTAGGTGAGGATGTTGGTGCGCGGCAGCCCGAGCCGGTCGAAGGCCTTGGCCGCCACGATCAGGGCGTGGGTCGAATCGAGGCCGCCCGAGATGCCGATCACCACCTTCTCGGTGCGGATCGCCCGCAGGCGCTGGGCGAGCCCCGCCACCTGGATGTTGTAGCCCTCGTAGCAATCCTGGGCGAGGCGGGCGGGATCGGCCGGCACGAAGGGGAAGCGCTCGACCGTGCGGGCGAGGCCGAGATCGCCGGAGGGCGGCGCCACCGTGAAGGGGATGCGCCGCCAGGTCCGGTCGCCCAGCACCGCGCGGGCGTTGTCGTCGAAGCTGCCCATCTGGGCACGCTCCTGGCGCAGGCGGTCGAGGTCGAGGTCGGCCACCGTCACCTGCGGCTCGGCCGGGAAGCGCTCGCCCTCGGCGAGGAGGTCGCCGTCCTCGTAGATGACGGTCTGCCCGTCCCAGGCGAGGTCGGTGGTGGATTCGCCCGGCCCCGCCGCGGCGTAGATGTAGGCCGCGAGGCAGCGGGCCGAGGCCGACTGGCAGAGGAGCTTGCGGCTCTCCGCCCGGCCGATGGTGATCGGGCTGCCCGAGAGGTTCACCAGCACGGTCGCCCCCGCCAGCGCGGCCAGCGCCCCCGGCGGGACCGGGATCCACATGTCCTCGCAGACGTCGACGCCGATCACCAGCCCGGGCAGGTCCGCGGCGGGGAACAGCAGGTCGGTGCCGAACGGGACCTCGGTCCCGCCGAGCCGGATCGTCGCGCCGGTGATCCCGGCCCCCGGGGCGAAGTGGCGCTTCTCGTAGAATTCCCGGTAATTCGGCAGGTAGCTCTTGGGCACCACGCCGAGCACGCGCCCGCGATGCACCAGCACGGCGGTGTTGTAGAGGCGGTGGCCGTGGCGCAGGGGCGCGCCGATCACGAGGAGCGGCAGCAGGTCGGCACTGCCCTCCGCGACCGCCAGCACGGCGCTCTCGACGGCGGCGAGCAGGGTGTCCTGCAGGAACAGGTCCTCGATCGCGTAGG
This sequence comes from Methylobacterium sp. JK268, assembly GCF_054052225.1. NCBI lineage: Bacteria > Pseudomonadati > Pseudomonadota > Alphaproteobacteria > Hyphomicrobiales > Methylobacteriaceae > Methylobacterium > Methylobacterium sp. JK268. Next base: position 3,770 of record NZ_JBSVZN010000014.1, on the reverse strand, counting down.
CGGAGAGACAGAGTTCGGGAAAAACCGCCACCGCGACGCCCTGGTCGTGGCAGCGCCGCGCGAGCGCCAGCACCTCGCCCGCATTGGCGGCCGGCTCCGCGATGTGACTCCGGCCGACGCAGGCCGCGACCCGGGCGAAACCGTGCTGGTAGAGGGATCGGAACATCGCGGGCCTGCCTCCGGTGGCGATCCTCCCTGCTTAACGCGGGGCCGCCGCCCTGGGCACCCCGGCCGTCCCCGGGGCCGGGCTCAAGCGGGCGTTAACGATACCGCGCCTAACTGGTGGGGAGCAGCGGCCCCGGGCGGCGTGGCCCGCCTCCAACCAGCCAGCATCATGAGATCATCGGGACGGCCCACCAACCTCGAGTCTTCGGCGCGGCATCCACAGGCGATGCGCGGCGCGCCCCAACCCGCGCGCCGCGGCCTCGCCTTCGCGGCGCTGGCGGAGACCCTGATGCGCCTGCGGGCGCTCGTCGCCCGGCGGCTCGCGCCGCCGGCGCCGCAGCGCCTCGCGCTGCCGCCTCCGCCGCGGCCGGCGGTCCTCGACAGGCGCGCGACGCCGAGCTGGATGACCGATCCCGTCCCGCGCGAGACGCCGGCCTGGTCACCGGACCTCGTGCGCGCCGCGCCCGCCCCGGCGCCGGAACCGCCCTGGGTGCCGGACCCCGCCCCGGCCGCCGCGCCGGCCTGGGTGCCGGAACCGCCGGTCGCCGCCGCACCTCCCCCGCCGCCCATTGCCGCGCCGATCCCGGCCGCGCCGATCCCGGCCCCACCGGTGGCGGCGGCGCCCGTCCGCGCCGCCCCGATCGCGCCCGCGCCCCGCCCGGCCGAGCCGCCGCGGCCGGCCGGGCCGGGACCCGACATGGAGGATGCCTGGGTGGCGATCCCGCCGGCCGGCCCGGCGCGGACCGTGCTGACGCGGGCGCGCCGCCAGGCCGAGACGGCGCGCAGCCTCGAAGCGGCCTCCCGTCCCGCTCCGGCGCCGCCCCCGGCACCGCGCGACGACGTTCCCGACCTGCGCTTCACCCGCACCCCCGACCACGTCCTTCAGGCCCGCCGCCGCAAGCGGGAGGAGGAGGCGCGGGCGCGCGAGGCCGAGCGCCTCGCCGCGGAACAGGACGCCGCCGCGGCGCGCGCGGAGGCCGAGGCCGCCGCCGAGGCCGCGCGCCTCGCGGCCGAGGAAGCCGCCCTGCCACCGCTCCCGCGCTGGCGCCAGCCCTACGTGCTGCCGCCCGGCGTGAAGTTCACGCGCACGCCCGACCACCTGCTGCGCCACGCCCCAGAGGAGGCGCCCCCGCCCGCGCCGCCGGCCCAGCCGCCGGTCGACGCCGAACCGCCCGCGCATCCGGAGCCTGTGGCCGAACCCGCCGCGGCGGAGCCGCCGTCCGAGGCCCGTCCGGGAGACGCCGTCGCGGTCTCGACCGATGCCGAGGCCCTGGCCGAAGGCGCGGCCGTGCCGGCTCAGGCCTATCCCGCGCCCGCGGACGAGCCCGCGCAGAAGCCGGAGATCGTGCCGGCCGCGGAGTTCGACGCGGCGGAGGTGGAGAACGGCGCGCCGATCGTGCTCCCGCTCGACATCTCCTTCCTGCGCGCCCTGCCGAAGCACCCTCCCTACGCCTTCGCCGGCATGCTGCGGCACGACTGGTCGCAGCCGCTGACGCTCGCCGAGGTGCAGGACAACCGGCCGGTGCCGTCCGATGCCGACGCGCAGACGCCACCCGTCGCGGCGGGCGCGGCGCCGGAGGCGATGGTGGCGCCCGCCGTCGAGGCGGAGCCGGTCGCGGAGAGCGCGGCCGTCGCGATCGCACCCGCCGACGCCCCGATGGCCGAGGCGGACTCCCCGTCCGAGACCGCACCCGACCTGACCGCACCCTGCGTCGCCGAGGCGGCCATCCTCGCGGCCGAGGAGACCGCCGCGCCGGTCGCAGTCCCGTCCGAGGAGACGGTTGTGCCGACGGCGGATTCCGTCGCCGAGATGCCGGACCCCGCCGGCGCGACCGGCGTCGCCGCGGAACCGGTGAGCGCCCCGGCCGAGACGGCGGCGCCCGCCGAGACGGTGGTCGTCGAAGCGGCCGCGCCCGTTCTCCCGGTGCGGGCCGAGATCCTGCCGCCCGTCGCGATAGCGCCGGCGGCCCTCCCCGCCCCGGCGGCTTTCCCGGGCGACGTCGCGCTGGCGCCGCTCGCCCTCACGATGGTGCCGGGCGGGCCGGTCGAGCCGATCACCGTGGGGTCGATCGTCCTGCAGGTCGCCGCGCCGGTGATCTCGATCGTGGCGCCCGAATTCTCGCGCCTGCCCGCCGCCATCCCGGCCGCGGCGCCCGCCTCCGTGCCGGCGGCGCCGGAGCCGCACGGCGTGGTGATCGGCAATGCGGGGCTCGATTCCGACCTCGGCCTCGACGCCGAGGATCCGGAGGACGAGGACGACATTCTGGCCCTGGTGCCGCTCCCCCCTCCCCCGCTGCGGCCGGCAGTCCAGGCTCCGGAATTCCCCTACGAGTTCCCGCCGCTCGACCTGCTCACCGAGGCGCGCGCCTCGGACGGCAGCAGCCTCGACGCGGACGTGCTCCAGGCCAACGCCGTGCAGCTGCAGCAGGTGATCCACGATTTCGGGGTGCGGGGCGAGATCCTGGCCGTGCGGCCCGGGCCCGTCGTCACCCTGTACGAGATGGAGCCGGCGCCGGGCACCAAGTCCTCGCGCGTGATCTCGCTCGCCGACGACATCGCCCGCTCGATGTCGGCGATCTCCGCCCGCGTCGCCGTTGTCCAGGGCCGCAACGCCATCGGCATCGAACTGCCCAACGTCAAGCGCGAGACCGTCTACCTCCGCGAGATCCTCTCCAGCCCCGCCTTCGCCGAGACCAAGCAGAAGCTCGCCCTCTGCCTCGGCAAGAACATCGGCGGCGAGGCCATCATCGCCGACCTCGCCCGCATGCCCCACCTGCTCGTCGCCGGCACAACCGGATCCGGCAAGTCGGTGGCCATCAACACCATGATCCTCTCCCTCCTCTACCGCATGAAGCCCGAGGAGTGCCGCCTGATCATGGTCGATCCCAAGATGCTGGAGCTCTCCGTCTACGACGGCATCCCGCACCTGCTCTCGCCCGTGGTCACCGACCCCAAGAAGGCCGTGATCGCCCTCAAGTGGGCCGTGCGCGAGATGGAGGAGCGCTACAAGAAGATGGCGCGCCTCGGCGTTCGCAACATCGACGGGTTCAACGCCCGGGTGGCGGAGGCGCGCGAGCGGGGCGAGGTGATCACCCGGACGGTGCAGACGGGGTTCGACCGGGAGACGGGCGAGGCGGTGTACGAGGACGAGGTGATGGACCTGTCCGCGCTGCCCTACATCGTGGTGATCGTGGACGAGATGGCCGACCTGATGATGGTGGCCGGCAAGGACATCGAGGGGGCGATCCAGCGTCTGGCGCAGATGGCGCGGGCGGCGGGGATCCACCTGATCATGGCGACGCAGCGCCCGTCGGTGGACGTGATCACCGGGACGATCAAGGCGAACTTCCCGACCCGGATCTCGTTCCAGGTGACGTCGAAGATCGACTCGCGGACGATCCTGGGGGAGATGGGCGCCGAGCAGCTTCTGGGTCAGGGCGACATGCTGTTCATGGCGGGCGGCGGTCGGACGACGCGGGTTCACGGCCCGTTCGTGTCGGACGACGAGGTGGAGGCGATCGTGGCGCATCTGAAGCGCCAGGGGCGTCCGGCCTATCTCGACGCGATCACCGCCGAGGAGGGCGAGGAGGGCGGCGCCGAGGCCG
>NZ_JBSVZN010000013.1:0-213242 GCF_054052225.1 Methylobacterium sp. JK268 | reverse complement strand
CCTCCCCTGCCTGCGCCGCGCGCTCGGCGCGGCGCAGGCGGCGCCGGACGAACCCGCGCCGGCGCCCCTCGCCCGGGAGGCCCTGCCGTGAGCGTGCCCGCATCCGGCGCGCTGAGCGCCCAGGCGATCACCAAGCGCTTCGGCGGCGTCACCGCCCTCGAGTCCGTCTCCCTCGACCTGCGCCCGGGGGAGATCCACGGGCTGATCGGGCCGAACGGCTCGGGCAAGACGACGCTCCTCAACCTCCTGTCCGGCTACTACCGCCCGGACGGCGGCGACGTGGAGATCGACGGGGACTCCCTCGCCCGCCGCTCGGTCCAGCGCCGGCCGCGGCTCGGCATCGCCCGCACCTTCCAGAAGCCGCGGCTGCTGCCCTCGCTGACCGTGCTCGACAACGCCATGCTGGGCGCGTGGCGCGAGGTGCGCTCGGGCTTCCTCGCGGCGGCGCTCGCCTGGCCGGCCGCCCGGCGAGAGGAGCGGGCGATCCGCGCCCACGCGACGGACCTCGTCCACGGGATCGGGCTCGGCCACGCGATCGGCCGCCGGGCGGGCCTGCTGGAGCACGCCGAGCAGCGCTTCCTGGAGATCGCCCGGGCGCTGGCGCTGCGCCCGCGCTTCCTCCTCCTCGACGAGCCGGCGGGGGGCCTCACCGGGGCCGAGATCGGCCACCTCGCCGCCATCCTCGCGGCCATCCGCGAGGGCGGCGTCGGCATCCTGCTCGTCGAGCACCACACCGACTTCGTGTTCCGCGTCTGCGACCGCGTCACCGCCCTGGACCGCGGCCGGCTGATCAAGCACGGTCGCCCCGACGAGGTCCGCCGCGACGCCGAGGTGGTGCGCGTCTACCTGGGAGCCTGACGATGTCCCGCGCCGGTGCGGTTCTCCTGGAGGTCGAGGACCTCCACGTCGCCTACGGCAAGGCGCACGTCGTGCACGGGGTCAGCCTCGCCGTGCGCGAGGGCGAGTTCGTGGTCATGCTCGGGCGCAACGGCGCGGGCAAGAGCACCATCCTGCACGCTCTCTCGGGGCTGATCCCCAAGCAGCGCGGCTCCGTGCGCTTCGCGGGGACCGACATCACCCGGGCGGCCCCCGGCGACATCGTGCGGGCGGGCCTCGTCCAGGTGCTCGAAGGGCACCGGGTCTTCACCACGCTCAGCGTCGAGGACAACCTGCGCGTCGGGACCTACGCGGGACGGGGCCGGGCCTCGCGGGAGAACCTGGAGCGGATCTACGCCGATTTTCCGGAACTCGCCGAGCGGCGCCACCAGCAGGCCTCGCGCCTGAGCGGCGGCCAGCAGCAGATCCTGGCCGTGGCGCAGGGCCTGATCGCCGAGCCGCGGCTGCTGATCCTCGACGAGCCCTCCGGCGGCCTCGCGCCGATCGTGGTCGACCGCATCCTCGACGTGGCCTCCCGCCTCGCCCGCGCCGGCACGGCGATCCTGCTGGTGGAGCAGCTCGTCGAGAAGGCCCTGCGCCACGCCGCCTACGGCTACCTCCTCGACGCGGGCGCCATCGCCGGGGAGGGGAGCGCGGGCGCCCTGCAGGACAGCGCGCTCCTGCGCCGGATCTACCTCGGCGGGGCGGAGGCCGCGTGAGCGACCCCGTGCCCCATGAATCGCCCGAGCGGCCGCCCGAGAAGCCGCCCGCGGCGGGCGAGCCCAACGCCGTGCAGAAGGTCTGCGCCCTTCTGCGGGCGCTCGCCGCGCCAACGCCGCGGCGCCTCGCCGAGATCGCGGCCGAGACCGGGCTCAACAAGGTCACGGCGCTCAGGATCCTCGATACGCTCGCCCAGGAGGGCTTCGCCGCGCGGGCGCCGGACGGGCGGCGCTGGCGCCTCGGCCCCGAACTGACCGCCCTCACCGCGAGCAGCGGCCGGCCCGACGACCTGCGCGCGCTCGCCCGCCCGAGCCTCGTGCGCCTCGCAGAGATGTCCGGCGACACGGTGCTGCTCTCGGTGCGCAGCGGGGTCGAGGCGGTCTGCATCGAGCGCGAGGTTGGTTCCTACCCGATCCGGGCCAACTACCTCGACATCGGCAGCCGCCGCCCCCTCGGGGTGGGCGCTGGCGCGATGGCGATCCTCGCCTGGCTCCCCGACCGGGAGGTCGAGGCCATCCTCGGCATCGTTGTCCAGCGCCTCGGCCCCTATCCGCGACTGAGCCCGTCGGAGATCTGGGACACCGTCCGCGCCTCGCGCGAGCGGGGCTATACGGTCCTGCTCGATCGCGTGATCGACACGATGGGCGCGATCGGTGTGCCGGTCCGGGACGCTGCCGGCCGTCCGGTCGCAGCGCTCAGCATTGCGGCGCTCACGACCCGCGTGCGCGAGCGCGAGGCACTGCTGGCCGAGGCGTTGCGGCGCGAAGCAAACCTGATGGAGCGCGAGCGCGTTCCCGAATACGGCGGCGACCGCTGACGGCCGCCCCGCGAGCGGTCCGGTTTGCGCTGAGCCGGCGCGGCGTTTGCGGATCAAGTTCGGGGTGCGTCAGCGATCGCTCTGAACGAGGAGCAATGCATAGGCCGTCCCTACAGCCATGGCCTCCGGCACCTGCAAGGCCGACGTGGTATGCCAACCCGCCCCGTCCATCACCATCACGGCGTGTGCGCCCGGCGCCACCGTGCGGGCGATCTCCGCCACGTGCAGGCTCATCGCCTGGGTGTCGGCGCGCGGCATCACCAGGCCCGCGGCCACGGCTCGCGCCCGGCAGGCGGCTGATCGAGCGTTCCGACAGGCTCCCCCGAAGCGCGCGGACAGCACCTTCTTCAGGTCGGCCCAGCGCCAGCGCACCACCCCGTCCCGGGCCACGTCCGCTCCGTCCTCCACCAGCGTGTCGAGATCCGCCCGCTGCTCGGCGCCCATCCGCGCCAGACGTCCGGGACGCGGGCGATCGCACAGTCCGGCGATCCCCTCGGCGTTGTAGCGATGCACCCAGTCGCGCAAGGTCTGCCGATCCATCCCGGCCAGGGTCGCGGCCGCGCTGCGCGGCTGTCCGTCCAGCACCGCCGCGAGGGCCAGACAGCGGCGGGCCTGCGCCACGTCCTTCAGCCGCCGCGCCTCCGCCCGCAACTCGTCTGCCGTCAACTCGGTCCGGTGATCGCCAGCGCCGTCGTTCTGCGTCCAAACCCCCGCCGCACAACGAGGATCACAGCAAAACAGCCGTGTCACCCCACTTTAAGTCACGATTTTTGGCGGCCGGTATCGGGCCGCGGCGTCTCTCTTAGTTCCATAACAGAACTTATGCGAATCACGGTTGTAGGCGCAAAGTTGGAATGTCCCAGCTGGCCAAAGGTGGAATGGCACACTCCCCTGTCCGGACGAGCCTGGGAGGCCGCCATGGGGCGGGTCCTGATGAGCGAGCGCGAATCGAGGCGGCGGTCGCTGCGGCGCCGACGGAGCCGTGGCCGAACGGGCAGACCGAAGGCCAGATCACTCGCCTGAAGCTGGTGAAGCGCCCGATGTTCGGCCGTGCCCATCTCGAATGGCGGACGTTGGAAAGACTTGGCTTCTCGTCCGGCCCCTCGAGGCGCGAGGCCGCGCGGCGCCATCATCGCAGTGCGTCGACGGTCACGCTCGTCGTGGCGACCGCTGCCAGCGGACCTGGCTCGATGAAGGGGCGGAGCGTCTCGACGCTCGGCGCACTGGCCTTGACGAAGCCGCGCCCGACGATCCAGGCACCTTGCTCGACCATGAGGTCGAGCAAGGAACGGTCCAGGCGGGTTCCGATCGCAGTGTCTTTCCAGAGCGTGCGCACGGCGTCCGCGTCGATATTCCCCTGCAGCGTGGCCACCACGGCGGCAGCCGCGGCATTCGGATCGGCTTTCACCCGGTCGTCGGCCGTGACGAGCGCGCCGAGGAAGCGGGTCACGGCGTCCCGCTTGGTCGCCAGCGCGGCGGGGCTCGCCGCCAGGATGAAGTGCGGTTCGTAGAGATCGGAGCGGATGTCCCTGTAGTTCTTCCCGAGCGCCCGCGCGGCTGCCGGGTAGGCGTTCGGGAACGGCACGATCGCATCGACGTCGCCGCGCAGCAGCGCGGGGACGAGGTCTGCCGGCGCGGCGTTGACGATCTCGGCCGTGACGCCTGCCTTGCTCAGGATCTTGCCCAGAAAGAAGTCGGTGTTGGTGCCGAGCGTGACGCCGACGCGCCGCCCTGCGAGATCGGCCGGTGCGGCGATGCCGGAGGTGGCCTTGGCAAGGAGACGCGATCCCTCGTAGCGGGCGAGGTCGGCGACGACCTTGAAGGTCTGGTGACGCAAGGCGCCGATCACGGCCGGAAGCTCGGCCATGGTGGCGAGGTCGGCCTGACCGCCGGTCAGCGCCTCGAAGGCTTCGCGGCCGCTGGCGAAGGTCACGACCGCGACGTCGAGCCCCGCCTTCTTGAACAGACCGTCCGCGACGGCGACGTCGATCTGCGGCATCTGCGGCGCGGGCGACCATGCGAGGGTCAGGCTGTCCTGCGCGCGGGCCGGAAGGGTGGCAGAGGCAACGGCGAGAGCCGAAGCGGCAATCAGCAGGCGGCGGGACATGCTGGCCATGGGGGAGACTCCGGATAGGCGCTCACGGGGCGGGATGAAGGAGATCGACGATCGCGACGCGCAGATCGCCGAGCGCGGCGTCGAAGCGGCTGACGGAGCGCGGACGGGGCGTGTCGATCGCATGGGTCGCCAGGATGCGTCCGGGCGCCTGCGACATGACGTGGACTGTGTCGGCCAGGAGCAACGCCTCGTCGACATCGTGCGTGACGAAGAGCACGGTGGCGCGATGACGGGCGAGAAGACGCAGAAGCAGGGCGTGCATGGAGAGTCGCGTCTGCGCGTCGAGCGCACCGAACGGCTCATCCATCAGGAGGACGCTCGGCTCGCAAACCAGGGTGCGGGCGATGGCGACCCGCTGCTTCATGCCGCCGGACAATTGCCCCGGATACTTCTCGCCCTGGCCGGCGAGCCCGACCTCCTCCAGGGCCGTGAGGGCGCGCTCGCGGCGCTCGGAGCGCGGAACGCCCTGGTTGGCGAGCGCGAACTCGATGTTGCCGCGGGCCGTGAACCACGGAAACAGGGCGTATTGCTGGAAGATCACCCCGACGCGCGGGCTCGGCGCCCTCACCTCTTCGCCGTCGATGCGCGCGAAGCCGTGGCTGAGGGGCACGAAGCCGGCAATGGCGTTCATCAGGGTCGACTTGCCACAGCCGGATGGCCCGATCAGCGCGGTGAAAGACCCGGGCTCGAGGCGCAGGGACGTCCGCTGCAGGGCAAGGACGCCGGAATGCGGGCCGCCGAAGCGGATCTCGGCCTCGTAGAGTTCCACGAGCCCCGCGGCGCGGGTCGTCGCGGGGGCCGTCGGAGCCGTGTCGATCGTCATGCCGCCCTCACGCCTGCTGCCAGTGGACGATGCGGCGGCCGAGCCGGTAGACGGCCGCATCGATGCAGGCACCGATCAGGCCGAGCTCGATCAGGAGCGCGAACATGCGGTCGGTGCGGATGTATTGCCGCGCCTCCTGGAGGCGGTAGCCGATGCCCGACGACGCGCCCGTCAGCTCTGCTGCCACGAGGCTGAGAAAGGCGAGCGCGACGCCCAGCCGGATGCCGGCGAGGATGTGCGGGGCGGCGGCGGGAACCACCACCAGGAAGAACTCGCGCAAGCGCGAGGTCGCCAGCGAGCGCGAGGCGCGGATGTAGATGTCGGGGACGTAGTCCATGCCCTGGTGGGTATTGAACCAGACCGCGAGAAACACAGTATAGGCGATGACGAAATACTTCGAGCCTTCGCCGATGCCGAACCAGACGATCGCCACGGGCACGAGGGCAATGGCGGGGATCGGACGCATCACCGCCAGGAACGGGTTGAGGAGCAGACGGAAGATCCGCGTGCGGCCGGTCAGGAGGCCTGCCGCGACGCCGAGCCCCGCTCCGATCGCGAAGCCGATCGCCGCGCGCGACAGGGAGGCCGCGAGGTCCTTCCACAGGACGCCGCTCGCGGCCATCTCGCGGAAGGCCAGGGCCGTGTCGAGCGGCGTGGGCAGGATGGTGGAGGAAACGGGCGCCAGCACCGTCGCCAGCCACCAGACACCGATCACCAGGGCGAAGGAAGAGAGAGCGCCGGCCGAGCCGAGGCGCGGGAGAAGATGCCGGGATCGGGACGGGCGGGTCCCGCTCGCGGGTGCAACGGCCGGGAGCGTCATCGCGCCATCTCCTGTCGCGGGCGTCCTATCGCTCGAGCCAGGGGATCTGGTCGGCGCTGTAGCGGTGGGCGCGGAAGACGCTGTTCTGCAGCCCGGCCGCGTAGTCGCGGGCCCCGTCGTCGGGATACTCGCCGAAGAAGGGGATGACGTATTCCCAGACCACGTCGCCCTCCGGCGTCACCTCGAACAGGCGGCCGAAGGCGGACTCGCAGATGAAGGTGTTGCCGTTGGCCAGGCGTTCGGCGCTGCCCATGTAGGGTGAGAAGAAGGCCGGCTTGAGCGGGTCGGTGTACTCCCAGACCGTGCGCCCGGAACGCGGGTCGATCTGGACGGCGCGCGAATAGGGGGCGGTGACGCCGGAGCGCAGGTTGCCGTTGTCGAAGCACAGGATCGAGCCGTCGGCCATCTCGATCGGCGTATGCTGCTGGGCCAGGAGGTCGGCGCCGATCCGCCACGCGACCGCACCCGTGTCGCGGTCCACGGCGATGATGCCCGAGGTGACGCGCAGGCTCATGAGGACCAGCCCGTCGCGCGTCTCGCCGAGCCCGTTGACGAAGGGCCAGTGGCGGCGGTCGAAGATGGGATGGATGGGATAGTCCTCGGGCGCGAGATGCTCGCCTGCCGCCCAGCGCCAGACGGTCTCGCCGCGCCGGTTGACCTGCCGGATCACGTCGCCCTGAACAATGCCGTCGGGGGCGTCGCGCCTCGGGTCGCCCCCCGTGACGCGGGCGGAGAGTTCTGCCGAGAGTGGCTCCACCGTGGCGTAGAGAAGATCGCCGTTGGCCAGCCACTGCGCGTCGTGGTGGTGGCGTGGGTCCTCGAAGTGCCAGACGATGTCGCCCTCCGGCGTCGCCTCGTAGAAATCGCCGCCGCGCCAGAGCGGCCAGACCGGATAGGGCCGGAAGGGATCGGGATGGCTGCCGTTGTAGCCCAGATTGCCGTTGGGCAGGATGACGGCGTCGCGTCCGGGGCGGACCGGCATCTGCCAGCGGTGGACGACTTCGCCCGCGATGTCGACGAGGTACACGGTGCCGCCCCCGGTCTGTGGCGCGAACAGCGTGTAGCCTCCAGCCGAGCGGACGGGGTCGGAGGCGATGAGCCCGACGGAGCGGCGGCGCAGCGTGACCTGATCGGGGGTCGATGCCTCGACAGCGGCGGAGACGGACATGAGCGGTCTTTCCAGCAATGCAGTCTACAGCGCGCTTCGGGCGCGGCTGCCTGTCTCTACAACGTTTTTTTACACCGAGCTTCCCCTGTAAACAAGCGTCAACATGCTACGAAAGCTCCATTCGGAGAATGATTACACTTTAATCACAATGCCGGCGAGGTCGTTGTCCCCTTGAGCAACAAACAGGCAAAGCTCCCGTCCCGGCGCCTCGGAGGGCGCGCCACCATCGTGATGGTGGCAGAGGCCGCTGGCGTGTCCCCCTCCACGGCCTCCAACGCCATCACCGGGCGACGGCCCGTGGAGCCGGAGACCCGGATCAAGGTCGAGAAGGCCGCCCTCGACCTCGGATACCGGCCCAATCTGAGCGCCCGCCGGCTTCGCACCGGGGGCGCAGCCAACTTCGCGCTCTTCTCGTCCATGCCCTTTTCGGTCTCCGCCGGCCCATCGCGGCTCGGCTTCATGATGGAGATCGCCGCCGCCGCCTCGATGGCGGCGATGGAGCACGGCATCGCTCTGACGCTGGTTCCCCCGATCGCCGGCACCGACCTGTCGCGGCTCGACCTCGACATCGACGGCGCGCTGGTGATCGAGCCCTCGCGCGCGGACCCCTACTTGACCACGCTGGCGGCCCGGGGCGTGCCCACCGTCGCCATCGGCCGCGTTCCGGGGGGCATGGCGGGGATCGAGGAAGTCGATCTTCAGTCCGAGCTCACCGCCGAGCTTCTGATCGCGCATCTCGCCGAACGCTCGTCGCGCTTGGCGCTGGTCGTCGGAGACATCGATCGCACGTCCTACGAAGTGACGGAGCGCGTCTACCGCAGTTTTGCGCGCCGCACGGACCAAGAGCCGCTCGTGCTGCGCCTGCCGGAGAGTGAGGGCGAGGACGGTGCGGCACGGGCCTGCGCCGAGCTTCTCGCCGGCCATCCGTCCATCGACGGCATGCTCGTTCTCGTGGACGCCTTCGCGACTGGCGCCGTCGAGGCGGCCCGCTCGCTCGGGCGCGGTATTCCGACCGATCTCCGGATCGCGACGCGCTACAACGGGCTGCGAGCGATGCAATGCGACCCGCCGCTGACGGCGGTCGATCTCAGGCTGGACGAGATGGGAGCCCTGGCCGTCCACAAGCTCCTCTCCGCCCTGCGAATGACCCGCCGCGGCAACCGAAAGGCCGCCCCGCCCCAGTCGCTGATCGTCCGCGCCTCGACGCGGGCCTGAAACCAAGGCGTCCCTGTTCGACGGGGCGCGGCGACACTGGGCCTCCCGCTGTTATCACCTCCGGCGTCCCGCTTATGGGGGCCGGGAACGGAGGCGACCGCCTGTCCGAATATCCGCTTGGCCGTCGTTCATTCAGGAACCGAGCCGTTGGAAACCCACCGAACCCGGTCGCCAGCATCCGACTCGTCGACAGCCCGGAAGCTGACCGTCCCGGGGGATGCAAAGGGTCAAAAGCAGCTCCCCGTATGGTCAAGCTGACCGCGCTTGGACCCTACAGGGGGCTGTCTCGTCCCTCGTGCGCCGCGACGGGCCGGACGGGAGCCCCTCAGAGTCCGTCCGACAACGCCCCTGGAAGATCATATCCCCGCACTACGCCCGTGGGCCTACCGGTTGTGATCAACGCCGATTGGTATGACCTCTCATTCGGCCCGGTCCGAAATCCCCGTCCGGTCACCGCCGTCGGGCTCAAAATGGCGGCGCTGGATCACCAAACGAAGGCCCTTGCGCCACCTCGATCCGGTTCGCACCCCAATCCACGGAACTTTGGTCCGCGCGATTCTGGATCATCGCCGATTGCCGCGCCGCGCGGATCCCGCGTCAAGATCGGCGACGGCAGGCAGCGGTCCTGGCAGGCGCGATCGCCATCGCGACGCGCCCGGTCAACCCGGAGTCAGGCCGAGAAGGCCCCCGAGCGGCAGGAGCAGGGTGCCGCCGACGTAGAAGCCGTCCCTGGCGCGGCGGCTCGTGTACGGGTCCCAGTAGGAATTCGGATTGATCACGTACTGGACCACCGGCTCGAAGGCGGCGCCGCGGCCGAGCTCGAAATGGGCATTGGCTTCCAGCACGAACTTGTCCCGCGCGTATGGGGCGCCCGTGCCGCCCGAGACCAGGTTCGCGTCGGCGAGGAACCGCGTGTAGTCCGCGGCCAACCGCTGCCAGTTGAACTTCAGGCCGTAGGTGTCGAGCGGCCTGCCCTGATCCGGAGCCTGGAGCAGGACGCCGCAGAACACGTTCGTCTGGATCGGGATCGTCGGATCGAAGGCCTGTCCGGCACCGATATAAGCCGACAGCGCCGTCGGCGTGGGGTTCTTCTCCAGGCCGCCATCGGCGCGCCAGACCGTCTGCACGCCGGTCAGCACGAGTCCGGAGGTGCCCGATCTCTGCAGGACCGGATCCGAGGGGTTGAGCCCCTTGGAGGTTCCGAGCACCGTCTTGAAATTGTCCTCGTGGCTGGCGGCGTTGAAGAAACCCGTCACCGAGAACCGGCTGGGATAGGCGCTCGTCGTGTAGTCGGTCTTGTAGCCGAGCTCGCTCAGGATCAGCGGGCCGCCCTGGCGCTCGTAGCCCCACTCGTACCCCGACAGGAACGTGGTGTTGGGGCTCACCGAGAAGGCGCCGGCCTGAACGTAGGTGGTGGGCGAGATCTGGTACGCGACGTTGCCCCCCCAGACGCCGTAGAGCGGCCCGCTGAAACCGCCGTTCAAAACCAGCAGGTCCAGGAAGCAGGAATTGATCGAGCCGCAAGGCGGCAGAGCATAGTACTGTATCGGATGGGTTCGGCCGACCTCGACGACGAGCTGGTCGTCGAGGAGCTTCTGCTGATAGGTAAGCAAGGAGAGGCGGGTCGGCCCGGGATTGTACGGCGGCTGATAGCCGAGCGTGGAATCGCCGATATCGCCGGCCATGTTCAGGTTGCGGACGTTTCCGAACAGAAACTGCGTGAAATTGATCGTGCCCCCGGACAGGCCCGCGATCTTCTGCATGTCGGCGGTCATCGACAGCACGAAGTAGGTCGCGTTGGATTGCTGCCCGGGGCGCAGGCCGGCCGACGGGTTGGCTTGGTAGAAGTTGAGGATGGTGAAGTCGAACGTCAGTCCGTGCTCGGCCATCTGGTTCGCGAAGGGCGCCAGCGGACCCGAGCGGACCGGGCTCGCCGCCGTCTCGACACGCTCGGGGTTGCTCCGCTCCTCGGCCTGCCCGTTGAACGCGGCGGCCGCCGACGGCGCCTGAGCGGATGCCGCGGTCGGAGCGCCCATCGCGGCGAGCGCCGCAAGGACCGCGACCGCCCGGCGGCGGCTCCGGACCGCCGGCGATCGACCTTCGAACGCACGGGTTTGAACGATCGTCCACATGTCAGAACCCCCATTTGACGACGCGATCGACCTCAGCCGTTCGAATTCCGGTCTGGCAGACCGGATATGTGCATTTCACACATATCTGGGCGCGAAAGGCCGATCTTTAAGATAGAACCGTATTGGCTAACCTATTTTCTTGTTTTATTTGCCACATGGCGGACACAAGACAGTATCAGAAAGATATCCTGTCAGGATCCGGAGGTCTTAAGGGCGACGAGGACTTCGTCCGCGGCCCGTTCGCCGGATTGCAGCGCGCCCTCCATGTAGCCGCTCCACACGGTGGCGGTTTCGGTCCCGGCCCAGTGGATGCGCCCGGCCGGCTCGCGCACGGCGCGGCCGAACGACGTCCAGGCGCCGGGCGGCATGTAGCCGCCGTAGGCGCCGCGCGTGTGAGCCTCCTGGGCCCAGTCCAGCTCGACGTAGTCCATGATGTCCGCGGCCTGCGGACCGAACAGCCGGACCAGGCAGTCCGTGACGCACGCGCGGCGTGCGTCCGCGCCGCGCCGGCCCCAGACGCGCCCGGCATCGGCTTCCAGGAAACCCACCAGGATGCCCACCGCGGCGTCGGCGGGCGAGTTGTCGTAGACCAGGGAGACCGGCAGGTCCGGCGACGAGGCCAGCCCGGACAACCCCTGCCCGCGCCAGAACGGCCGCGCGTAGACGGCCATCACCTTGATGACCGTCCCCATGGCGGCGCGCTGGGTGTACTGGTCGCGCAGTCCCGCCATCGGCGGCGCGTAGTCCAGCCGCCCCGCGAGCGTCGGCGGCAGCGCGACGACCGCCCGCCGGGCGCGGACCCGCAGGCCGTCCCCGTGCACCGACACCCCGCCGTCCTGCTGCGCGATGCGGTGGACCGGCGCACCCGTGTGGACCCGGTCGCCCAGCGCGCGGGCCATCCGGATCGGAAGCTGTTGCGCTCCCTCCACGAAACGCAGATCCTGCGCGCCCTCGCGCGTGTTGATCAGGGCATCGATCCCCCCCGCCGCCGCCACGTAGAAGAGCAGGTGCAGCAGCGAGAGTTCGTGCGCCTCCACCGAGAACACCGACAGCGCGATGTAGGCCAGGGCGTTGCGGGCCTTCGCGCTCGGGACATGCGCGTCGATCCAGCTCGCGTAGGTCTGTCCGTCCAGGTCGCCGCTTCCCGGCGCCGTCCAGGGCGCGTCGGGCGGCACCTGACGGCGGAGCGTGTCCAGCGTCCCGAGGGCGTCGTCGAGGGCGCGCCGGGTCTCCGGATCCAGCTCCGGGAACAGCCCGGGGCGGCGCTGGACTGCGCCGTCGACGAGGAACAGCGAGTCGCCGTCGACATGGGTCGGGAACAGGTCCAGCCCGTGCGCGCGCGCGGCGGCCAGAACCCGATGGTGCATCGGTCCGACCCACTGGCCCCCGAGATCGACCACCGCGCCGCAGTCGAGCCGGCGGCTGAGCAGGCGACCGCCGACGCGGTCGCGGGCCTCCACGACGCGGGCATCGATACCCGCATCCAGCAGGCGCCGCGCGGCCTCCAGGCCGGCCAGGCCGGCACCGACGACCGCCACATCGCAGGTCAGCTCACCCATGGAGAAGCTCCGGGACATCCTGTTCGTCCTTGCGCAGCGAGTCGGAGACGCGTGTCGCGGCGGGCAGCGGCCCCGAGTTCCCCAAGTGCCCCGAGTGCTCCAAGTGCCGCGCCGCGAGCTCGGCGAAGCGCAGGGGCGTGCGGTCCTCCGCCAGCGGGCCGATGATCTGGACGCCGACCGGCAGGCCGTCGACGCGGCGGCCGGTCGGCATCGCCGTGGCGGGCAGGTTCGCGACGGTGGCCAGGCTCGGCCATTGCAGGGTGTCGAGGTAGGGCCGCGGCCTGCCATCGACCTGCAGGGTGCGGTGCAGTTGCGCGGCCGGCCCGTGTCCGCCCGCATGGTCGTGCGGGAAGGCGGTCGTCGCCGTGACCGGGCAGATCAGCACGTCGTAGGCGTCGAAGAAGGCCCGCCAGGCCCGGCCGAGGCCCGCGCGCGCCGCGCGGATTGCGGGGTCGAGATGGCCGGGCCGTTCGACGGCGCGCAGCAGCGCCTCGGCATACGGCACGGGCCCGGCCGCGCGCGCCAGGGTGACGAACGCGTCCCGCGCCTTCTCGTCCATGCGGCTGCCGAGCACGCCGAACAGCGTCTCGAGGTAGACCGCGCTCGACTTGGCCGGATCGATGTCCGGGCGCGCGCCCTCGTCGATCCGGGCGCCGGCATGCCTCAGATCGTCGACGAAGCGCAGGATGGCCGCGCGGCAGGCACTTTCGAGCGGATAGGCATCGAGCCACAGCCCGACCCGGAAATCCGCCAGCCGCGCGTGCCGCGCGACGGGCAGCGGCGCGGCGCCGTCCGCGCCTGAAAGGTCCAGAAGGACGTCGAGCGCGAGCGACAGGTCGCCCGGGTCGCGCGCCAGCGGACCGATCACGCTCAGTTCCGGCGGCCGCGACGGGTCAGGCGCGGGCGGGAGATGGCCCGCCCCCGGCAGGAGCCCGTACGTCGTCTTGTGCCCGTACACGCCGCAGAAATGGGCCGGGCAGCGGATGGAGCCGCCGATGTCGCTGCCCAATTCCAGGGCGGTCAGTCCCGCGGCCAGCGCGGCCGCCGAGCCGCCGGAGGAGCCGCCGGGCGTCCGCGACGGATCCCACGGATTGCGGGTGGTGCCATGGACGTCGTTGTAGGATTGATGGTCGCCGCAGGCGTAAGGCACGTTGGTCTTGCCGTAGATCACCGCTCCGGCCCGGCGCAGGCGCGCCACGGCGACGGCGTCGGCCGCCGGCCGGTGGTCCTTCATCGCCGGCATGCCGCAGCAGGCGCTCATGCCGGCGACCGCGAACGAGTCCTTGATGGTCATCGGCAGGCCGGCAAGCACGCCCGCACGGCCGCCCTGCGCGCGGATCCGGTCGACGTGCCGGGCCGCCGCCAGGGCCGAATCGCGATCCTGGTCCACGATCGCGTTCAGCACCGGGTTGAGGCGGTCGCTGCGCTCCCAGTGAAGGCGCAGCAATTCCTCGGCGCCGATGCCGCCGCGGTCCAGG
This sequence comes from Methylobacterium sp. JK268, assembly GCF_054052225.1. Taxonomy (NCBI): domain Bacteria; kingdom Pseudomonadati; phylum Pseudomonadota; class Alphaproteobacteria; order Hyphomicrobiales; family Methylobacteriaceae; genus Methylobacterium; species Methylobacterium sp. JK268. The sequence goes on along the minus strand of NZ_JBSVZN010000013.1, from coordinate 199,518 downwards.
GCCCGCAGCATGTCGCGTGCGGAGCCCAGCAGAAGATCGTCCGCAGGCGCGCGTTGTTCAGAGAAAGACATGATGCAAGACTTCCAGCAGGACTTTCGATCGTCGCGTTGAGAGTCAAACGTCCAGCACCACACGCCCCTTCTTGTTGAGCCACAGGCCGTACAGCACGCCGATCGCCAGCCACGCGGCGCCGATTGCCAGCGCCTCGGGCTGCATGCCGGTGAACACCGCGAGCACGACCACGATGCCGACCACCGGCACCACGACGTGGGGCAGGAGACGCCGCGCCGGGTTGCGGATGCCGAGTTCCACCAGGACCGACAGGTGCAGCATCAGGAATCCCGACAGCGCACCGAAATTGACGAAGGAGGCGAGCGTATCGATGCGATCGCGCATCGCGAGCGCCACGAGCAGCGACAGGGCCGTCGAGAACGCCATCGCGGCGTCGGGAAAACGCCGCTCGCTGTGCAGATGTGCGAAGAAGGGCGGCAGCTGCCGATCCCGTCCCATGGCGAACAGCACCCGCGCCACGCCGACCTGCATCGGCAGGGCATTGGCGAAGCCGACCCCGATCGCCATCAGCCAGGCGAGCGCCGTCGCGGACCACGGCCCGACCTGCACGGCCAGGAGATCGAAGATCGCCGTCGCCGGGTTCTGGATCTCGACACCCGCCATCAGGTTGCCCAGGACCCAGGTGGTGACGAAGAAGACCGCCGTGCAGATCAGCAGGACCCCCATGATCGCGCGTCCGACCACGGCCCGGTCGCCGTCCCGCACCTCTTCCGAGAGCGTGGAGATGGCGTCGAAGCCCAGGAACGAGAGGACGCAGATCGACGTGGCGGCGAAGAGGCGGCCCGGGTCGAACGCGGCCGCGTCGTAGATCGGCGCCAGGGTCAGGCCGCCGGTGCCCCGGCCCTGAGAGAGCGCGTGGATGGCCAGCCCCAGCACGCCGGCGACGATGACGCATTGCACCAGCACCGAGAGCAGGCTCACCCGCGTGGTCACCTTGACGCCGAGCCAGTTGATCGCGAACGCGATGCCGACGAGGATCACGACCCAGGTGCCGCGGTCGATCCCCGGCATCAGCGTCTGCATGCCGACGGCCATCAGCGTGAACACCAGGGCCGGGATCAGCAGGTAATCGAGCAGGATGAGCCAGCCGGCGAGGAAGCCCGCCAACGGTCCGAGACTGTGGCGCGCGTAGCCGTAGACGGAGCCCGCCTGCGGCACGACCTCGACCATCAGGGCGTAGCTCTTGGCGGTAAAATACATGCAGACCGCGCCCAGCAGGTAGGCCAGCGCGATCAGGCCGCCCGAGGCCTCCCAGACGAAGCCCAGCGTCGACAGCGGCGCGACGAGCGCGATGTAGGCCAAGCCGTAAGCGACGAGGTCGCGCAGGCCGAGGTCTCGTCTGAGGCCGGACGAAGGGGAAACGTCGACGGTCGAATGAACTGAGATATCCATCGCTAGGCCTTCGTAATTTAAGTTTTTACTGCCGATGTCCTGCTTGCCGGCACAGAGTTGTTTTTTCGGAAAGGATTCCGTTTGTGCCGATACCGTGCTCGAATCTTCGAATTGCTATTCCGCCGCGGCTTGCGGTTTGGCCGGAACCGCGTCGCGTTCGGCGCGAAGGACCGCTTCGAGGTCCGTGCTGACCTTGAGGGTCATCTTCTCCAGCGCGATCTCGAAGATCTCTCGCTCATGGGGCGTCAGCACGGACATCATGCCGTTGATGCCGTTCAGCGCGATCTCGCGCGCCCGCCGGGCGGTCTCCTCGCCCGTCGCCGTGAGCCTCAGCCCGACCTGACGCGCATCCTCGACGACGGCGCAGCGCTTCACCAGCTTCATCCGGCTGAGCTGGGTCACGCTCTTGGACACGAGGGTGCGCTCGAGGAACGACATCTCCACGAGTTCGCCGACGGTCAGCCCAGGCTGCTCGTGAACCAGGAGCAGCAGACGCACGTCGCGCAACGACAGGCCCAGAGCCTTCTCGTGGAGGCGCGAGCCGAGTTGCTTGGCCATGCTGTTGAGCGCGTCGAGGCGCAGGGTCATGTAAGTGCGCGGAGGCAGCCTCGGTGCGGTCATCGGACGGTCCTGGAATCGCGGTTGCCGCAAGGATATGTGCGATTTTCACATGTCCGGCAAGTAGCAATCGGCGTGCCAGAACGGCTGACGACACCGCGTTTCAGGCCGCCAGACTGCGCGGTGGCAGCGACGGGCTGCCGCGCTCGATCCGATAGGGCGACCTCAGGGCCGCGACACCACCTCACCGACCCCTTCGAAGCGGCTGAGGAGGCCGGGAGCCGGCATCGTCAGACCCGTTGCGGAGACGGTGATCTCGACCGTTGAGCGTTTGCGACACGCCCCGGCGGCCTGAACCCGAGTTTGCGACACGCCCACCCGGTCGAGCGCGTCCGGCTGTCTCTGCGGGAGCGGGACCTCTCGCATCGCCTCCTGGCCGACTTCGAGGCCGTCGTCGAGGCGTGCCGCCGCACCTGGAACGCCCCGACCGCCGAGACTGGCCGCATCCAGTCCCTCTGCACCTATCCCTAGCTGGAATAGATCAGTTCATAAGCTCGGCGGTATAACAGCTCGCTTCGGATTAATCCATTCCGGCTAAACCGTGACATCCGGGATAGTGTCGGTGAAAACACCACTCGATCATGAAGTCGCAACGTCTTTGCGATCTGAATGGTGGCGAACCTCGAACCTGCTCGACGGCCGCGAGGCGGACGCACGGCAAGCAGTCGAACATCAAGGGGAAGACGGTATGTCTTTCGGGATCCGGGCCCAATTGCATGCCCTCACGGCCGCGGCCGTTTTCGGGATCGGCGTCATCGTTGTGCTCGCAGGCGTCGCTCTGCGCGATACCGTCGTCGACGCGCGCATGGCGAAGACGCGCCAGTTGGTCGAGGCCGCCCACACCCTCGTCGCTGGCTTCGCCGAGCAGGAGCGGGCCGGGCAGGTGTCGCGTGCGCAGGCACAGGCCCTGGCCACCGCGGCGCTGAGGGCGATGCGCTACGACGGCAAGGAGTATTTCTGGGTCAACGACATGCAACCGCGCATGATCATGCACCCGACACGCCCGGCCCTCGACGGCACCGACCTCACCGGCACCCGGGACCCGAACGGCAAGGCGCTGTTCGTCGAGATGGTCGATGTCGTGCGCAAGTCCGGCGCTGGGTTCGTCGACTACCAGTGGGCCAAGCCCGGCGAGGACAGGCCGGTCGACAAGATCTCCTACGTGAAGGGCTTCGAGCCCTGGGGCTGGGTCATCGGCTCGGGCGTCTATGCCGACGACACCGCCGCCCAGGTGCGTGCCGCCCTGCTCGGCCTGCTCCAGGGCGTTATGGTCGCGGCGGGGCTGATCACCCTTCTCGCCACGCTGATCGGGCGCTCGATCGCCAAGACGATCAGCGGGCTGGCGAACGTGATTCGCGGGCTGGCGGACGGCGATCTTCAGCAGGAGATCCCCTCCACCGGCCGGCGGGATGAAATCGGCGCCATGGCCAAGGCCGTGCTCGTCTTCCGCGACAACGCCGTCGCGCGTCAGCGCCTCGAAGAGCAGGCCGCGCTCACCGCGAGCGAGAAGATCAAGCGCAACCAGGACCTCGAAACCTCTCTCGCCTCCTTCCAGGGCGCGATGGCCGGCGTGGTGAGCACGGTCGCCCAGAGCACCGCCGAGATGGAGCGCACAGCGCAGTCGTTGACCGCGATTTCGACCCAGACCGCACAGGAAGCCGACGCCGCCTCGGCGATCTCGGGCCAGACATCCGAGCAGGTGACGACGGTGGCCGCGGCGACCGACGAGCTGTCCGGCTCGATCCAGGAGATCTCGCGGCAAGTCAACGGCGTGGCCGACGTGGTGCGCCGCGGGCAGGAGACCGCGGCGGCCTCGGCCCAGCAGGTCAAGGAGCTGGCGGAAGTCAGCGAGCGCATCGCCACCATCATCGGCTCGGTGCAGTCGATCGCGAGCCAGACCAACCTGCTGGCCCTCAATGCCACGATCGAGGCGGCTCGGGCCGGCGACGCCGGGAAGGGCTTCGCGGTGGTGGCCCAGGAGGTGAAGGTCCTCGCCGGACAGACCGCGAAGGCGACGGACCAGATCATTGCCCGCGTCGGCGAAATTCAGACCAGCACCCGGCGCGCCGTCGAGGGCAACGAGCAGCTCGTCGGCATGATGACCGACATCCTGCACGCCACGACTTCCGTCGCCTCCGCCGTCGAGCAGCAGAACGCGGCCACGAGCGACATCGCGCGCAGCGTGCAGATGGTCGCGGACGGCACCGTCAGACTGGCCTCCAACATCACCGAGGTGCGCTCCGGCGCGAGCCGGACCGAGGACTTCGCCGGGAGCGTGCTCGCGGCCTCGCAGAAGATGATGACGCAGTCGAGCCTGATCGAGGAGCAGCTTCGTGCCTTCGTGCTCGCGCTGCGCACCGGTCCCATGGACCGCCGCGTGGGCAAGAACGCATCCTACCAGGGTCACGAGAGGCGGGCGCAGGCCCCCGGTCAAGGGCGGAGCCGGTAGCTCATGTCCCCCGACCCGTGCGCGAACGCGAGCGCCTCGCCCTCCTCGGCGATCTCGGCGTCCGCGACATGCCGGCCGAGCCCCAGTCGAGAACCTGTGCCGCGTCGCGCGGCGGGGCGTGTCGCAAATGCTGAAGGGTCGACATCATCGTCTCCGCGACGGGTCTGACGATGCCGGCTCGCGGCCTCCTCAGCCGCTTCGAAGGGGTCGGTGAAATGGTTTCCCGGTCCTGAGGTCGCCCCATCGGATCGAGCGCGGGCTCTCCCAGGAGTGCAATGGCCTCCGGCCAAAAGTGTCGCGACCATGCGCTCGTCCTGAGCAGGAGGGGTCACGGGAGATCCTGCCGGGCTCGGGGACCCGGCTCGAACAGGGCGGCGCTCTTCGGCGGCTTCTCGGCAAGCCCGAAGCGGTCGGCGCGCCGGCGCATCTCGGCCCAGACCTCGTCGGGGGCGATGCCGCACTCGCGCCAGAGCACGACGAGGAGGTAGAGAAGGTCCGCGCTCCCCCGCGCGGTCGCGCGGGCGTTGTGACGCGAGGCCTCGAGGGCGACCTCACCGGCTTCCTCGATCAGCGTCTTGGCCATGTGCCGCACCCCGGCCCGCAGGAGGCGGGCCGTGCGCGGGTTGGTCTGCTCGCGGACGAGATCGAGGGCGACGTGCAGCCGGGTGATCTCGTCGGGACCGGGAGAGCACGCCGGCTTCCCGAGCGGCTCGGCGCTCGCGGGGAGGTCGGGATCGTGGGGCAGGAGCGACATCGTGGGCCTCCGCTCCGGGGTGGCGGGAGGGCGCTCAGACCGCGGCGGGCCCGGGCCCGATCGCCCGCCGGACCTGGGGCAGAACGACCGCCTCCAGGACCGATGCCACCAGGACCGATGCCACGGGCTCCAGACCGAGGGATCGCGCCAGCACGTCGGCGAACAGCTTGGCGAGCAGGGCGGCCCCGCCATCCTGGCGCGCGACGGGAGGCGTGCACTCCTCAGCGACCTGCAGGCCCAGCTGCGCGCAAGCCGTCCTCAGGTCGAAGTCGGGCCGGCAGCGGATGACGATGCTTGCCGTGAACGGATTGACGGCCACGCGGTCCACCCCAGGCCTGCCGCTCAGGAAAGCTCGAACGAATGAGAGGTAGGCGACCTCGTACTGCCGCCCCGGAGCGCGCACGCGAACCCAGGTCGCGACGGACGGAGGAGCGACCGGGGCACCATCGCGTGAGTGGCGTGCGGCGCAGGTTGCGAGGACCGGCATGGTGGGCCTCCTTCGGCTGTTTCGGTGTCCAAACTGACCGGTCCGAAGAAGGCGGCTGGCGGGCAAAGGTCAGGCGGATCTCAGGGATCCGTCCTGCTCACCTGCCCGACATGCGCCTGTCTCCGGACCGCTCTGACGCGGCGAGCGATCCGGTCGTGCCGACGACTGGGAGGCTCCGCGGAAGAGGGTTGCGGGTGCGCGGTCATCGTCCCCTCACTGCGTGAGAGATGGCGGGATACCCGGGGCCGTATCAGGGCCGTCCCCGATCAGGGTGAGGCGAGGTGCCAGGTGCAGACGAGACGGCCGGCCTCGTCCTGGTGCCACGCAAGCGCGAGACGCCCCCGGCCGCGCTCTGCGGCGGGCCCGGGGGAGATCGTGGCGAGCGCGGGTGGAGCAACTGTCTCGGTGCGCAGCCGGAGAACGGGCGTCGCGCCACGCAGAAGCCCGAAGGGTAGAACGCCGTCGAGGGCAAGGGTTTGAGCGAGGGCCGCCATGGCCGCCTCCTCTGCGTCGGTCGGATTGGGGTCGCGACCTGAGAGGAGGGCTGAACCGGCCGGCGGACGCTCTGCGCCGGCGGGGTCTATCCTTGCCGGCTTAGCGCGTCGCGTGCTGGCGAGCGGTTCCGCTCTCCCTCAAGCCAACCGTCCCACCCTGGCCGCGGACGGCACAGAGCGTGCGGTCAGCGTGGCGAATGTGGGACAAGGGTCTAGATCGAGGGTTCATCGGTTCTCTGGGAGTGACGTCGGACCCGACTGTCGCCGGATACGGCCTGGGGTATGGTGTTGCTCGCGATGGGTGTCAAGAGCTTTTTTGGAATCGTTCAAGAAAGCCGGTCACAAGGAAGAGGTCCCCGTGTCTGAGAAGGACGATGCGCCCCGGCCCATGCCAGGATCGCCCGCGGCGGCGCACGTGCTGCGCGACACGCGCGGTCTCGTGAATCGCGTGCGGCGGCTGCGCGGGCAGGTGGACGCGATCGAGCGGGCGCTGCAGGGCGAAGCCAGCTGCTCGGATCTCCTGCAGCGCATCACGGCCGCACGCGGTGCGATGAGCGGCTTGATGGCCGAGATCCTGGAGGAGCACGTGCGCGAGTACCTGATCCCGCGCGTGAGCCTGCCGGACGAGACCCGCGAAGATGCAGCAGAGGAGCTGATCGAAATCATTCATTCGTATCTTACGTAGAATGATACCGGCGGCTGAGATCTAGAATTTTAAGTGTCTCTCGCTTCGCGCGTTGAATATGAAAGTGTATTTTAAATTCAAATTCTGACGTATGAATATCTGAATGCATTATTGCTCTGCGCATCGTCGAACCGGGGGCGACGTGCTGCATTCGAGAACGCATGCCTGCTTAGCATTGCAGTACCAGGAGAGCTGCCCGCTCTTGAGGCATGCACCGCCGCAGGCACGGTAAGGACCGCCGTACATAGGCCGAACATACACTGGCTCAAGTAGCTTTTTTTCTTTTACTTGACCCTCACTGAGCACCTGAGCCCAGCTATCGAGCGGCTGAAAAGTAATAAAATAAGTATTAGGTAGAACTTTTTCATCTCGCGATCATCTTTCGTGTTATCGTATGAATTTCAATTGCCGATGTCATTGAATTCTCGCCTATTTTACAACGCTATTCAAAATGACTGCGACTTGATTTATCGGATATGTTCCAAATGATATGAGTTGACTATGCACTTCCAATCAAGATTCCCGTTCCCAGAACCAGCGCTCCGCCGAACATGACCTTGGCCGCAGCCGCGAGTGGAGGTGTGTCCATGTAGCGCCACTGGATCCAAGCGATTGCGAGAAGTTCGAACACAACCACGATCGCGGCTGCCACCGTCGCCGTGAAGAAGTCCGGGATCAGGTACGGAATGGTGTGCCCAATGCCGCCCGCGACCGTCATCAACCCACAGACCAGGCCGCGCAGGAGGGGTGTTCCGCGCCCGGACAGCTTGCCATCATCGGCGAGCGCCTCCGCGAAGCCCATGGAGATGCCCGCCCCGAACGAGGCAGCGAGGCCGACCAGGAACGCGTTCCACGAGTTGTGAGTGGCGAAGGCCGCGGCGAAGACCGGGGCCAGCGTCGAGACCGACCCGTCCATGAGCCCGACCAGCCCGGGCTGAACGACCTGCAAGACGAACCGGCGGCTCGCATCCTCGTTCTCCCGCACCCGGGTCTCCCCGGGAAGGCGACGCTCCTCCGCCTCGACCGCCCTGTGCTGGTGCTCGGCCTCCTCGTCGGCCAGATCGCCCAGGAGCTTGCGCACGGCGGCATTGGTCGCCCGCGACGCGGCTTGGCGGTAGAAGCGCTCGGCGTCGCGTTCCATCTGCGCGGCGTACTGGCGGACCGCGTCGACGCCGAGGGGGCGGATCTGCCAGACGGCCTTTCGGGCGATGTTGCCCCGCACGTCCTGCCGCCGCACGAGGGGGATGTGATCCCCGTGGGCCCGAACGAACAGGTCGATCAGCTTGCGGCGGTGATCGCCCTCCTCGGCCACCATGTCCTGGAAGATGCGGGCCGTGTCGGGGTACTCGTCGCGCAGTGAGTGGGCGAAGTCCGCGTAGATGCGGCCGTCCTCCTCCTCGTTGCTGATGGCGAGTGCGAGGAGTTCGCGCTCGCTGAGCTGATCGAAGGTTTTCACCCGGGCCCCCCAGATTGGAACGCTTCCAAAGTAAGCGGAGGGCCCGGGCCCGCAACACGGGATCACGGACTTTTGATCGCGTGTTCCTGCTTCCGCGCTCGGGACGGGGCATCGGTGTCCCCCGCGCGCCGCGAGCAGGCACGGGTGCTCGGCGATGGGCGGCCCGCGCCGGTCTCCACGTCGGTCGCCGAGCGGAATGTCATCAAAGCGACGGTTTTTCAGCCGCTTGAACCATCAAGGTGTGGGGTTCCGAGCATCAAAACCGGGCGCCAGCGATCTCCTGGCCGCTTCCCTGGCCGGCGCGCTCGCGTGGACTGAGCTCATGGGCCGGCCGGTCTCCGGCCGAGCAGGGCGGCGACGGCGCAGGTCCTCGCGCAGCCGCGCGCGGTGGTGCGAGAACAGGCGCCGGACGCTGGTGAGCCGCGAGACCGGCAGCGCACGTGTGGCGCGAAGGACACCGTGACCACGCCCGCGAAGCGGGACCGTGGCATGAGGCCGTCCACGCGGCACCAAGCGGCCCTTCACCCGCTCGAACAGCCGGAGGCCGGGCTCGTCTCCGGCCTGGAGCCGGCTCTGGCTGAGCGCCGGCTGCGGCACGTTGAGGAGCCGGGCGGCGCTCGTCAGCGCGCCGCAGCGCATGATGGCCCGGACGTCCTCGACGTGTCGCGCGCGGATGCCGCACCAGGAGCACACCCGAGGCCGAGCGCCAGACTCCCGATCGCACAGGCCCCCGCCCCCGGCCCCTGTCTGGCGCCAGCCTTGCACGGTTTGTTCAGACCAGCGGAGGTTCGGCGCCCGTAATCCGACGCACGATGCCGACTCATTCTGCTGATCTGCCCAGGATTTCGACTAGCCAAGCAAAAATCCGGTCGGTTAAGCTTCCTTGTCCTGCTGCGGAGGCCCGCGATGACGAGGCTGTTCACGAGTTCCACGCGACGCGGTTTCGTCGTCGGGAGCGCGGCGCTCCTCGCGGCACCGGCGGTGATCACGCGGCCTGCGCGGGCCGCCACGCAGCTGCGGGTCAGGACCCCGGGCGGGTCCTTCGACGAGGTCAAGCGCCGGACCGTCTACGAGCCGTTCCTGAAGGAGACCGGCATTGAGATCGTCCCCGTGCCGAGCACCATGGGCAAGCTCCTGGCGATGTACAAGGCCGGTCAGGTCGAGATCGACTGCATCGACACCGGCAACGATGCCAACCTGATGCTGGAGGAGGCGGGCGCCCTGGTGCCGATCGACTACGGCGCCTTCAAGTACGCGAAGGTCGAGGACATCGAGCCCAGCCTGAAGCTGCCCTACCAGGTCGGCTCCTTCGTGTACGCCTTCGTCCTCTGCTACCGCACCGACGTGTTCCGCCCGGGCTCGGAGCCGAAGAATTGGGCGGAGTTCTGGGACACCAAGGCGTTCCCCGGACCGCGCACGCTCGCCGGCATGGAATCGGGGTCCCCGAACCTTGAGATCGCGCTCCTCGCGGACGGCGTCCCGATGGACAAGGTCTACCCGGTCGACATCGACCGCGCCCTGAAGTCGATGAGCCGCATCAAGCCCGCGGTGCCGAAATTCTGGGACACCGGCGCGCTCTCGGCGCAGATGATGGCGGACCGGGAGGCCGTGCTGGGGGTGCTGTGGAACACCCGCGCCCAGGCCTCGATCGACGGCGGCGCGCCGCTCGGCATCCAGTGGAACCAGAACCAGGTGCTGGTGCAGTCCTACGCGATCCCGAAGGGCTCGAAGGCGCCGGAGGCCGCGCTCACCTTCATCGACTACACGATCAGCGAGGAGGTGCAGAAGCGCTGGCTCGCCGCCTACAAGGCCATTCCGGTCAACAAGAAGGTCTATCCGCACACCTCCAAGATCCTGATCGACCCGGCCACCGGCACGCCCTGGACGGTCTCGAAGGGCTTCATGAACGACATCACATGGTGGTCGGCCAACCGCGCCAAGGTGAGCCGCGCCTGGTCGAACTGGGTTCTCTAGAACAGCACCCGATCGCGCTGCACTCGGGTGCTGCCCTAGGTCATTGTTTTTGCCGCATTTTCTACGACGAACCGGGAGCCGCGTCGTCGGAAAATGCTCTCAAGCAGGATCGTCGTCATGTTCGAAGTGGTCGAGACCGGGATCGCGCGCTCGAAGGCGCCGGTGAACGGGACGGTGCGGGCCGGGGGCCGGGTGTTCACGACCCACGTGCCGAAGGACCCGGTGACCGGCGAGATCGTCGAGGGGAGCATGGAGGTGCAGGCGCGGCGCCTGTTCGAGAACCTGAAGATCGCCCTGGAGGCGGCCGGAGGGTCGCTGCGCGACGTGTGCTCCGTCCTGATCTTCCTGACCGACTCCTCCGAGTTCGACGCCATGAACGCGGTCTATCGCGAGTACATCACGGAGCCTTATCCGACGCGCGCGACCGTGGTGGTGAAGGAATTGATCGGCGGCAAGGCCCGCATCGAGGTCCAGGCCCAGGCCGTCATCGAATGATCGCGCCGCGCGGCGGAGGCGCCGGGCGCGAAGGCGCACTCCGGGACGGGACGGGACCGGCCGGCAAGGCGCTGGACCTGCGCGGCCTCACCAAGGTCTACGGCACCGAGACGGTGGTCGCGGATTTCAGGGCCCTCGTCGCGGCCGGCGAATTCTTCTCGCTGCTCGGTCCCTCCGGCTCGGGCAAGACCACAACGCTGATGATGGTGGCGGGGTTCGCGGCGATCGACAGCGGACACTTGCTGGTCGACGGCGCCGATCTCGCCGCCGTGCCGCCGGAGCGGCGCGGCTTCGGCATGGTGTTCCAGAACTACGCGATCTTCCCGCACCTGAACGTGTTCGAGAACGTCGCCTTCCCGCTGCGGGCGCGGGGCGTGAAGCGGGCGCTCATCCGGGAGAAGGTCGCGGCGGCCCTCGACCTCGTGCGGCTCGGCCCCCTCGCCGATCGCTACGCCCGCCAGCTTTCCGGGGGGCAGCAGCAGCGCGTGGCGATCGCCCGGGCCATCGTGTTCCAGCCTCCGGTGGTGCTGATGGACGAGCCGCTGGGCGCCCTCGACAAGAACCTGCGCTACGAGATGCAGGTCGAGATCAAGGAGATCCAGCAGCGCCTCGGCATGACCGTCCTCTACGTCACCCACGACCAGGAGGAGGCGATGAACCTCTCGGATCGCGTCGCGATCATGCGGAGCGGTCGGATCGCGCAGGTCGGGGCGCCGCGCGAGGTCTACGAGCATCCGGCGAACGCCTTCACGGCGCGCTTCCTCGGCGAGGCCAACCTGCTCCCGGGCATCGTGGCGGCCGCGGACGCGGACGGCGCCGCGTTCCGGCTGGCCGATGGGACGCCGCTGCGCACGCGGCGTCCGGCCGCCCTCGCGGCGGGAGAGGAAGGCCAGCTCTTCGTCCGGCCCGAGAAGCTGGTGCTCCGGCCGGCCGGCGCTCCGCCGGAGAACGGCCTGAACCACCTCGCCGGCACGGTCCGGCGCGCCTCCTTCCTCGGCAACGTGGTGCGCTACGCGGTCGAGACGCCGGGCGGCGCGCTCCTGACCGCCGACGCCCCGAACCTCTCGGCGGGCCACCACCCGCCGGCCGGCGCGACGGTCGGCGTCGCGTGGTCGCCCGCCGACACGGCGATCCTGCCGCCGGACGCCGCCTGATGCGGCGCGACCGGACCTGGCTCCTGCTCCTGCCCGCCTTCGCGCTGCTGGGGCTGCTCTTCGTCGCGCCGCTGGCGTGGTTCCTGGTGCGGACGCTCCTCGTCGACACCGCCCCCGCCGAACTGCCGGACCTCCTCGCGGACGTCCTCACCTCGCGGCCGATGCAGGTCGCGGGGCTCACGACCCTGTGGATCTCCGTCCTGGTGACGCTGGCCACGCTCGCGGTCGGCTACCCGATCGCCTTCTACCTCGCGAACCGCCGCGGCTGGCGCGCGGCGCTCGTCGTGTTCTGCGTGATCGTGCCCTACTTCACCAGCGTCATCGTCCGGACCTACGCGCTGACCGTGGTCCTCGGCAGGACCGGCATCATCAACGAAGCCCTGACGGCCCTCGGGCTCATCCAGGCGCCGCTGCCGCTCCTCTACAACGTCTTCGGGATCGTGATCGGGATGACCTACGTCCTCCTGCCCTACATGGTGCTGACCCTCTACGCGAGCTTGCGGGGGATCGACCCCAGCCTGATCCGCGCCGCGCGCGCGCTCGGGGCGAGCGGCCCCTACCTGTTCCGGCGCGTCTATCTCCCGCTGTCCTGGCCCGGGATCGTGTCGGGATCGCTGATCGTCCTGATCCTGGCGCTCGGCTTCTTCATCACGCCGGCCCTGATGGGCGGCCCGGGCGACGTGACCGTCGCGATGCTGATCGAGCGGGCGATCGAGATCCTGATCGACTGGCCGAGCGCGGCGGTGATGTCGGTCGTGCTGCTCGCCGCGACCCTGCTGCTGTTCGCGCTCTACGCCCGGGTGACGGATCTGCGCCGAATGATGGGAGGCTGACCGTGCGGTTCGCGCTGCCGCTCCTCGTCGGGCTCGCCTGCCTCGGCCTGATCCTGCCGATCGCCATCGTGGTCGTGCTCGGCTTCAGCGGCGGCACCTTCCTGCACTTCCCGCCCGAGAGCCTGTCGCTGCGCTGGTTCTCGGCCTTCCTCGGCGACGAGCGCTGGCGGGCCGCCCTGTGGTCGAGCCTCGCGATCGGCCTCGTCGCCTGCGCGGCGGCGACCGGGGTCGGGTTCTTCGCCGCCTACGCGCTGGTGCGCGGCGCCTTCCGGGGCAAGAAGCTGATCCTGTCCGTTTCGCTCCTGCCGATCATCGCGCCGACCATCGTGACGGCGATCGCCATGTACTACGCCTCGGCGCGGCTCGGCCTCGTCGGCAACGTCGTCTGGGTCGGGCTCTGCCACGCGGTGATCGCCTTCCCGGTCGTGCTGCTGATCCTGCTGTCGACGCTGCAATCCGTCGATCCCGGGCTGGAGCGGGCGGCGCTGAGCCTCGGCGCCAGCCGGGCGCGGGTTCTGCGCACGGTGGTGGTGCCGCTCGCCGCGCCCGGCCTCGTCTCGGCGGCCCTGTTCGCGTTCCTGACCTCCTTCGACGAGCTCGTGATCTCGCTCTTCCTGACCAACGCGGCGACCCAGACCCTGCCGGTGCGGATCTGGAACAGCCTGCACCTCCAGGTTGAACCGACGATCGCGGCCGTCAGCACCTTCCTGATCGGCGTGACGGGCCTCGTGCTGGCCGCCGACGTCGTCCTCCGCCGCCGAAAGGCCTGATCGCCATGGGATCCCACCCCGTCATCACGCAAGAGGAATTCGCCGGCCGCCTGCGACGGACGCGCGAGGAGCTGGCGCGCCGCGGCGTCGCGGCCGGGATCTTCGACGAGTGCGAGTCGATGGCGTGGCTCACCGGCTACGGCAATTCGGAGAACCGCTGGCGCTGCGTGGTGGTGCCGGTCGAGGGTGATCCCTTCGTCCTGATCCGGGCCCTCGACGCGGCGCCCTGCCGCGAGCGCAGCGTGGTGAGCGAGGTCGCGACCTTCCTCGACTGGGAGCCGCCCGTGCCCGTCCTCGCCCGGATGCTGGCGGAGCGCGGGCTCGCCGAGGGGCGGCTCGGTCTCGATTACGGCTCGCCCTCCCTCACGGCGCGGCGCTTCGCGCAGGTGGAGGCCGCGCTGCCGCGGGCGGGCCTCGTCGATCTCGGGCCCCTCGTGGCCGAACTGCGCCTGATCAAGTCCCCGGCCGAGATCGACCTGATCCGGCAGGCCTCGGGCATCGCCGACGCGGCGCTCCGCCGGGCCGCCGCCGCCTGCCGGGCGGGCGGTTCGCAGCGCGACGCGGCGCTCGCGGCGACGGCGGCCTTCATCGAACTCGGGGCCGATCCGGGCGCGCCCGGCCCGATCTCGGCCGGGCGGGGATGGGACTTCCTCCACGGCCACATGACCGAGGCGGCGCTCGCCCCCGGGGACGTCGTGCACATCGAGCTGGTCCCGCGCGTCCAGGGCTACTCGGCCCGGATCATGCGCTGCGTCCCCATCGGCGCGCCCGCTCCGGCCCTGGCGGAGGCCGCCGCGACGCTCGCGGCCCTGCAGGACCGGCAGATCGCCGCCATGCGGCCGGGCGCCGTCGCGCGCGACGTCGACCGGATCCTGCGGGAGGGAATTGTGGCCGCGGGCCTGCGCGAGCGCGTCGACAACATCACCGGCTACACGCTCGGCTACTATTCGCACGCGACCACGCACACGAGCGACTTCACCCGCATCTTCCATCCGGAGGCCGCGTGGCGGCTCGAACCCGGCATGGTCTTCCACATGTACGCCTCCGCGGCCGGGGTCTCGTTCAGCGAGACCGTCCTCGTCGGCGAGACCGGCCCCGAGATCCTGACCGCGACGCCCCGCACCCTGCTCACTGCCGGAGACGCCCGATGAGCCCCGAGAACACCGCGATCGTGCTCGGGGCGGGCGTGGTCGGCCTCTCGACCGCCCTCTACCTGCGGCGCGCCGGCCGGGAGGTGACGGTGATCGACCCGCTGCCGCCGGGCGGGGGCGCCTCCTTCGGCAATGCCGGCATGATCAGCGCCGACACCGCCTCGCCGATCGCGATCCCCGGGATGCTGCGCCAGGTGCCGGGCTGGCTGCGCGACCGCAAGGGGCCGCTCGTCGTCGACCCGTCCTACTTCCCGACCGCCCTCCCCTGGCTCCTGCGCTGGATCCGGGAGGGACGGATGGACCGGGTGCTGGCGATCTCGGACGCGATGCGGGCCCTGCACAAGGACGCCTTCGCCTGCTGGCAGGACCTCGTCGGGCCGCGCAGCTTCGGCGACCTCGTGCGGCGCAGCGGCCAGATCCAGCTCTGGGACGGCGAGGCCGAGAGCGCGGGCGCGGCCGTCGAGCGGCAGATCCGGGAGCGGCACGGGATCGAGTCGCAGCTGCTGGGCCCGGACGACCTCCAGCAGATGCTCCCCGGCCTGTCGCGGTCGGTGAAGCGGGCGCTCCTGGTGCCGGGCAACGGCTACACGGTCAGTCCCGCCCGGCTGGTGGACACCCTGGCGGAGCGGCTGCGCGAGGAGGGCGGCGCGATCGTCGCCGAGCGGGCTCTGCGGCTCTTCCCGCGGGAGGGGGGCGGCCTCATGGTCTGGACCAACGTGTCGAACCGGGCCGCCGCGGACGTGGTGGTGGCGGGCGGCGCGTGGTCGAAGGCGCTGCTCGACCCGCTCGGCGTGCGCGTGCCCCTGGAGACGGAGCGGGGCTACCACGCCATGCTGCCCTCACCCTCGATCGAGCCGCGCTACACGATCAGCTACAAGTCGCGGGGATTCGGCGTGACCCCGATGGAGGACGGCCTGCGCGCCGCCGGCACCGTCGAGTTCGCGGGGCTCGACGCCCCGCCGGACGAGACCCGGGCGCGGCTGCTGGCCGAGCACGCGCGGGCGCTCTTCCCCGGGCTCAGCCACGGCGAGCCGCGGCTGTGGCTGGGCTTCCGCCCCTCGCTCCCCGACACGCTGCCGGTGCTGGGTCCGGTGCCCTCGCGGCCCGGCCTGCACCTCGCCTTCGGGCACGGCCATTACGGCATGACCGGCGGTCCGCCGAGCGGGCGCCTGGTGGCGGCCCTGGTGGCCGGGCGGCCGGCGCCGGTCGATCCGGCGCCCTACAGTGTCGGCCGGTTCGGGTGATCGTCGCGGACCGGGGGCGGCACGTGCCAACCCTCCCCCTCTGCTGGGCCACCGTGTGCACACAGCATAGGAAAACGCGCATTCTCTCCACCGGACAGTCGACCAAACCGATCAGACTAAATACTGGCAGATTTCATCCTATCATGTGATCGCGAAATAGAGTATCAGACTCGGAGGGTGGCAATAGACCCAGCTCCTCATGCTGAGGTGCGACCGGAGGGAGCCTCGAAGCACCCCAGGACAATCTGTACAAGCAGACTATTTATCTTGGATCTATGGTCAGGGGTGCTTCGAGGCTGCTCCGCAGCACCTCAGCATGAGGAGTGTTGTGCCTTCCAGCTCCGCTCAGCCAATGGGCCGGCTACAGAGATGTGTGCACACGATAGCCCGCAGGGGGAGGGTGGCTAGTGCCTAATCCAGGGTCGCGTAGGCCGGACCGGCCATGATCCAGATGATCTCGGCCGTCCGCGCGCCGTCGTTCCAGAGGACGTGCGGGAGGTCGGCGCCGAATTGGAAACTGTCGCCCTCGTTGAGCACCGTCTCCTCCGCCCCGACGGAGAGGCGGACCGTGCCGCGCAGCACGAGGCCCGCCTTCTGGCCCTTCTCGCGGATCATCTCGTCGATCCGCGCCCCGCGCGGCATGGTGACGAGCAGGAGGCGCAGGCCCTCGGTGCCCGGCGGCGACAGGATCGCCTTGTCGATGGCGAGCGGGCCGACGGTCAGGTGCGGGCGGGCCTCGCGGCGGCGGACGAAGGCGGGGTCGGCGCCGCGGGACGAAGCGCCCTCGATCAGCATCATCAGCGAGACCCCGAGCGCCACGCGCAGGCGCTCCAGGGTCTTGAGGCTCGGATTGCCGAGGCCGCGCTCGATCTGGCTGATCACCCCGGCCGACAGGCCCGCCCGGAGGGCGAGTTCCGAGGTCGACAGACCCGCCCTCAGGCGCAGGTCGCGCACCCGGCTGCCCATCGCGACGGTGTCGAGGCTGGTGTCGAGCACGTCCTGCAGACCCAGCGGCTCGGGCGTCGTCGGATCCATCGCGTCACTCTCCGGAGCTCGTGCCCGTCCTTCACTCACGGCGTTCGCCGGATCAACCCTGCGTCAGGCCCGCCGGGCCGTCCGCCGGGCGGCGAGCCGGTCCTGGAGGCTCAGCCACGCGAAGACGCCCGGCATGAACCACGCCTTGCCGTTCATCAGCGGCACGAAGCCCGGCGCCCGGAAGTCGAGCGCCGAGACGCCGGCCTGGTCGCCCAGAACCTGGAGGGCCGCCTTCTGGCCGGCCCAACGCGCCCAGACCACGCCCGAGCCGCAATAGCCCGCCGCGTAGCGCACCCCCCGCCGGGAGAAGATGCGGGGGATCATGTCGCGGTTCATCGCGACGTAGCCGAACCAGCTCTGCGCGATGTCGATGCCGTCGAGGGTCGGGAAGATGTCGGCGAGCGCCCGGCGCAGGTTGGCGGTCGGCCAGTCCGGGTCGCCCGCCACGGTGCCGTCCCGGCCGCCGAACAGGATCCGGGTGCCGTCCGGCGAGGGCCGGTAGTAGTAGTGCAGCCGGCGGGTCTCCGTGTACATCATCCGCGGCGGCATCAACTCGCCCATCAGGTTCGGCGAGAGCGGCGCGGTCGCGATGATGCGGCTGCGCACCGGGACGAGCCGCCGCCGCAGCCAGCGGTCCGCCGTGTCGGTGTAGCCGTTGGTGCCCACGATGACGTGGGCGGCCCGGACCGTGCCCCGCGCCGTCGTCACCTCGTAGCCGCCGCCCTCCGGCCGGATGCCGAGCACCGCGGTCCTCCCGTGGATCGTGGCCCCGGCGGCGAGCGCCAGCCGCAGCATCCCGGCGTGGAACTTCGCCGGATGCAGGCCGCCGATATCCATGCGGACGTTGCCGCCGTGGTAGAAATCCGTGCCGATGTAGCTCCGCTGCTCGGCGCGCGAGACCGCGTGCGCCTCGATGCCGAGGCGGCGGTTGAGGTGCTCGGCCTCGCGGGCGAGACCCTCGTAATCGTCCGGCGAGGCCGCCCCGGCGAAGCGCCCGGTGAGCCGGAAGTCGCAGTCGATGCCCTCGCGCGCGATGAAGGCGTAGAGGTCCTCGCGCGCGGCCTTGGCCTCGGCCAGCACCGCGTCGGCCCGCGCCTCCCCGAAGCGGCGGACCATCTCGGCCCGGCTCAGGCGCAGGTTGCCGCTGGTGATGCCCCCGTTGCGGGTCGAGGCGCCCTCCCCCGGGTGCTGGCGGTCGAAGACCTGGACCGAGCGGCCGGCCCGCGCCAGCGTGATCGCGGCGCTCAGGCCCGTGTAGCCCGCGCCGACCACCACCACGTCGCAGGACGGGGCGACCGGCCGCTCCGGCAGCACCGGCAGGGGGGCGGCCTGCCACCAATAGGCGTCGCGCTCGCTCATCGCGTCCTCCCGTCGCTCATCCGTTCAGAGCCGTCCGCCGTCGACCGCCAGGACCTGCCCGGTGATCCAGCCCGCCTGCTCGCTGGCCAGGAACAGAGCCGCGGCGGCGATGTCCTCGGCCCGGCCCAGGCGGCGGGTGTGGAGGGAGTCGAGCACCCGCTGGCGCCCGGCCTCGCCGTAGCCCTCCCACTGGGCGTGGGTGGCCGGATTGGTCAGGATCAGGCCGGGCGCCACCGCGTTCACGGTGGTGCCGTGGGGTCCGAGTTCCCAGGAGAGCTGGCGCACCACGCCGACGAGGGCGTGCTTGGCCGCCGCGTAGGCCTGGATGCCGGTGAGGCTCGGCCGCAATCCCGCCCCGGACGCGATGGCGACGATCCGGCCCCAGCCGGCCTCGCGCAGGTGCGGGGACGCGGCCTGCGCGACCCAGAAGGCCGCGTCGACATTGGCCTGGAACAGCGCCCGCCACGCCTCCTCGGTGATCTCCTCGATCGGCCGCCCGGCCTGGCCCCGCACGCCGCCGGCGGCGAGCGCCAGCACGTCGAGGCGGCCCTCCTCGGCAAGGATGTCGCGCACGAGCCCGTGCGCCACGGCCCGGTCCGAGAGGTCGCCGGCATGGGCCGGCGCGCCGAGGTCCCGTCCCGCCGCCGCGACGCCGTCGCGGTCGAGGTCGGTCAGGCGCACCCGCGCGCCCGCGTCCCGGAAGGCCTGCGCGAGGGCGCGGCCGATCCCCTGCGCGGCGCCGGTCACCAGCACCACGCGCCCGTCGAGGCGGATGTCCATGCGGCCCCCTCCCCGTCTCAGCCGGCGACGCCGATGCGGTCGCGCAGTTCGAGCCACCACCCGTAGGAGGGCGGCCAGCGCTGCCAGTCGGGATCGGTCCCGAGCGCCTGGGCGGCGTGAAGCGCCCAGTGCGGATCGGTCAGGGCCTCGCGGCCGATGGCGATGAGGTCGGCCTGGCCGGCCTGCAGGATGGCCTCGGCCTGAGGCCCGTCGAGGATCACCCCCACCGCCATGGTCGGGATGCCGGTCTCGCGCCGGATCGCCTCCGCGTAGGGCACTTGATGCCCGCGCTGCAGTTTGGTGCGCGTCTTGGCGTAGTCCATCATCGAGTTCTCGGCCCGGATGCCGCCTGACGAGCAGTCGATCACGTCGACGCCGCGCGCGGCGAGTTCCCGGGCGAGCACGATGCTGTCGGCGATGGTCCAGCCGTCGCTGCGGGTGTCGAGGTCCGGGCGCCAGTCGACGCAGGAGATCCGGAACAGGAGCGGCTTGCCCGAGGGCCAGTGCGCCCGCACGCTCTCGGCGACTTCGAGGGCGAAGCGCATCCGGCCGGCGCGGTCGCCGCCGTAGGAATCCTCGCGGGTGTTCGAGACCGGCGAGAGGAAGGAGTGGATCAGGTAGCCGTGGGCCGCGTGGATATCGAGGACGTCGAACCCGGCGCGCTCCACCCGCGCCGCGGCGCGTCCGTAATCGTCCACGAGGCGGGCGATCTCGTCGACCGTCATCGCCCGCGGCTGGTGCCAGCCGGTGACGCTGCGGCCGTCCGAGGCCGCGACCGGCTGCCAGGGGGCCTCGCCCCGGGCGGCCTCGGCCTCACCGAGGGGGCCGAGGCCCTCCCAGGGGCGCTGGCGGGAGGATTTCGGGCCGGCATGGTGGAGCTGGGCCGCCGCGAGGCTGCCCTGCTCCTGCACGAAGGCGGCGATGCGGGCGAGGGGCGGGATCTGGTCGTCCGACCAGATGCCGAGGTCGCCGTAGGTGTTGCGCCCGACCGGATCGACGATCAGCGCCTCGGTCATCACCGTGCCGGCGCCGCCCACCGCGTACTTGGCGAGGTGCTGGAAGTGCCAGTCGGTGGCGCGCCCGTCCGGCCGCGCCTTGTACATCTGCATCGGCGCGATCACGACCCGGTTGGGGAAGGTCACGTCGCGCAGGCGGAACTCGCGGAACAGCAGGCTGCCGGACATCGTCTCCTCCTACTCGGCCGCGAGCGACGGGGCGCAGATCTGGGCGAGCCGCGGCAGGTCGCCGAAGCGGTCGCAGAGCGCCTCGTAGGCGGCCTCCACGTCCCGCGCCCCGCCGCCGGGGGGCGCCTCGCGGCCCTTGAGCGCGCCGAAGACCTGGTGCTTGACGAAGAAGCGCCACGTGACCGGGACGGCGGCCAGGATCCGGGTCAGGGCGTCGTAGCGCTCGAGGCTCCAGACCCGCTCGAACGCGACCCGACCCGGCCCGTGGCCGAACTCCGCGGAGGTGCGGCGGCGGGCCATCTCGCCCCGCAGCCGGGCGGTGGCGGGTTCGTCGAGGGCGAGGTCGGGCCCGAGCACGATTCCGTAATCCTCCCGCGCCCGGGCGGCCGAGACGAAGCCCCGCCGCACATCGGCGATCACCGCCTCCTCGGGCCGCTCCAGCGGGTCGCCGTAGCCCCCGGCACCGGGGCCCTGGATCAGGATCACGTCGCCCGGATCGCAGGGCACGATGTCGGTCGAGCCGAGCTCGACGCAGGACGCGGTCCCGGGGTTCTTGGCGAAGCGCGACGGCGCGCCGGAGAGGCCGCCCCGCAGGCCCCAGGCCGAGAAGACCGAGCGGTCGCGGTTGCGCGCCGTCACCATGGATTGCGGGGAAAAGAGCTGGAACTCCATCTCGAGCGCCGTGCCGCCGCGGTGCCGCCCGGGGCCGCCGGAATCCGGCACCAGCCCGTAGCGCAGGATCCGCACCGGCACCTCGGCCTCGTTGATCTCGACCGGCGTGTTCTTGAGGTAGGACATGTTGGCGCCGCAGCCCTCGGCGCCGTCCGCCCCGGGGCTGCCGCCCCCGCCCCCGCCGACCGGGCCGATCGAGGCCATGACCGAGCGCCCCGTGCGGGTCGAGGTCTTGACGTTCATCAGGCTCATGCCGCTGCCCGGCGAGGCCGGCATGCGGTCCGGAAGCGCGCGGCAGAAGGCGCCGAGCACCACCGTCTGGGCGAGGTTGCACATCAGGCTGCGCATGCCGACCGCCGCCGGCATCACGGCGTTCATCACCGAGCCCTCGGGCAGGATCGCCCGCGCCGGCCGCACGAAGCCCGCGTTGAGCATCGCGGTGCGGTCTTGCGCGTAGAGGGCGTAGACCACCCCGACCATCGCGAGCGCGTGCCGCTCCTTGCCGCCGGTCGGCACGTTGAGCGAGGAGGCGAGCTGCGGGTCGCTGCCGGTGAAGTCCACCGTCAGGGTGTCGCCGTGGACCTTCAGCGTCACGGCGACGCGCACCGGGTAGCCGCCCGCTTGGTCCTCGTCGGCGTAGTCGGCGAAGAAGTAATCGCCGTCCGGGATCTTGGCGATCACCGCCCGCGCCTGGTTCTCCGCGTAGTCGAGCAGGCCGTCGAGCCCGCTGCGGAACCCGTCCTTGCCGAAGCGGTCGATGATCTCGTGGACCTTGCGCTCACCGACGTTGACGCAGGCGATCTGGGCGTTGAGGTCGCCCCAGTTCTGCTCGGGCAGCCGCACGTTGTTGGCGATCAGCCGCAGCAGGTCCTGGTTCATGACGCCGTCGCGCATGAGGCGCATCGGCGGGATGCGCAGGCCCTCCTGGTGGATCTCGGTCAGGCTGCGCGACAGGGTCGCCGGCACGGCGCCGCCGACATCGGTGTTGTGGATGTGGCAGCCGACGAAGCAGACGACCTCGCCGTCGCGGAAGACCGGCTTCCAGATGTGCACGTCGGGCGTGTGGGTGGCGACGTAGCCCGCGTAGGGGTCGCTGGTGAGGCAGATATCGCCCTCGCGGTAGTCGAAGAGCGGGATCACCTCGCCGTAATCGAGGCCGGTGTACCACGTCGCCCCGAAGGTCTTCGGGGAGGCGACCGTCAGGCCCTCCGGCGTCAGCACCTGGCAGGAGAAGTCCTCGGTCTCCTTGACGAAGGTCGAGTGGGCGGTGCGCATGAGCGTCCAGCCCATGCTCTCGGCCGCCGCCGCGCAGTAATTGGCGAGGACCTGGAGGTTCGTGCTGTCGAGCGTCACCGGGCGGCCTCCGGGGTGATGCGCAGGTTGGCGTGGGC
This sequence comes from Methylobacterium sp. JK268, assembly GCF_054052225.1. Classification (NCBI taxonomy): domain Bacteria; kingdom Pseudomonadati; phylum Pseudomonadota; class Alphaproteobacteria; order Hyphomicrobiales; family Methylobacteriaceae; genus Methylobacterium; species Methylobacterium sp. JK268. The sequence continues at coordinate 177,069 of NZ_JBSVZN010000013.1, read as the reverse complement.
GTCGACCCGGGCGTGCAGGCCGGGCGGCACGACGGTGGTGCAATCGTCCTGGGTGACGATGGCCGGGCCCGCGAAGGTCTGGCCGGGCCTCAGGTCCTCCCGGCGGTAGACCGCGACCTCGCGCTCGGCGCCGTCGAGGAAGGCGCGCGCCGTGCGCACGAGCGGGGCCGGTCCCTCCACGAGGTCGTGGCGCGGCAGCTCCGGCTTGGCGGTGCGGCCGCTGACCACGAGGCGCAGCGAGATCACCTGCAGGGCGGCGTGGGGGTCGGCGTGCCCATAGACCCGCTCGTGCTCGGCGTGGAAGGCGCGGGCGATCGCCGCGACGTCCCCCGCCTCGGCGCTCGCCGCGTCGACGGGCGTGTCGATCTCGAAGGACTGGCCGCGGTAGCGCAGCTCCGCCGAGCAGGCGAGCGCCGCGGGGCCGTCGTAGCCCTGGTCGTGGTGCAGCCAGGAGAGGGCACTCGCCTTCAGCGCCGCGTAGGCCTCGCGCAGGGCCGGCGCGAGATCCGGGGTGAGGTCGGCGTAGAGGGTCTTGATGAAGTCGTTCTTCAGGTCGGCGATCAGCCCGCCGAGCGCGCTCAGCACCCCGGGCGTCAGGGGCACCACCACCTCGCGCATGCCGAGTTCGCGGGCGAGGAAGCAGGCCATCATCGGCCCGGCGCCGCCGAAGGCGAGGCAGGAGAATTCCCGCGGGTCGATGCCGAAGCGGGACACCAGCGCGCTGACATCCGTGTACATGCCCGACACCGCGATGCGGATGATCGCCTCGGCGGTCTCCTCGATGCTGCGGCCGAGCGGCCGGGCGAGGTCGCCGATGACGGCGCGGGCCTTGTCGCGGTCGATCGTCACGGCGGCGTAGCCGATCTCCGCGAGGCCGACGAGGCCCAGCGCCGCGAAGGCGTCGGTGATCGTCGCCCTGGTGCCGCCGCGACCGTAGCAGGCCGGACCCGGCCGCGAGCCGGCGCTCTCCGGCCCGACCTTGAGCACGCCCTGGCCGTCGATCCAGGCGATCGAGCCGCCGCCCTCCCCGATCGACGAGACCGAGACCGACGGGATGTGGATCTGGAAGTCGCCGATCTGCTCGCCGGTGCCGTATTGCGGCTGCCCGTCGACGATGATCGCCACGTCGGCCGAGGTCCCGCCGATGTCGAGGCTCATGCAGCGGGCGATGCCGCAGGTCTCGGCCACGTAGGCCGCGCCGATCACCCCCGAGGCGGTCCCCGAGAGGATCATCTGCACGCACGCGCTCTTGCCCTGCTCGGCGGTCATGATGCCGCCGTTGGACTTGGTCAGCCGCGGCTCGGGCGCGACCCCGATCGATTTGAGCGCCGCCTGGAGCGAGCCGAGGTAGTGCGCGACGCGGGGCTGCACGTAGGCGCCGATCGCCGCCGTGATCGTGCGCTCGTACTCGCGGATGATCGGCCAGGTCTCGCTCGACAGGAAGACCGGCAGGCCGGGGGCGAGGCCCTCGATCATCGCCTTGGCGGCCGTCTCGTGGGCGGGATTGCGGTAGGCGTGGAGGAACGAGACGACGATGCCCTCGGCGCCGGCCGCCCGCGCGCCCTCGACGGCCCGGGCGAGGCTGCCGGGGTCGAGGGGCGCGAGTTCGTGACCCTCGGCGTCGAGGCGGCCGGCGACGCCGAAGACGCGGTCGCGGGGGATCAGCGGCGCCGGACGCTTCGAGAGCAGGTTGTACATGTCCGGGATCTTGAGCCGGGCGATCTCCAGCACGTCGCGGAAATGCTCGGTGGTGAACAGCGCCAGCCGCAGGCCCTTGCGCTGGATCACGGTGTTGATCCCGACCGTGGTGCCGTGCGTGAAGTAGGCGATGTCGTCCGGGCCGATGCCGTAGCGCTCACCCGCCAGCGTGATGCCGGCGATGACCTCCGCCCCCGGCTCGTCGGGGCGCGAGAACACCTTCAGGCTCCTGAGGCTCTGCGTCGCCTCGTCGAACAGCGCGAAGTCCGTGAAGGACCCGCCGATGTCCACGCCGACCCGATAACCCATGCCCTTGCCTCCCGGCCGGGCGGGGGCCCGGCCTCGTCGATGCGTGACTATGCCTGCCGGCTCCGCCCTTTCCCGGACGACTGCAGCGTCAGCGGAAGGAGATCCGGGAACCAGCGAAAGGACTCGCCGCGAAGCGGCTTCGAATGCCAGCGCCGTTGCCGAAAAGCAGTCGCTTCGCGGAGTCCTGTGCTGGTTTCCGGATCTCCTTCCGCTCTCGCTGCAGTCGTCCGGAAAAGGGGGGAGGAGCGAACCAATGCCGCCCCTAGAGCCGCATCCGATCGCGTTGCAATCGGATGCGGCTCTAGGTCTTTGATGTTTACGCATTTTCTACGACGAACCGGGATCCACTTCGTCGGAAAATGCTCTAGCGCCCGACCTCCTTGTTCCAGGTCTCGACCCACTTCGCCTGCCGCGGCGGGATCTCCTGGTAGGGTGGGAAGATCAGCCGGTCGGGCGGCGTGATCTCGTGCGCGATCTTGGGATCGAACGTGGCGTTCTTGTTGACGATGCCGTACCGGATCGCGCTGCCGAAGCAGGACTGCGCCTCGACGCTGAGCGCCATGTCGGCGAAGGCGTAACCGAGGTCGCTGCTGTTCTTGATCTTCTGGATCCAGGTCAGGCCGACGATGACGCCGGGATCGGGCGTGACGTACTTGTACTGCGGGTTCTTGTCGTCGATGAAGGCCCAGGCGCGGCCGTCCCAGTACATCGCCAGGTCGATGTCGCCGCTCTTCAGCCCGTTGAGGACGCCGTTGGGGTCGACCCAGAGGCTGAGATTGCCGCTCGCCTGCATCCGCTTGACCGCGTCGATGCCCGGCTTGATGTCGTCGATGCCGCCGCCGTACAGCTTGGCGAGGCTCCAGACCGAGACGGTCAGGCCGCCACTCGGGTAGTTGATGTTCGGGATCGCGGCCTTCCACTTGCCGGCGATGGTGCCCTCCACGAAGGACTTCCAGTCCGTGGGCGGGTCGGTCACCGTCTCGGTGTTGTAGATCAGGCCCATGCCGCCGTAATTGTGCGGCGAGCCGTAACCGTCGCCGAGGCCCTGGAAGCGCGGCCCGAGCTGGGCCATGTTCGGCACCTTGTCCGGGGTGAAGCGCTCGACGAGGCCGCGGTTGATCGCGTCGTAGGCCGTCTCGGACGGGTTGTAGACGATGTCGAGGGGCGGCTTGCCGGGGCTGGCGGCGATCTGGTTCAGCCACTGGATCGGCGTGCCGAGCACCACGTCGATGCTCTTGCCGGTCTTCTTCTGGAACGGCTCGACCACGCAGCGCCGCAGGCTCTGCTCCCAGATGCCCCCGAAGGCGCCGACCACGAGGTCGGCCGCGCGGGCGCCGCTGCCGAGACCCGGGATCCCGACGCCGAGGAGCCCCAGGATCGCGAGGGCGCCGAGCCGGACGCTCCCCCGCGCGGGCGCGGGGGACCCGCTCACGAACCCGGCACCGTCCGTCGCGTGTTCCGCATCCATGAACCGGCTCCCTCGCTCGGCCTGCGCTACGATCAGGTATTCACTATTGTGAACCGACGCACAACCCGCTTTCGACAGCAAATCCCCGATCTGCCCACAAAGGCACCCGCTGCGCATCAATGAGGCGCCACATGTTCGTGAGCGGGCTGGCGCCCCGGACCCGTCCGGCGCTACGATCCCTTGACGCCCGGAATTCATTTTAGTGAATATGCGCCGAGGCGGGCCGCGCGGCCTCGAGCCGAGGCGCATCGACCGGAGGGGCCGCCGATGACGAGTGCCGTACCGCTGAGGCTCGTCGAGATCAGCAAGAGCTTCGGGGCGCTGCAGGCGCTCAAGCCCCTGAGCCTGACCATCGGCGGCGGCGAGATGCTCGCCCTGCTCGGTCCCTCGGGCTGCGGCAAGACCACGACGCTGCGGATCATCGCGGGCTTCGAGGCACCCGATACCGGCCAGGTGCTGATCGGCGGCGAGGACGTCACCGACCTGCCGCCGAACCGCCGCGGCCTCGGGATGGTCTTTCAGAACTACAGCCTGTTCCCGCACATGAGCGTGGCCGAGAACGTCGCCTACGGGTTGAAGATGCGCGGCGTGAAGGCGTCGGAGCGGCGGGCGCAGGTGCGCCGGATGCTCGACCTCGTGCGGCTCGGCCAGTACGAGGACAGGCAGATCCACCAGCTCTCCGGCGGGCAGCAGCAGCGGGTGGCCCTCGCCCGCTCGCTCGTCACCAACCCCTCGGTGCTGCTCCTCGACGAGCCGCTGGGCGCCCTCGACAAGAACCTGCGCGAGCGCATGCAGTTCGAGCTGCGGGAGATCCAGCGGCGGCTGGGCATCACCTCGATCATCGTCACGCACGACCAGGAGGAGGCGCTGACGATGAGCGACCGGGTCGCCGTGATGGCGGAGGGCCGCATCGTCCAGGTCGGACCGCCGACCGAGGTCTACGACCGCCCGCGCACGCGCTTCGTGTCGGAGTTCCTCGGCACCGCCAACATCTTCGCCGGCACGGTGGCGGACCGGGCCGGGCCGCAGGACTGGGCCATCTCCCTCGACCTCGACGGGGAGCGGCGCAGCCTCGTGCGCTCCGAGGAGCCCCTGGCGGCGGGCCGCCGGGTGCTGCTCGCGGTCCGCCCCGAGCGCCTGGCGATCGGGTCGGGCGCCGAGGGCGGGATCCCGGCGCGGGTGCAGGACGTGGTCTTCCGCGGCAGCTACTTTGCCTACGAACTCGCGGTGCCGGGCCAGTCCGGGCCGGTCTTCGCCTACAGCCAGTTCCGCCGGGAGGTGCCGGCGGACGGGCGCGTCGGCCTGACCTGGCCGGCGGACGGGGCCATCATCCTGCAGGACGCGCCGTGACCGCCGAGGTCGAGACCGCTCCGGCCACCCTGGCCGATCCCGCCCCGTCCCGCCGCCGGCGCGCGCCCTACCGCCTGGTGCGGTCGAGCTGGACCGTGCCGGTGCTGGTCTTCCTCGGCTTCTTCTTCGTCATCCCGCTCGGCACCAACGTCTGGCGCAGCGTCTCGACCGGCGAGGCGCTCACCGCCGGACCCTTCGCCTTCTACGCCAAGCTGCTCGGCGACGCCTACTACGCGGGCGTGCTGGCCGAGACGCTCAAGGTCGCGGTGATCGCGACGGTGGCGAGCCTGATCCTCGGCTACCCGGTCGCCTACTTCATGGTGCGCTACGCCGGGCGCTGGAACACCGCGATCGTCTTCCTGCTGATCGCCCCGCTCCTGACCTCGATCATCATGCGCACCTTCGGCTGGCGGGTGCTGCTCGCCCGCAAGGGGCTGGTGACGGTCGCGCTCCACGACTGGGGCCTGATCGCGCGGCCGACGAACCTCGCGGACGACCCCCTCGCGGTCTATGTCGCGCTGGTGCACGTGCTGGTGCCGTTCATGGTGCTGTCGATCGTGGCGGTGCTGCAGCAGGTGGACCGGCGACTGGAGGAATCCTCGCGGGTGCTCGGCGCCGGGCCGCTCACCACCTTCCTGCGCATCACCCTGCCGCTCAGCCTCGACGGGGTGGCGACCGGCTGCATCCTGGTCTTCGTCGTCACCAACGGCAGTTTCCTCACCATGCTGCTGCTCGGCGGTGGCAAGGTGACGACGCTCTCCGTGCTGATCTACCAGCAGTTCAACCTCGCGCAGGACACGGGCTTCGCCGCCGCGATGGGCAACCTCCTGCTCTTCGTCGCGCTGATCTGCCTTGCGCTGCAGGCGCGGTTCCTGCGCCGCCGGGGCGTGGCGGCATGAGCCCGGACACCACCCTCCCCCCGCCGCGCCGCCGCCGGCGGCCGAACCTCGCCGCCTGGGCGCTCGGCGCCTACGTGCTGGTGTTCCTCGCCTTCATCGTGGCGCCGATTGCCGCCGTGGTGGCGGTGTCGTTCTCCTCGGCCTCGTTCATCACCTTCCCGATCCCGGGCTACACCCTGCGCTGGTACTGGCGGATCCTCGAGTACCAGCCCTTCCTCGACGGCCTGCTTGTCTCGATCGAGGTGGCGCTCGGCTCCACGGTGCTGGCGGCGCTGCTCGGCGTCCCGGCGGCCCTGGCGCTCGCCCGCGCCCGCGGGCCCTGGCCGGCGCTGATCGCGACCCTGCTGCTGGCGCCGATCACCGTGCCGGCGATCGTGCTCGGCCTCGCGCTGCTCTACTTCCTGGCGAGCCTGTCGCTCGGCCTGTCGCTCGCCGCGCTGCTGATCGCCCACACGGTGGCGGGCATCCCCTACGTGACGCGCACGGTGCTGGCGGTCTACCGCTCCCTGCCGCCCGACCTGGAGGAGGCCTCCGCGGTGCTCGGCGCCACCCGCTGGCAGACCTTCCGCTACACGACCCTGCCGCTGGTGCGCCCCGGCATCTTCGCGGGCGGCCTGTTCGCGATCCTGACCTCCCTCGACAACCTGCCCCTGTCGTTCTTCTTCGGCAGCGCCAACACCAACACCCTGCCGGTGGTGATGCTGAGCTACATGGAGAACCAGTTCGACCCCTCGATCGCCGCGGTGAGCACCGTGCAGATGCTGATCGCCGTGGTGGCGCTCCTGGTCACGGACCGGATCTACGGCATCGAGAAGCTGACGGCGGCGTGAGGGGGCCGGCGCGCCGTGAACCCTCCCCCCTCTGCGGGGGAGGGTGGCGAGCGGAGCGAGCCGGGAGAGGGGCCGGCGCGACGCTGACTCACGGAGCGCTCTTCACGACGGCTCCGATCTATCCTGAAACGTGGATCCCCTCTCCCGCCCCGCTCCGCGGGGCACCCTCCCCCGCAGAGGGGGGAGGGTCACGGGCGTGCCGCGACCGCCCCTACCCCAGGAACGTTCCGAACGTGGCGTACAACCGCTCGCCCCTTCGCAAGGTGTCGAGCATCGCCTCGCGCCGCCGCCGGGCGACGGCGCCGACGATCAGGCCGGCGAGGCTGATCGCCGCCGTGAAGGAATCGAACACCGACTGGCTGCGGGTCTCGATCAGCAGGCGGTGGGTGGCGTGCGGGCAGAGCGGCGAGAGCGGGCTGTCGGTGAGCGCGATCACGTCGCCGCCGAGGTCGCGCAGGTGGGCCGCCGCCCGCGTGGTGTTGGGCGAGTAGCGCCGAATGCTGATCCCGACCAAAAGATCGTCCGGCGTCAGCCACAGCAGCCGGTCGGCGATGCGGGCCTCGCCGGTGTCGAGCAGCACCACGTCCGGCAGGCAGAAGTTGAGGTGGGTCTGGATGTAGTAGGCGACCGGATAGCTGTTCTTCTCGCCGATCACGTAGATCTTGCCGCGCCCGGCGCAGAGCCGGTCGACCACGGCCTCGATGTCGCCCGGCGCGAGGCCCGCGTAGGTGGCGCAGATGTTCGCGATCTCGGTGTCGAGGGTGCGGGCGGCGATCTCGGCCAGCGATCCCGCCTCGTCCGGCAGGCCGGCCCGCTCGGCTGGGGAATGAAGCTTGCGCGAGACCGCGTCGCGCACCTCCCGCTGCACGTCCCGGAACCGGGCGTAGCCGAGCTTGGCGAAGAGCCGCACCACCGTGGCGGCGCTCACCCCCGTCGCCCGCGCCATTGCCGAGGCGCTGTCGAGGCAGGATTGCGGGTAATGGGCGATCAGGTAACGGGCGATCTCGGTCTCGCGGGCGGTGAGTGCCCCCTGCCCGGCCTCCAGGCGCTCCAGCAGGCCCGGCGGCCGGGCCGGGGCGGCGGCGATCACGGCCGCGCGGCCCGGCGCAGGATCGTCAGCGCGACGGCCTGCGCCCGCGGCACCAGCGTGTCGATCCGGCAATATTCCTCCGCCGTGTGGGCACCGCCGCCGACCGGACCGGTGGCGCAGAGGGTCGGCGCGCCGACCGAGGCGGTGAAGCCGCTGTCGGCCGAGCCGCCGGTGAACTCGCCCTCGACCGCGAACCCGACCGCGCGGGCGCAGGCCGCGTAATCCGCGAACAGCGCGCGGTTGGCGTCGGTCTCGACGAGGGGCAGGAAGCTGCCTTCGTGCACCACCCGGGCGCGGGTGCCCGCCGGCTCCTCCCGCGCCAGGATCGCGTCGACCGCGGCGCGCACGGCGCCCATCGCGGCGTGGTCGCGGAAGCGCACGTCCACCTCGAAGTCGGCCCGGGGCGCCACGGTGTTGACCGAGACGCCGCCCGCGGCGAGCCCGACATTCACCGTCGTGCCGGTTTCGAGGTCCTGCAGCGCGTGCAGGGCGAGAATCATGCGGGCCATGGCGTCGATCGCGCTCGCGCCCTTGCCGGGCTCCACGCCCGAATGGGCGGCCCTGCCCTCGATCGCGACGCGCAGGAACAGCGCCCCCTTGCGCCCCGTCACCACGTTGCCGGAGGCCCGTCCCGGCTCGGCGTTGAGGACGAGCCCCGCGCCGCGGGCCGCCGCCTCGATCACCGGCCGCGAGGCCGGCGAGGCGATCTCCTCGTCGCCGGTGCAGAGCAGGGTGAGCGGCATCGGCGCGCCGCCCGTCGCCGCGAAGGCCTGCGCGACGAACAGGTTCATCACCAGCCCCGCCTTCATGTCGGCGACGCCCGGCCCGGTGGCGATCCCCTCGGCGATCCGGAACGGGCGCGCCGCCACGGTGCCGGCCGGGAACACCGTGTCCATGTGCCCGAGCAGCAGGGCGTGGGCGCCGGGTGCGTCGCCGGGCAGTTCGGCGATCAGGTTGTCGCCGTGTCCGGCGTGGGGGATCACCCGCGCGGCGATCCCGGCCTCCGCGAGGCGGCGGCGCAGGACTGCCCCGACCCGGTCGATGCCGGCCTTGTCGGCGCTGCCGCTGTCGATGGCGACGATCTCGGCGAGCAGGTCCAGCATCGCGTCGTGCCGGGCCGAGAGCCAGGCGAGCACCGCGCGCTCGCGGTCGTTCAGCGTCATGGTCGGCGGATCCTTCCTCAGGCGGGTCGGGGAAAGACCAGCAGCGTGTCGGGGCGCAACCCCAGGGTGACGGCGCTGCCGAGCGCCGGCGCGGCCCCCGGCGCCTCGCCGTTCGCCGTCATGGCGATCAGGGTCTCGCCCCCGCCGATCTCGACGTGGTGATAGGTGACCGCCCCCGTGTAGACGCTGTGGCGCAGGGTGCCGGGCACCAGGATGCGCCCGGGCCGGCCTCCGTCGGGCGGGTTGAACTCGACCTTCTCGGGCCGGACCACGAGGTCCACGGCCTGGGACGCGGCGAGGTCCGGCTCCGCTTGCACCCGCAGCAGGGTCTGCCCGGAGCGCAACGCCACCGTGGCGGTGCCGCCCTCCACCGCCTCGACCCGGCCCTGCACCGCGTTGGTGAAGCCGATGAAGTCGGAGACGAAGCGGCTGCGGGGCCGCTCGTAGACCTCGGCCGGCGTGCCGGTCTGGACCACGCGCCCGGCTTCCATCACCACGATGCGGTCGGAGAGCGTGAGCGCCTCCTCCTGGTCGTGGGTCACGAAGACCGTGGTGATGCCGACCGCGCGCTGCAGCTCCTTGATCTCGACCTGCATCTGCTCGCGCAGCTTGCGGTCGAGGGCGGCGAGCGGCTCGTCGAGGAGGAGCACGCTCGGCCTCGTCACGATGGCGCGGGCGAGCGCCACCCGCTGCCGCTGGCCGCCCGAGAGCTGCGAGGGGAAGCGGTCGGCGAGGTGGGCGAGGTGCACCTGCTCCAGCGCGGCCGCGACCTTGGCGGCGATCTCCGCCCGGGTCCCGCGCCGCATGGCGAGGCCGAAGGCGACGTTGTCGGCCACGCTCATGTGCGGGAACAGGGCGTAGTTCTGGAACACCATCCCGATGTTGCGCTTCCAGGGCGCGACGGCGTCGACGCGCTCGCCGCCGATGCGGATCTCTCCCGCGTCGGGCCGCTCCAGCCCGGCGATCATCCGCAGCGTCGTGGTCTTGCCGCAGCCGGAGGGGCCGAGGAGGCTCACGATCTCGCCGGGGCGGATCGCCAGCGACACGTCCCGGACCGCCTGGACCGGCCCGTACCACTTGCGCAAGGAGCGCAGGTCGACGCCGCGCGCGTCGGAAGCGAGGGTGCCCATCGGGCTGCTCATCGCTGCCTCAGCCCTTCAGGGTCCGGTCGATCAGCGCCTTGAGCCGCGGCATCTCGGCGCCGAGCTTCACGAAATCCGGCCGCACCAGGTTCGCCACCGCGTCCGCCGCGGTGAGGATCGCCGGATTGCCCTTGAGCGCGTCGGGCACCGCCACCCGGGTGCTCGCGGGCGAGTAGAAGCCCCGCTCGATCCAGGCGCGCTGGCACTCGTCGGAGAGCCAGGTGTTGAGGTAGCGCTGGGTGAGCGCGCTCACCGCCGGGGAGAAGCCGGCGCAGACCTGCATGTGGCCGGTCCACTGCACCGCCCCCTCCTTGGGGATGGTGAAGGCGACGTTCTTGCCCTGGGACTTCGCCATCGCGGTCCAGGAGCCCCAGTGCGGCGCGAGCCAGACCTCGCCGCGATGGACGAGGTCCTCCTCGGCGGTCGGCGAGTTCACCCAGGCGCCGATGTTCTCCTTGTGCGGCGCCCAGGCCTTGATGCCCTCCTCGACGCTCGGCCCCTTGCCGGCGATCACCGCCGCCATGACGTAGGTGTCGTAGTAGGCGTCCCACATCGACACCCGGCCCTTGTACTTGGGGTTCCAGAGGTCGGTCCAGGATTTCGGCTCCTCGACCTTGTCCGGGTTGTACATGATGCCCCAGGGCGTCAGGTGGAACGGGATGCCGAAGCCGCCGGGCGTGGAGAGGCCGGCCGGCAGGGCGGCAGCGTTGGGCACCAGCGCGGCGTCGAACTTCGCCCACATCTTGTCGTTGAGGCCGCGCTGGGCGAACAGGTCGTTGACCATGCCGCCGCTCACCACCGGGTTGCCGCGCTGGGCCAGCATCTTCGGGTAGGCGACCGCGTTGGAGCCGACCTCGAAAGTCACCTCGGTCTTCGGGTGCTCCTTGCGGAAGGCCGGCAGCGTCGCGTCCCGCAGGATGTCCGGGACGATGCCGGGCTGGGACAGGATCACCAGCTTGGCGACCTCCTCGGCCGGCGCCTGGGCCAGGGCCTCGGCGAAGGACAGGAGCGAGGCGCCCCCGGCGCCCGCCGCCACCAGCCCCTTCAGGAGCCCGCGGCGGTGGGGGTGGCCCGCGAAGGCGGCAAGGAGGTCGTCGGTCTCGGCCATGGGGGTCATCCCGGGTGAGAGGAGGGGGGGTACGGCGTCAGACGCGGTCAGTTGAGGGATTTGAAACTCCCGCGAGTCTTCCCCCCCTTTTCCAGACGAGAGCAGCGTCAGCGGAAGGAGATCCGGAAACCAGCGCAAGGACTCGCCGCGAAGCGGCCCCGAATGCCGGGACCGTTGCTGACACACGGACGCCTCGCGACGTCTCATGCTGGTTTCCGGATCTCCTTCCGCTATCGCTGCAGTCGTCCGGAAAAGGGGAGGAAGCCAAGGGGAGATCTCTCGTCCTTGTGTGTGTCGAGGATGGTCAGCCGCCGAACTGCCGGCCGAGCCCGACCAGCCGCTCGATGACCAGGATGGCGATCGAGGTCAGGCCGAGCAGCACCGTCGAGATCGCGGCGAGCGTCGGGTCGAGGGTGAACTCGCTGTAATTGTACATCTCGATCGGCAGCGTGGTGACGCCGGGGCCGACCAGGAACATCGACACCGTGAACTCGTCGAAGGAGATGATCAGCGCGAAGGTCGCCCCGGCGATGAGGCCCGGCCGCAGCATCGGCAGCGTCACGTGCCGGAAGGCCTGCCAGCGGTCGGCCCCGAGAGTGTGGGCGGCCTCCTGGTAGCTGCGGTCGATCTCGGTGAGCGTCGCGACCGCGGTGCGCAGGATGTAGGGCAGCGTCAGCACCACGTGGGCGAGCACGAGGCCCCAGACGTTGCGCAGGAGCCCGAGCGGCGTCATCACCAGGGCGAGCGCCGCGGCGAGCACGATCGCCGGGAAGACCAGCGGGGTCATGAACAGCATCAGCAGGGCGTCGCGTCCCGGGAAGCGGTAGCGCACGAAGGCGATGGCGGCGGGCACCCCGGCCGCGAGCGAGAACGCGGTCGCCATCACGGCCACCTCCGCGCTTAGCCGGAACGCGTCGAGGAATTCCGGCCGCGCCCAGATGTTGGCGAACCAGCGCAGGGAGAAGCCGCGCGGCGGGAAGGTGAGCGAGACGTCGGTGCTGAAGGCGAGCGGCACCACGATCAGCACCGGCAGGGCCAGGAACAGCAGGACGAGCCCGACATAGGCGGCGAGCGCCCGCTCGCCGAGGGGGGCGGTGCGGAGGGGCGGGACGGCGAGGCTGTCGGACTCGGTCATGGGGCGTCCTCAGCGGCGGGAGTGGCGGCGCAGGAACAGGCCGTAGGCGGCGAGCACCAGGAGCGTCCCGAGGGTGAGGATCATCGCGGCGGCCGCCCCGGTCGGCCAGTCGACCAGCACCACCATCTGCTCCTGGATCGTGACGGCGAGCACCGTGACCTGCCCGCGCCCGAGCATCACCGGGGTAACGAAGGCGCCGACCGTCAGGCAGAACACGATCACCGAGCCCGAGGCGATGCCCTGGACCGAGAGCGGCAGGGCCACCTTCAGGAAGCTGCGCAGGGGATCGGCGCCGAGCACCGTCGCGGCCTCCAGGCAGCCGCGGTCGATCTTGCCGACCACGGCGGCGACCGAGAGGATCATGAAGGGCAGGAGGATGTGGACCATCCCCAGCACCACGCTCCAGAAGCCCTGCATCAGCTTCAGCGGCTCGTCGACCAGTCCGAGGCCGCGCAGGACGGCGTTCACCAGCCCCTCGTTGCCCAGGATGATGGTCCAGCCGAGCGTGCGCACGATGATGCTGACGAGGAGCGGCGCGATGATCCCCAGGAAGACGAGGTGCTTGCGCCGCGAGGTCGAGCGCGCGAGGAACCACGCGACGGGATAGCCCAGCACCGCCGTGATCAGCGTGACCACCCCGGCGAGCAGGAAGGTGCGCCCGATGATGCGCAGGTAGTACGGGTCGGTGAGGACCGCGCGGTAGTGGTCGAGCGTGTAGCCGGTCGGGTCGGGGAAGCGGTCCTGGACCGAGACCTGGAGCATGGCCAGGAAGGGCCAGAGCAGCCCCGCCGCCAGGATGACGAGGCCGGGCCCGAGCAGCAGGCCGAGGCCGAGGGCCTGCCGCCCCCCGGCGCGGCGGGGCGGGGCGGCCTCGACCGGGGCGTCAGTTAATCCACTGACCGCCGTCGACATCGATGATCTCCCCGGTGAGGTAGTTCGGCTCGACGGTGGCGAGGAACGCGATCACGACGGCGACGTCCTCCGGCGTGCCGATGCGGCCGAGCGGGATGGTGCCGAGGATCGCCTCGCGGTTCGCCGCGATCAGGCGCTCGGTGAGCGCCGTCTCGATCGATCCCGGGCAGACCGCATTCACGCTCACCTGCGGGGCGAGTTCCTTGGCCAGCGCCCGGGTCATGCCCAGGATGCCGGCCTTGGCGGTGCAGTAGGCGAACTTGCTCACCGCCGAGCGCGCGCCGCCCGTGTTGGCGCTGACCGACGAGACGTTGACGATGCGCCCGCGCCCGGCCGCCAGCATCGCAGGTGCCACGCTCTTGCACCAGTTGAAGCAGCCCTTGAGGTTGACCGCGATGGTGCGGTCCCACTCCTCCTCGGAGATCTCCACCAGGCTCTTGGGCTGGGAGATGCCGGCATTGTTCACCAGCACGTCGATCCGGCCGAAGCGGGACAGGCAGGTCTCGGTGTGCCGGCCGACCAGCGCGAAGGCGCCGACGTCGCCGGGCAGCGCCAGCACCTCGATCCCGCCGGCGGAGAGGCGCGCCGCGGCCGCGTCGAGGGTCGGGCCTTCGAGGTCGGAGAGGGCGATCCGGTAGCCCTTGTCGGCGAGCGCCAGGGCGGTCGCGAGGCCGATGCCGCGGGCGCCGCCGGTGACGATCGCGACGGGAGCGAGGCTGGACACGGGGGCGCTCCTTCGGACGGCGGGCGCCCGCATCTTTCGGGCGCGCCGCTGGCACGGCGTGTTCTGCAATGATCATTGCATCGGCGCAGGTGAGCGTAAAGCTCATTTCATGAGCGCGGGACCGGGCAGATGCCGCCCGCGGCGGCAGGGGCGGGTGCGCGCCGCCGAATCCCCCGCGAGGCGGGGGTCAGCGGCGCGCCGGATCCTCAGCCTTTCGCCTTGGCGTAGGCGGCGATCTCCGCGTGGGTGGCGAACCAGACGTCGCCCTTGGCCTTCGCGTGGCGGATGATCTCGTCCAGGATCCAGATCCGCGAGCGGTAGCCGATGATGTGCGGGTGCATCGTGAGCTGGAACAGGCCGCCCTCGTCGTAGGCGGCATCGAACTCGCGCCGGAAGATCTCCAGCACGTCGCCCGGCGGCGTGTAGGGCCGCAGCGACTGGAAGCGGTGCATCATGAAGTACACCGCGTCGTCGCGCACCCACTCCACCGGCAGCTCCACGATCCCGGTCGGCTCGCCGTGCAGCAGCAACTCGTAGCAATCCTCGTCGGCCATGAGCGAGGAATCGTAGGCGAGGCCCATCTCCTTCTCGATCGCCAGGGTGCTGGGGCTGAAATCCCAGGAGGGCGTGCGCAGGCCGACGGGGCGCACGCCGGTGATCGTCTCCAGCGCGTCCGCCGAGCGCAGCATCAGGTCGCGCTCGGCCTCACCGGGGAGGATCGAGTTCAACTCGTGGATCCAGCCGTGGATGCCGATCTCGTGGCCCTGCGCCACGAGGCGGCGCTGCTCGTCGGGATAGAGCAGCGCCACGACCGCCGGGACGTAGAACGTCGCCCTGATGTCGTGGCGCGCCAGCAGCGCCTCGACCCGCGGCACGCCGACCCGGTTGCCGAACTGGCCCCAGGACATCCGGCCGATCGACTTGCCGCCCTCGCGCAGCTCGTTGGTCTCGTGGTCCGAGTCGAAGGAGAGCGCGACGGCGCACCGCGCCCCGCCCGTCCAGGACGCGGGCCGGTAGCGGCGGCCCGCCCGCACCTGATCGACGAGCTTGCGCCAATGCGGCTCGCTCCATTGCCAGGGCTCAAGGCTCGGGGTGTCGGACATGGGACATGACTCCTGCGTGGTCTCCACCGGAGCCCGCAACGCCACCGGCGTCGACGGACGGGTGTTCGTGGTGGCGCGCGGCTCCTCCGCGCCGGCCAGGCGCCGGGGCGGATGCCGGCCTCAGCCGAGTGCCTGGCTCGCCAGGGCGTAGGTCCGCGCAGGCGATCCCGCCGCGCCTCCCGCCCGCGCGAGCCAGGACCGGCCGCGCGCCATCGTCGTCACCGTGTCGTAGACCGGCATCCCGGAGCCCAGCACGAAGGCCGCGAAGGCCCCCGACCTCTCCCGGGTGTCCACGCGCAGGAAGCGGCCGGCGAAGGCGGCGACCTGCGGCCGGGCCACCGCGATCGCGTCCGCGTCGCAGGAGGCGACGAGCGGCCCGATCACGTGGCCCCGCCCGAAGGGCCGGCAGAGCGCGAAGGCGGCGATCCGGCCGTCGCGCAGCAGCACGGTCCCCGTCGAATCCGCCAGGAGCCGTCCCAGCAGCGCGCCGCGCGGAGTCCCGAACGCCGCCGCGTCGAGGGCGATCAGCGCGTCGCGATCGCCGGCCCCGGCCGCGCGCAGCGTGGCGCCGGGCGGCGACGGGTGGTCGTCCGGACGCACCGCGATGCCGTTGCACTGGTAGACCGTCGCCTCGTCGACGAAGCCGAGCGAGCGGTAGAGCCGGTGCGCCGCGCGCGTCGCGTTGAGGCCGAGCGCGCGGTCGCCCGTCGCCGCGAAGACCTGCTCCATCAGCCAGCGTCCCGCACCCTGCGCCTGCAGCCGCGGCGCGGTGATGACCATCCCGACCGTCGCGAAGGCCTCGGACGAGGGAAACCACATCGCCGTCCCGACGATCCGGCCGATCTCGTCCTGGGCCGCGACCCCGCGCCCCGTCTCGAGGAGCATCTGCCAATCCTCGGCCCGGTGCGGCCAGCGCACCGCGATGGAGAGGGCGTGCAGGGAAGCGAGGTCGACCGACGCGATGTCGAGCGCCGTGAGTGCGAAGGTCTCGATCCGAAGCGTGTCGGTCTGCTCCACCCGCGGCCCCGCCCCTGCCGCACCTGCCCTGGTGCGCGCTGACATCCGTACCGAATGTGGACCTTTCCGCGCGGCTTCAAGCGCCGGGGAAGCGGCTTTTCGCAGAACTTTCCACCGAATCGCCGCCCGTTTCCAGCCCATCGCCCCACGCGGCGGGCGTATGCTTGACGAGACCGGCGCCGGCGGCGGCGTTTCCGGGGGGGCGACGATGCACGACCCGATGAGTCCGGAGGAGATCCTTGCCCGCCTCGTCGCCTTCCCGTCCGTGGTCGGGCAGCCGAACGGGCCGATCGCGGGGTGGATCCGCACCTACGCGGAGAGCGTCGGCGCCCAGGTCACCGCCGTGCCCGGTCCGGAGGGCGACCGGACGAACCTCCTCGTCACCCTCGGGCCCGCCGACGTTCCGGGCTTCATCCTGTCGGCCCACATGGACGTGGTGCCGGCGGGCGAGGCGGGCTGGGTGTCGGATCCCTTCGCGCTGCGGCCGGACGGGGAGCGGCTCTACGGCCGCGGCACCAGCGACATGAAGGGCTTTCTCGCCTGCGCGCTCGCGGCGCTCCCGTCCCTGGCCGCGCTGACCCTGGCCCGTCCGCTCCACCTCGCCCTCTCGTACGACGAGGAGGCCGGCTGCCGCGGCGTGCCGCACCTCATCGCCGCCCTGCCCGGCCTCGTCGCCCCTGCCGAGGGCTGCATCGTCGGCGAGCCGAGCGGCCTGCGCGCCATCCTGGCCCACAAGGGCAAGGCGGCCGCGCGGATCACCGTGCGCGGTCGCGCCGGGCATTCCTCGCGGCCGGATCTCGGTCTCAACGCCATCCACGCCATGGCGCCGGTGCTCGATGCGGCCGTCCGGCAGGCCGAGGCCCTGGCGCGGGGCCCCGTCGACCCGGCCTTTGACCCGCCCACTTCCTCGCTGCAGGTTGGCCGGATCGGCGGCGGGGAGGCGCTCAACGTCATTCCGGACCTCTGCACGATCGAGGTCGAGGCGCGGGCGATCGCGGGGGTCGCCCCGGATTCGCTGCTCGCGCCCCTGCGGGACGCCCTCGCGGCCGTCGCGGCGCGGGGCGTCGAGACCCTGTGGGAAGACCTGAGTGCCTATCCGGCGCTCGCGCTCCCGGCCGGGGCGCCCCTCGCGGCGCTGCTGCGCGACCTCACCGGCGAGGAGCCTCTCGCCGCGGTGAGCTACGGCACCGAGGCGGGCCTCTACCAGGCGGCCGGCATCGACGCGATCATCTGCGGCCCCGGCGACATCGCCCGCGCGCACCGGCCGAACGAGTATGTCGAGAGGGGCGAACTCGCCGCCTGCCTCGCTCTGATCGGGCGGCTCGCGGAGCGGCTGCGCGCCTGAGCCAAGCCGCGCCTTCGGCTCGGTGACGCGATCGATCGGCACATCGCATTGCGCCGCGGGCGGGGGCGACAACGGCGCGATCTGCCGCGATCCGCCGCAGCTTCACTCTTTCCTGCCGGCCGCACCGGGCGATGGTCCCGCCATCCTCACCGACCGGGGCGCGCCGCATGGCCTTCCTGTTCAACTCCGACGCGGCACGCGCCCGGATCTTCGCCGAGGCCTTCGCCCGCGACCTGCCCACCTTGCGCTTCGTAACCCCGGACGACCGGTACGACCCGGCCGAGATCCGCTACCTCATCACCTGGACCCCCCCGGAGGCGATGGAGCGCTTCCGCAGCCTCGAGGCGCTGTTCTGCATCGGCGCCGGGATCGACCAGTTCCCCCTGAGCGCCCTCCCGCCGCAGCTGAAGGTCGTGCGGATGGTCGAGGAGGGCATCGTGCGCATGATGCAGGAATACGTCGCCCTCGGCGTGCTCGCGCTCCATCGCGACCTGCCCGGCTACCTGTCGCAGCAGGCCGGGCGGGTGTGGCGGGCGCGGCCGGCGCGCCAGGCTGCCGAGCGGCGCGTCGGGGTGCTCGGCCTCGGCGAGCTCGGCCGGGCCGCGCTGGAGCGCCTGGCGCCCTTCGGCTTCCCGCTCGCCGGCTGGAGCCGTTCGCCGCGCGAGATCCCGGGCGCGGCCTGCCACCACGGCATGGAGGCGCTGCCCGGCTTCCTCGCCCGGACCGACATCCTGGTCTGCCTGCTGCCGCTGACGGCCGAGACGCGGGGCCTCCTCGGCGCCGATCTCTTCGCGGCCTTGCCGGAGGGCGCGGGCCTCGTCCATGCCGGGCGCGGCGGCCAGCTCGACGCCGCGGCGCTGATCGCTGCCCTCGATGCCGGCCGGCTCTCCGGCGCGGTGATCGACGTCACCGAGCCCGAGCCGCTGCCCTCCGACCATCCCCTCTGGGCGCATCCCAAGGTGCTGCTCACCCCGCATATCGCCAGCGTCACGCAGCCCGTCACGGCCGCGCGGGCGGTGATCGCGAACATCCGCCGCCTGGAGGCGGGGCTCGATCCGATCGGGCTCGTCGACCGCACGCGCGGCTACTGACCCGTCTCGTCGTCTCGAGGATCTCCCCATGTCGCTCCTCACCACCATCGACACTGCGCCGGCCGGCGCGCCCCGGGACTCGAAGGCGCCGCCCGAGCGCCTGATCTCCGGCGATCCCTCCTTCAGGACCTGGGCGCAGGACGAGTCGCGCGGCGGCACGGTGCGCACCGGCGTCTGGGAGGCGACCCCGGGCGAGACGCGCTCGATCAAGGGCGCGAGCTTCGAGTTCTGCCACATCCTGCAGGGCGTGGTGGAGATCGCCGAGGACGGCGGCGACACCCGCACCTATCGGGCCGGCGACAGCTTCGTGATGAAACCGGGCTTCACCGGCGTGTGGCGAACGATCGAGACCGTCCGGAAGATCTATGTCGTGGTGTCGGACGCCTGAGGCATCGGCGCGGTCCCGGATCCGCGCCCCCGACGCGTCCGCCGCTCCAAGCTCGTGCTCATCCGCGGGCTCATCGACCTGTCAGGAAAGGATACGACCATGCAGGGCCTGCGCGACCACTCGCTTCTGCGCCAGCAGGCGCTCGTCGCCGGGGCGTGGCGCGACGCGGACGAGGGCGGGACGCTCCCGGTCGTCGACCCGGCCACCGGCGCGGCGATCGGAACGGTGCCCGATTGCGGCGCGAGCGACACCCGCGCTGCGATCGCGGCGGCCGAGGCGGCCTTCGCCACCTGGCGCAGACGGACCCATGCCGAGCGGGCCGCCCTGCTTGAAGCCTGGCACGCCCTGATGCTGGAGAACCTGGAGGATCTCGCCCTGATCCTCACCCGCGAGCAGGGCAAGCCCCTCGCCGAGGCCCGGGGCGAGATCCGCTACGGGGCCTCCTTCGTGAAGTGGTTCGCCGAGGAGGCGCGGCGGATCGGCGGGTCGACCATCCCCTCCCCGACCCCGGACCGGCGGATCCTCGTCCTGAAGGAGCCGGTCGGCGTCTGCGGGATCATCACGCCCTGGAACTTCCCGAACGCGATGATCACCCGCAAAGTCGCGCCGGCACTCGCCGCCGGCTGCACGGTGGTGATCAAGCCCTCGGATTTCACGCCCTACTCGGCGCTGGCGCTCGCGGTGCTCGCCGAGCGGGCCGGCATCCCGGCGGGCGTCGTGAACGTCGTGACGGGAAGGCCGGAGGGGATCGGAGCCGAACTCACCGGTAGCCCGGCCGTGCGCAAGCTCTCCTTCACGGGCTCGACCCGCGTCGGGGCGCTGCTGATGCGGCAGGCCGCCGACACGATCAAGCGCCTCAGCCTCGAACTCGGCGGCAACGCGCCCTTCATCGTCTTCGACGACGCCGACCTCGACGCGGCCGTCGAGGGCGTGCTCGTCTCGAAGTTCCGCAACGGCGGCCAGACCTGCGTCTGCGCCAACCGCATCCTGGTCCAGGCGGGCATCCACGATCGCTTCGCCGCGGCCCTGGCGGAGCGCGTCTCGGCGATGCGGGTCGGACCCGGGACCGAGGCCGGGGTCGAGATCGGGCCGATGATCAACGCGGCGGCGCTCGCCAAGATCGATCGGCACGTCGCGGACGCGCTGGCCAAGGGCGCCACGATCCTGTCGCGGCCCGTGGCGCTGCCGGAGGGTGGGCGCTACGCGGCGCCCCTGGTGCTCGGCGGCGCGACGACCGCGATGCAGCTCGCGCAGGAGGAGACGTTCGGCCCCGTCGCGCCCCTGTTCCGCTTCGAGACCGAAGAGGAGGCGATCGCGATCGCCAACGGCACCCCGTTCGGCCTCGCCGCCTACTTCTACACCCGGGACCTCGCCCGCTCCTGGCGCGTCGGCGAGGCTTTGGACTTCGGCATGGTCGGGCTCAACACCGGCCTGATCTCGACCGAGGTCGCCCCCTTCGGCGGGGTCAAGCTGTCCGGACTCGGGCGTGAGGGCGCGCAATGCGGGATCGAGGAGTACCTGGAGACGAAGAGCTTCCACGTGGGTGGGCTGGGCTGAGGGCGCGGGTCCGCGGCCTGTCGCAACCTCGGCTTCGGGTCTTCGCGCGCTCGGCTTGAGCGTGAAAGTGCTGAAGACCTCGATTCGACCCAGGGGCGGGGAACGGACGGTCCTGGAGGTGCGCAACGCCGCGGGAGAGCGGCTGACCCGCACTGTCGACACGCCTCCGGTCGGCCTCGCGCGCGCGCCGGCCGGCGGGACGCACCGGGGTGCTGCCGGCCGCCAAGCGCGGAAGAAGCCCGGAGTCGCGCACGGCAAGCCTCGGGGATAGGCGTCAGGGTTCGCAAGCCGCCTTCGGAGGTCCGGTGCGGAAGCGGCGGCGCGGAACAAGGCGCCTGCACGCCAAGGTCAGGCCCCCGGAGATGCTATACCGTTGCGGTCATGGGGGCCTCATGGTCGCGGCAGGCCGTCGTGCTCGACCGAAGATCGCATTATTAAGCCAACCTCGGGATGAGGGCAGTGGTTGTCGGACTTTTTCGGCACTCCAAAAATCGCTCGACAGGCGCAATTTTTGGAGCTACAAAAAATTGATGCCGATCACGTTCGACCCCGTGAAGCGCGCAACGACCCTCCAGAACCGGGGGCTCGACTTCGCCTCGGCCGAGGTTGTGTTCGCGCAGCGGCATCACACGTTCGAGGACGTGCGGCGCGACTACGGCGAGGAGCGCCTCGTGACGATCGGCCACCTCGCGGGGCGAATGGTGATGATCGGCTGGACGCCGCGCGGTGCGGACCGCCACGTCTTTACGATGAGGAAGTGCAATGACCGAGAGCAAGCGCGCTATGCCGCCTTCTTCCGCTAATCCCTATGGGGAGACGGATTTCGCGAAGGTCGACGCTCACGTCATCACCGCGGAGGAATATGAGGAGCTGCCCGAACTGACCGACGAGGATCTCGCGGCGGCGGATGAGTACGTCGGCCCGACTCTGGTGCGGCGCGGCCGTGGCCGGCCGCGGCTCGAGGCGCCCAAGCGGCAGGTGACGTTGCGCCTCGACCCCGACGTGATCGACCGCTTCCGGGCGAGTGGCCCGGGCTGGCAAGTGCGGATCAACGCCATCCTGCGCGAGGCGTTGGATCGCGGGTGATACGGCCGGTTGCGTCGCGGCACGGAGGAAACGATCGACCATCGCCTGATCGGCCGAGAGCCCATGGGTCAGGGCGCACGCCGCGCGGGCGCCGCTGTGAGCGACCGGGACCCGCCCGACCCTCTGCTTCGGGTGCGCGATGCCGATGCGATCCGGATCGAGCGATGGCTCCCGGACCCTACTGAAACCGGTCCAGCATCTTGTAATACGCCCCCACCACCGGCAGGAACCACGGCTTGCCGAGATGGCCCGGGATCGCCGGCCAGTCCACGGCGGCCATGGGGTTGCGGTCGGCGCGGCCGAGCAGGATGTCGGCCATCACCTCCCCCATATGGACCGACATCTGGGCCCCGTGACCCGAATAGCCCATGGCGAAGTGGACGCCGTCCGCGATGCCGGCCCGCGGGAAGCGGTCTTTCGTCATGTCGACGAGGCCGCCCCAGCAATAGTCGATCTCGACCGCCGCGAGATGCGGGAAGATCCGCGCCAGGCTCTCGCGCAGGATCGCGCCGCTGCGGGCGTCCGAGCGCTGGTCGGAGGTCGCCGAGAAACGCGCCCGGCCACCGAAGATCAGGCGCCGGTCCGGCCCGAGGCGGAAGTAGTTGCCGATGTTGAGCGAGGTCACGCAGGTCCGGTCGCCCGGCAGCGTCGCGGCCACCTCCGATTCCGTGAGCGGCCGGGTCGCGATGATGAAGCTGCCGACCGGCACGAGGCGGCGGCGGAAATACCCGAAGGGCTGGCCCGTATAGGCGCCCGTCGCCAGCAGCACGTCGCGGGCGGTCACCCGGCCGCGCGGCGTCTCCAGCCCGTGGCGGCCACCCTCGCGGGTCCGCGCGACGACCGGCGCCTCCTCGAAGATCCGCGCGCCGTGGCGGGCCGCGGCCTGCGCGAGCCCGGCGACGAAGCGGCCCATATGCATTATGGCGCTCTTCTTCGACAGCATCGCGCCGTGGAACCCGTCCGAGCCGATCTCGCCCCGCAGGTCGGCGGCCGAGAGGAGCGCCGTGTCGGGGTCGACCTCCGCGTGGACGGCCTCGAAGTTGCGCGCGATCCCGGCGAGATGCGCGGGCTTCGAGGCGAGTTTGAGCTTGCCGGAGCGGCGGAAGGCGCAGTCGATGCCCTCCTCGGCGACGATCGCCTCGACCGTGTCGACGGCGTCGTCGAAGGCCCGGTAGAGGGCCCGCGCCCGCTCGGGGCCGAGTTCCGCCTTGGCGGCGAGGTAGCTGTGGGCGAGGCCGTTGTTGAGGTGGCCGCCGTTGCGGCCCGAGGCGCCCGCGCCGACGCGCGCGCCCTCCAGCACCACGACCGACGCCCCGGCGCGCGCGAGCTGGCGCGCCGCCGCGAGCCCGGTGAAGCCGCCGCCGATCACGGCGACGTCGTAATGGCCCGCGACCGGGCCGGGCGCGGCCTCCGCGAAGGTCGGTGCCGTGTCGTGCCAGTAGGAGATGAAGCGCATCGGCGGGGGCCTTCCGGGCGGGCGCCGGCGAAACGGCGCCGCGATCGACGGGGAGCGGGAACCGGGGCTACAGCCCGACCACGGAGGGCAGGCCCGAGATGTCCTTGATCTCGACGTAGCCGTAATACGGGTTCGCCGGCTCGTGGCCGCGGTTCACCCAGACCTTGTGCGTGATGCCGAGGTCGTGGGCCGACATCAGGTCGTAGCGGAACGACGAGGAGCAGTGCAGCACGTCCTCGGGGCCGCAGCCCAGCCTGTCGAACATGTACTCGAAGGCACGGAAGCGGGGCTTGTAGGCCTGCGCCTGTTGCGCCGTGTAGACCGCGTGGAACGGCGCGCCGAGCTTGGTGACGTTGGAGGGGATCTGCGCGTCCATGGCGTTCGAGAGGATGACGAGCGGGATCTCCTTGGCGACCTTGGCGAGGCCCGCCGGCACGTCCGGGTGCGGCCCCCAGCTCGGCACCTGCTCGTAGATGGCGCGGGCGTCCTCCGGGCGGAACGGGGCGCCGTGCTTGCGGCAGGTGCGCTCGACCGCGTTGTGGATCACCGCGTCGTAGGGCTTCCAATCGCCGAGGATCTCGTCGAGCCGGTAGGCCGCGAAGTCCTTGACGAAGGCGGCCATCCGCGGCGCGTCGAGCGTGGCGCCGTAGAGGCCCTTGGCCGCCTCGGCCATCTGGAAGTGGGTCAGCGTGCCGTAGCAGTCGAACGTGATGTATTTGGGCCGAAAGGCGGTCATCTCGCATCCTCGCTGAAGCATCGCCGCGGGTGCGGCGCTCGCGCCGGCTCAGGGCGGCAGGATCCGGGCCCGCATTCTCCCGGGCCTCGTCTCGCACAGGATGATAGGCCGGGCCTCCGCGCGGGATCTCCGCATTGGGGCGGGCGGAAAGCAGATTCTTCCGTATCGGCGGGGCCGCCCGGCAGGGAGTTGCGGGCCGGCCGGGCGCGGTCCCGCGCCGGCATAAGATGCGGCGGACCTCCCGCAGGACGACGGAAGATGTCGCGCGCCGCCCCCGCTCGGCGCCATCTCCCGCGGCCACGCGCCTAATCCTGATGTCCGAGAGCCCGACGGCGAGGACGACGAGGAATGCGGAGCACGGAACCGGAACTGAGCGCCTTCGCGGCGGGCCATCTCGACGAGGCCGTCGCGCTCTCGCGGGCGGCGGGCTGGCCGCACCGGCGGGAGGATTGGGCGCTGGTCCTGTCCCTGAGCGTCGGGCAGGTCGCTCTCGATGCCGGCCGGGTGGTCGGCACAGCCATGATGACGCCCTTCGGCGGGACCGCGACCATCAACATGGTGATCGTCGACGAGGCGATGCGCGGGCGCGGCCTCGGCCGCCGGCTGATGGAGGCGGCGCTGGCCGCCGCCGCGGGCCGCGATTGCCGGCTCGTCGCGACGCGGGACGGGCTGCCGCTCTACGAGAAGCTCGGCTTCCGCTCCGTCGGCGAGATCCTCCAGCACCAGGGGCACGCCGCGGCGGACACGGATGGGACGGCGGAGGGCATCGCCTGGGAGGCTCCTCCGGCCGCCGATCTCGCCGTCCTCGACCGCGCGGCCTGCGGCATGGAGCGGGAGGGGCTCCTCGCCCGCCTCGCCGCCGAGGGGCAGGTCGCGGTGCTGCGCCGCTCCGGGGCCGTTGCGGGCTTCGCGGTCCGACGCCGCTTCGGCCGCGGCGAGGTGATCGGGCCCGTCGTCGCGCCGGGGCCCGACGAGGCGCGCGCGCTCATCGCTTTCGCCATCGCCGCCCGGCCCGGCGTCTTCCTGCGGGTCGACACGCCGGCCGGCACCCACCTCGGGCCCTGGCTCGCGGAGCGCGGCCTCGCCCGCGCGGGCGGCGGCATCGTCATGGTCCGCGACGGGGCCAGGCCGCCGGCTTCGGCCGCGACCGCCCCGCCGTCCCCTCCTCCCCGCACCTTCGCCCTCGCGAGCCAAGCGCTCGGCTAATCCCGGAGCCCCCCGATGCTCAGCAATTCCCTGATCGAACTCGACCGCGCCCACCTCGTCCACCCGGTCGCCTCCTATCGGGGCCACGAGCGATTGGGCGTGCGGGTGCTGCGCTCCGCCAAGGGCGCGACCGTCACGGACGCCACCGGCCACCAGCTCCTCGACGGTTTCGCGGGCCTGTGGTGCGTCAATGCCGGCTACGGCCACGACAGCATCGTCGAGGCGGCGGCGCGGCAGATGCGCGAACTGCCCTATGCCACCGCCTATTTCGGGCTCGGCTCGGAGCCGGCGATCCGCCTCGCCGCGGCGCTCGCCGAGCGGGCCCCGGGCGACCTCGACCACATCTACTTCACCCTCGGCGGGTCCGACGCGGTCGACACCACGGTCCGGTTGATCCGCTACTACCAGACGGTGCGGGGCCGCCCCGAGAAGGACCAGTTCCTCTCCCTGGAGCAGGGCTATCACGGCTCCTCGACGGTGGGCGCCGGCCTGACCGCGCTGCCGGCCTTCCACGGCCATTTCGGCCTGCCGCTGCCCTGGCAGCACAAGATCCCCTCGCCCTATCCCTACCGCAACCCGGTCGGCACCGATCCGGACGCCATCATCGCCGCCTCCCTGGCAGCCTTGCGGGCGAAGGTCGACGAGGTCGGCGGGCCGGGCCGCGTCGCCGCCTTCTACGCCGAGCCGATCCAGGGCTCGGGCGGGGTCATCGTGCCGCCGCGCGGCTGGCTGAAGGCGATGCGCGACCTCTGCGCGGAGCTCGACATCCTGTTCGTCGCCGACGAGGTCATCACCGGGTTCGGCCGCACCGGCCCGCTCTTCGCCTGCGCGGAGGAGGAGATCGTCCCGGACCTGATGACCACCGCCAAGGGCCTGACCTCCGGCTACGTGCCCATGGGCGCGGTGTTCCTGTCGGACCGGATCTACCAGGTCATCGCGGATGGGGCCGGCGAGGCGACGGTCGGCCACGGCTACACCTACTCGGCCCATCCGGTGAGCGCCGCGGTCGGGCTGGAGGTGCTGCGCCTCTACGAGGACGGCCTCCTGGAGAACGGCCGCCGGGCGGGGGCGCGGCTGATGGAGGGATTGCGGGGCCTCGCCGATCACCCGCTCGTCGGCGAGGTGCGCGGGCGCGGCCTGCTCGCCGCGGTCGAGCTGGTGACCGACAAGGCCCGCAAGACCCCGCTCCCCGCCGCCGCGGAGCCAGCCCGCCGGATCTTCGACCGCGCCTGGGAGAACGGGCTGGTGATCCGCGCCTTCGCCAACGGCGTCCTCGGCTACGCGCCGCCGCTCTGCTGCACGGAGGCCGAGATCGACGCGCTCGTCGCGCGCACGCGCCGGACCCTCGACCAGACCCTGGAGGATCCCGACATCCGCGCGGCGATGGCCTGAGGCCGCGACCGGATTGCCGCCGCGTTGGGCAGATGTCGCGCTGCCCATTCGCTGCGCAATTTCCTGCTGCCGGCCCGCGATCTTCAGCGGATTCCGCCTGCGGACTCTGCGACACTCGGACGATCTCGGGGCCACCGGAGGGCTACGAGAGGTGAGCGGCCTCCCGTCCGGGTGGCGCCTCGGAAGGAGCGGATCGGTGGCGCAGCCCTTGAACGCGTATCGCTATCTCACCTTCGACGTCGTCGGCACGCTGATCGACTTCGAGGGCGGCATCAAGGACTGTCTGACGGGAATCGCTGCCGAGACCGGAACCAACGTCGACGGCGAGGAGGCCCTGTCCCTCTACCGCGCCGCCCGCTATGCGCCGGAGGCCGGGCTGTTCCCGGACGATCTCGCGCGGGTCTACCTCGCCATCGCCCCGGCGCTGGGCCTGCCGGCCGACCCGGCATACGGGGAGCGCCTGCGGGATTCCGCCAAGACCTGGAAGGCCTTCCCGGACAGCGCGGCGGCGCTGGGCCGGCTCGCGGAGGGCGCGCGCCTGATCGCCATGACCAATGCCCGAGCTTGGGCCTTCGCGCATTTCGCGGAGGCGCTCGGCAACCCGTTCCACGCCGCCTTCACGGCGGACGACACCGGCACCGAGAAGCCGGACCCGGCCTTCTTCGAGCAGGTCTTCGCGTTCATCGAGGGAGAGGGCGGCGCCCGCGCCGACATCCTCCACGTCGCCCAGAGCCAGTACCACGACATCGGCGTCTCGCGGCGGCTCGGCATCGCCACTTGCTGGATCGAGCGGCGCCACGCCCAGAATGGATACGGCGGTACCATCGCGCCGGAGCAGGTCACCACGCCCGACTTCCACTTCACCTCCATGGCCGGCCTCGCCCAGGCCGTCGCGCACGCCGAAGCCTGAGCGCCCGCACCGCCCTGCCACGCCGACCGAGGGGATCCTGATGACCGACTCTTACGCCTCGCACTGGACCCGCCGCGACGATACCCGGATCGCGGAAGCGATCCGCCGCGGCGCCTCCCGCCGCGAACTGCTGCGCGGGCTGATGCTCGGCGGCGTCGCCGCGTCGGCCGGCAGCGCGATCCTCGGCCGCGCGGGCGCGGCGGTCGCGGCGTCCCCGCGCTCCGGCGGCTCGCTGCGGGCCGCCGGCTGGTCGTCCTCGACCGCCGACACCCTCGACCCGGCCAAGGCCTCGCTCTCCACCGACTACGTGCGCTGCTGCAGCTTCTACAACCGGCTGACCTTCCTGGACGCCGCCGGCAGCGTGCAGATGGAGCTCGCCGAGCGCATCGAGAGCAGCGACGCCAAGGTCTGGACCGTGACGCTGCGCAAGGGCGTCACCTTCCACAACGGCAAGACGCTGACCGCCTCCGACGTGGTCTACTCCCTCAAGCGCCACCTCGACCCCGCGGTCGGCTCCAAGGCGAACGCGCTCGCCAAGCAGATGACCGGCTTCGCGACGCCCGACGACCGCACGGTCGAGATCACGCTGGCGCATCCGAACGCCGACCTGCCGACCATCCTCGCCACCCACCACTTCATGATCCTGGCCGAGGGCACCACGGATTTCGCCAAGGCCAACGGCACCGGCGCCTTCACCTGCGAGGTGTTCGAGCCGGGCGCGCGCTCGGTCGGCCTCAAGAACAAGAACTACTGGAAGGCGAGCGGCCCCTACCTCGATTCCTTCGAGTTCATCGCGATCCCGGACGATCCGGCGCGGGTCAACGCGCTCCTCTCCGGCGACGTGCAACTCGCCGCGGCGATCAACCCGCGCTCGATCCGCCTCGTCGAGAGCCAGCCCGGCGTGGTCCTGTCGAAGACGACCACGGGCAACTACACCGACTTCAACATGCGCCTCGACATGGCGCCCGGCGACAAGGCGGGCTTCGTCGAGGGCATGAAGCTCCTGCTCAACCGCCAGCAGATCCAGAAATCCGCTCTGCGCGGGCTCGCGGAGATCGCCAACGACCAGCCGGTGGCGCCGTCGAGCCGCTACCACAACCCGGAGGTCAAGCCGCGCGCCTACGACCCCGAGAAGGCGAAGTTCCTGCTCGGCAAGGCGGGCGTGCTCGGCCAGACCATCCCGGTCATCGCCTCGGACGCCGCCGGCTCCTCCATCGACATGGCGGTGCTGCTGCAGCAGGCGGCCGCCGGCATCGGCCTCAAGCTCGACGTGCAGCGGGTCCCGTCCGACGGCTACTGGTCGAACTACTGGCTCAAGGCCCCGATCCACTTCGGCAACGTCAATCCGCGCCCGACGCCCGACATCCTGTTCTCGCTGTTCTACGCCTCCGACGCGCCCTGGAACGAAACCCGCTTCAAGTCCGAGACCTTCGACCGCATGATGGTCGAGGCGCGCGGCCTCCTCGACGAGGGCAAGCGCAAGCAGATCTACGGCGAGATGCAGCAGATGATCTCCGACGAGGCCGGCACCGCCATCCCGGTCTACCTCTCGAATGTCGACGCCCTCTCGGCGAAGCTGAAGGGGCTGCAGCCGAACCCGCTCGGGGGCATGATGGGCTACGCCTTCGCGGAATACGTCTGGCTCGACGCCTGAGCCGACCGCCCCGCCTCTCCTCCCCCGGAGGCCGCCGATGACGAGCCGCATCCCCTCCCTGGTGGCCGGGCGCCTCCTAGTGGCGCTGCTGACGCTGATGGTCGTGTCCTTCACGATCTTCTGCGCCACCGAACTGCTCCCCGGGGACGTCGCCGAGGTGCTGCTCGGGCAGGCGGCGACGCCGGAGGCGGTGGCGGGCCTGCGCCGCGCCATGCATCTCGACGAGCCGGCGCTGCTTCGGTTCGTGCGCTGGCTCGGCGGCCTCGTCACCGGGGATCTCGGCACCTCCTACGCCAACCACCTGCCGGTGGCGCAACTCATCGGCGGCCGGCTCCTCAACACCCTGAAGCTCGCCGCCGTCACGGCCCTGTTCTCGGTGCCGGTGGCCCTCGGGCTCGGCATCGCCACCGCGGTGCTGCGGGGATCGGCCTTCGACCGGGTCGTCACCGCGCTCGTCATCGGCGTCGTCTCGGTGCCGGAATTCCTGGTCGCGACCTCGGCGGTGCTGATCTTCGCCGTCTATCTGAAGTGGCTGCCGGCCCTGTCCTTCGCCAACGAGGTGCACTCCCTCGGGGACCTGCTGCGCGTCTTCGCCATGCCGGTGATCACGCTGAGCTTCGTGATCTCGGCCCAGATGATCCGGATGACCCGGGCCGCGGTGATCGAGGCGCTGAACCAGCCCTACGCCGAGATGGCGCTGCTGAAGGGGGCCTCCCGCACCCGCATCGTGCTGCGCCACGCCCTGCCGAACGCCCTCGGGCCGATCGTCAACGCGGTTGCCCTGTCCCTGTCCTACCTGCTCGGCGGCGTGATCATCGTCGAGACGATCTTCAATTATCCGGGCATCGCCAAGCTGATGGTCGACGCGGTCTCGACCCGCGACCTGCCGCTGATTCAGACCTGCGCCATGGTGTTCTGCCTCGGCTACCTGCTGCTGATCACCACCGCCGACATCCTCGCCATCCTGGCCAATCCGAGGCTGCGCTGATGCTGGACGCCGTCTCCCCCCGCCCGCGGCCGCGGCTCCGGCTCCCCTACCGCTTCGGCCCGGTCGGGGCGCTCGGCCTCGCGGTGGTGCTGGTCTGGGCGGCGGTGGCGGTGTTCGCGCCGCTGATCATGCCCCACCCGGTCGGCGAGATCGTGGACCTCGACTATTTCGGGCCGATCTCCGGGGAGTTCTGGCTCGGCACCGACTATCTCGGGCGGGACATGCTCTCGCGCCTCCTGATGGGCGCCCGCTACACGGTCGGCATCTCGCTTGCCGCGGTGGCGCTAGCCTGCCTGACCGGCGTCACCCTCGGGATGAGTGCCGCCGTCATCGGGGGCTGGTTCGACGCCGCGCTCAGCCGCGTCCTCGACGCCCTCAGCGCGATCCCGAGCAAGCTGTTCGGCCTCGTGGTGGTGGCCGGGATCGGGTCCTCGATCCCGGTGCTGATCGTCACGCTCGCGGTGATCTACACGCCCGGCGCCTACCGCTTCGCCCGGGCGCTCGCCGTCAACGTCAACACCATGGACTTCGTCACCGTGGCGCGCGTGCGCGGCGAGGGCACGCCCTACATCGTCCGCCACGAGATCCTGCCCAACATCGCCGGCCCGGTCCTCGCCGATCTCGGCCTGCGCTTCGTGTTCGTCGTGCTGCTGCTCTCCGGCCTGTCCTTCCTCGGCATCGGGGTGCAGCCCCCGGACGCGGATTGGGGCGCGCTGGTGCGCGAGAATATCGGGGGCCTGCCCTTCGGCGCGCCCGCGGTGCTGGTGCCGTCCCTCGCCATCGCGAGCCTCACGATCGGCGTGAACCTGCTGATCGACAACCTTCCCCGCCGGATCCGGGACAGGAGCGCGTGATGGCGAACCTCGTCGCGATCCGCGGCCTGCGGGTGGAGGCGCGCACCGATTCCGGCCGGCGCGTCGAGATCATCCGCGGCGTCGACCTCGACGTGGCCGAGGGCGAGGTGCTGGCCCTGATCGGCGAGAGCGGCTCGGGCAAGACCACGATCGCCCTGACCCTGCTGGGACACACCCGGGCCGGCTGCCGGATCAGCGCGGGCCGGGTCCTCGTCGACGGCCGCGACATGGCGGCGCTGCCGGAGGCGGAGCGCGCCGCCCTGCGCGGGACGGTGGCGGCCTACGTGCCCCAGAGCGCGGCGGCGGCCTTCAACCCGGCCCAGACCATCCTGGAGCAGGTGACCGAGGTCGCCCGCATCCACGACCTGATGCCGCCCGCGGAGGCCCGCGCCCGCGCCGTCGCGCTGTTCCGGGCGCTCGCGCTGCCGGAGCCGGAGACGATCGGGGCGCGCTACCCGCACCAGGTCTCGGGCGGGCAGCTCCAGCGCCTCTCCGCCGCGATGGCGCTGATCGGCGGGCCGAAGCTCGTGATCTTCGACGAGCCGACGACGGCCCTCGACGTCACCACGCAGATCGAGGTGCTGCGCGCCTTCAAGGCGGTGATGCGGGACAGCGGGGCGGCGGGCGTCTACGTCTCGCACGACCTCGCGGTAGTCGCGCAGATCGCCGACCGCATCGCGGTGCTCAAGGGCGGCGAGGTCCAGGAGGTCGGCGCCACCGCGCAGATCCTGTCCGCGCCGGCCCATCCCTACACCCGCGCGCTCCTCGACGCGGTCGCGCCCGCGGCCGGTCCGCGGGTGGCGGAGGCCGATGCCGGCCCTCCGCTCCTCGCCGTCACCGACGTGGTGGCGGGCTACGGCCCGCTCGGCCGCGACGGACGCCCGGTGATCACGGCGGTCAAGTCCGTCAGCCTCGCGGTCGAGCGCGGCCAGAACCTCGGCATCATCGGCGAGTCGGGCTGCGGGAAGTCGACCCTGGCCCGGGTCATCGCCGGCATCCTGCCGCCGGCCTCAGGCAGGATCCTCCTCGCCGGCGAGACGCTGGCGCCGAGCGCGCGCGCCCGCTCCCGCGAGTCCCTGCGGCGGCTGCAGATCGTGTTCCAGCTCGCCGACACCGCCCTCAACCCCGCCCAGTCGGTCGGCGACATCCTGGGCCGGCCGCTGACCTTCTACCACGGGCGGCGCGGGCGGGAGCGCGAGGCGCGGGTCGAACAGCTCCTCGACATGGTCCGGATGCCCCGCGCCCTGAAGCACCGGCTGCCCGGTGAATTGTCGGGCGGGCAGAAGCAGCGGGTCAACCTCGCCCGCGCGCTTGCCGCGGAGCCGGACCTGATCATCTGCGACGAGATCACCTCGGCCCTCGACACCGTGGTGGCGGCCGCGATCATCGACCTCCTGGGCGAATTGCAGCGGGACCTCGGCCTCTCCTACATCTTCATCAGCCACGACCTCGCGATGGTGCGCGCGATCTGCGACCGCATCGCCGTGATGTATGCGGGCGAGAAGATCGAGGAACTGGCACCCGAGGCCTTCGGCCGCGCCGACACGCACGCCTATTCGCGGCTGCTCCACGCCTCGATGCCGAAGCTCGATCCGGGCTGGCTCGACGGCCTCGACCGTTCCCTCGCGGCGGGCTGGCCCGTCGCGCGGCCGAGCCCGACCTGATCGCGCGCGGCGGACCCTGCCCCGTTCCGGACGATGGCAGCGCCCGCGGGAGAGATCCGGAGAGCGCGGGGTTCGCCCTCCGTCGTCGACCGCGTCACGCCTGGAACAGCCGCGTCAGCGGCATGTAGCCCCGGTGGACCGGTGTCTTCAGCACGATATAGCTGAAATACTTGTCGATGCCGATGTCCATATCGATGAAGCGCTCCATCATCGTCTGGTATTCGGCGATGCCGCTGGTCACGAACTTGACGAGGTAGTCGTAGCCGCCGGAGATGAGGTGGCACTCCGCGACCGATTCCTCCTTCTCCAGCGCCGCCACGAAGCGGGCGAAGTCGATCTGGCGGTGATTCTTCAGGGTGACCTCGGTGAAGACCGTGAGCGTCTGGCCGAGCTTGGCGACGTTGATCTGCGCCGAGTACCCCGTGATGTAGCCGGCCGCCTGCAGCTTCTTCACGCGCATGAGGCAGGGGCTCGGCGACAGGTTCACCAGCTCGGCCAGTTCCACGTTGGTGACGCGGCCGTTCTTCTGCAGCTCGTACAGGATCTTGATGTCGATTCGGTCGAGCTGCATGGGCGATCCGGGCTGACGGGTCGCCGGCCCGTCAGCGGGCGCGGCGGCAGATTATGCCGCGTCGGTGCTCCGGCACAAGCGCGGCGGCGGGTGGCGCGGGGAACGGCACGAAGCGGCAGCATCATCCGTGCCAGCGGTACGTTATGCTGCGCCGGGCGCATCTGCGACGCGTCCGGCTGCGCGGGCGCGCTAGAATGGGGTCGTCCTGCCGGAGACCGACATGCCCGCGCCGCTCCTGACGATCGAGTCGACGCCCACCCTGCCCGAGGCGGCCGAGGTGGTGGTGATCGGCGGGGGCGTCGTCGGCACCTTCACGGCCTACTACCTCGCCCGCCGCGGCGTGAGCGTCGCGCTCGTGGAGAAGGGCCGGGTCGGGGCCGAGCAGTCGAGCCGGAACTGGGGCTGGTGCCGGCAGCAGAACCGCGACGCGCGCGAACTGCCCCTGGCGACGAAGAGCCTCGACCTCTGGGAGCGGCTCGCGGTGGAGATCGGCGAGGATCCGGGCTTCCGCCGCTGCGGCCTCCTCTACCTCAGCAACGACGAGGCCGAGATCGCCCGCTGGGCCAGGTGGCGGGACTTCGCGGCGGGCGTCGGGGTGACGACGCACATGCTCGATGCCGCCGAGGCGGCGGAGCGCGGCGGCGCGACGGGACGATCGTGGAAGGGCGGCGTCTTCTCGCCCTCGGACGGCATCGCCGACACGTCGCGCGCGGTGCCGGTCGTCGCCCGCGGGGTCATGAAGGCCGGGGGCAGCGTGCACCAGATGTGCGCCGCCCGGGGCGTCGAGACCGAGGGCGGCCGCGTCAGCGCGGTCGTGACCGAGGCGGGCACGATCCGCACCCGGACCGTGGTGATGGCGGGGGGCGCCTGGGCCTCCTCCTTCTGCCGCCAGCTCGGCCTGCGCTTCCCGCAATCCGCGGTGCGCTCCTCGATCCTCGCGGTCTCGCCGCAGGTCACCGGGCTGCCGGACGCGCTCCACACCGCCGACATCTCGGTGACCCGCCGCGGCGAGAATGGCGGGCATACGCTCGCGATCAGCGGCCGGGCCAGCGTCGATCCGACGCCGCAGCAGATTCTCTACGCCCGCGAGTTCCTGCCGATGTTCGCGCGGCGCTGGCGGGCGCTGCGTCCCGGCGGCCTCGGGGGCTGGCGGGCCGGCCACGAGACGGCCGCCCGCTGGCGCCTCGACCGCCAGACCCCGATGGAGCGCCTGCGCATCCTCGACCCGCGGCCGGACCCGCGCCTGGTGGCGGAGACGCACCGGCGGGCGCTCGCCCTGCTGCCGGCCCTGCGCGCCACGACGATCTCGGCCGCCTGGGCCGGCTACATCGACTCGACCCCCGACGGCGTGCCGGCCATCGGTGAGGTCACGGGACTGCCCGGCTTCGTGCTCGCCGCCGGCTTCAGCGGCCACGGCTTCGGGATCGGACCGGGCGCCGGCCACCTCGTCGCTGATCTCGTCACCGGGGCGACGCCCCTGGTGGATCCCCGCCCCTATCACCCCGACCGCTTCGCCGATTCCGCCTGGGGCAAGGTGGCGGAGTTCTGACCGGCACCACGGCCGAGCCTCCTCCCCTCCCCCGATCCGGCGCGCGATGACGACCTGCCGCAACCCCGGATCGCGGCCGGACGCTTTAGCTCCCGGCCGCGGCGAGGCCGTAGATGCGCCGCGCCGTTCCGATGAAGAACGCCTCCTGTTCCGCGTCCGGCAAGGGCGCCACGATGGTCCTGAACCCGTCGATCATCGGGGCGAGGTCCGCGCACAGGCTGTCGACCGGGAAGTTCGAGCCGAACATCACCCGGTCGGCGCCGAACAGGTCGATCAGGGTGCGCACCACCGGCCCGTTGCTCTCCGGCGTCCAGGCCCGGCCGGGCTGGCCGAGGCCCGAGGCCTTCACGGCGGCGTTCGGGCAGGCGGCGAACCGGGCCATCGCGGCGCGCCAAGCGGCGAGGCTGCCGGGATCGCGCCGCGAGGGCAGCCCCGCATGATTGAGGATGATCGGGGTCCCGGGGAAGTCGCGGGCGAGGTCGACCGCCTCATCGAGGTTCCACCAGGGGGTCTGCAGGTCGAAGCGCAGGCCGTGCCGCCGCAGGAGCGCGTAGCCGGTCCGCCAGCGCTCGTCCGACATCAGGGTTCGGCACCGGCCGACCGCATCGGGCGCCTGCGGCCCGCCCGGCTTGTGGCGCACGCTGCGGACCAGCGGACAGGCCGCCTGCCCGGCCAGCACCTCCGCCACGTCGTCGCGGTCGAGCCAGGCCTGCGCCACGATCGCGTTCGGCAGGCCCCAGGCGGCGGCGAGGCCGGCCGCGTAGGCGGTCTCGCCGAGCGGATCGGTGGGCTCCCACTCGGTCTCGACGTAGACGCTGGCGACGATCGGGTGGGGTCCCGCATCGCGCCGGTAGTCGTCCGGCAGGTAGCGGCGCTTGATCGCCTCGTAATCGCCGTAGCGGAACGGGATCCGCACCCCGGGCCTGAGCCAGGGATGCGGGTTGCGGTCGGGCTCCCAGAAGTGCTGGTGGGAATCGAGGATCGGTCCGTCGTAGCGGGACATCCGGGCCTCCCTCAGGCTCGGGGCTGCGGGTAGGCGATCAGCATCGTGCCGGCGACGTAGACGAGGGCACAGGCGGCGAAGAACATCAGTACCGCCAGGTAGGCGCCGGTCGCCTGCAGGATCAGCCCGGTGATGATCGGCACGGCGATGCCGCTGGCGGAGCCGGCGAAGTTCATGATGCCGCCGACGAGACCGACCTTCCCGGCCGGCGCCAGCAGCGGCGGCAGGCTCCAGTACAGGCTGCCCCAGTAGAGGAAGAACAGCGTCACCGAGAGCAGCGCCACCGCGCCGACCGGGTTCGCGACCTGCGGCAACGCCACGAAGGTCACGAAGATGGCGAGGCCGGAGAGGCCCAGCATGCCGCGATAGACCACGGCCCGCGGCCAGCCGCGGGCGAAGAGCGCGTCGGCGGTGAAGCCGGCGAACAGCGAGCCGGCCATGCCGGAGAGGAAGATGACGAAGGTGGCCGAACCCATCTGCTTGAGATCGAAGCCGCGGGCCTGGGCGAGGTAGCTCGGCCCCCAGGTCAGCAGGCCGAAATTGATCATCGCCCAGGCCATCCGGCCGAGCATGAGGCCGGCGAGCGAGCGCGGCGCGATCCGGGGGGGCGCCTCGACCGGACGAGCGCCCGCCGGTGCGGCCCGGATGATCTCGCGTTCGGCGGCGTTGACCTGCGGGTGGAGGGCGGGATCGTCGCGCAGGGTGCGCCACGCGAGCGCGCCGAGGGCGATGGTGCCGAGGCCCGCGGCCAGGAAGGCGAGGCGCCAGGATTCGAGGGCGAGGATCAGGAACGAGATGATCACGCCGCCGAACGCCGCCCCCAGGGGCGAGCCCGAATCCATCAGCACCGCGCCCCGGCCCCGTTCCTGCGGCGACAGCCAGATGGCGTTGAGCTTGGCGCCCGCGGGGAACAGCGGCGCCTCGGCCGCGCCGAGGCCGAGCCGGGACAGGAGGAGCGACAGCCCGCCCGTCGCCAGCGCGGCGAGGGACTGGAACACCCCCCAGGCGATGGTGGCGCCCGCCATGAGGCGACGCGGGCCGTAGCGGTCGATGAGCCAGCCGCCCGGCACCTGCAGCAGCGCGTAGGTCCAGAAGAAGGACGAGAGGATCACGCCCTGCATCGTCGGCGACAGGTCGAATTCGCGGGCGATGGTCGGCATCGCGATCGACAGGGCGGTGCGATCGATCAGGTTGATGACGACGAGCGCGAACACGACCGCGAAGATCCGCCAGCGCACCCGTGTGGGGGCTGTCCTGGCGAGGGCGCCGGGTCCGGCGACGATGGTGTCCATGGCGGGTCTCCTCCCGACGGATGGGGCCGCCCGGCTCTTGCGGCCTGCTGGCGGACGAAGCGTTTCCAGGTGTCCTGCCGGTCGGGCCGGGTCGCGCCCTCCGGGGCGGGGCTGCGCGGCCGGCTCAGCGGTTCACCAGCCGCGCCGGGATCAGGAAGATCAGCCCGGCGGCGAGCACGAGGGTGGACGCCAGGAACAGGATCGACAGCTCGGTCTTGCCGGTCGCCTGCGAGGTCCAGCCGACGATGGCGGGGCCGAAGAAGCCCGAGAGATTGGCGAAGGAGTTGAGCACCGCGAGCCCGCCCGCCGCGGCCACGCCGGAGAGCATCGCCGTCGGCAGGTTCCAGAACAGGGGCGGGATCGCCAGGATGCCGGCGGTCGCGAGGCAGAGCGCGACGACGCCGAGCACCGGTTGGCTCTGCCACAGGACCGACAATCCGAGCCCGACCGCGCCCGTCAGGTAGAGCCCGGCGAGGTGCCACCGGCGCTCCTGCAACCGGTCCGAGCTGCGGCTCACGAGGATCATCGAGGCGATGGCGCACAGGCTCGGCAGGGCCGAGACGACGCCGACCATCGCCGGATCCTTGATCCCCATATTGGTGATCAGCGTCGGCAGCCAGAAGCTCAGTCCGTAGAGGCAGAGATTGCAGATGAAGAAAATCCCGGTCATCAGGATCAGGTAGCGGTTGGTGAGCGCGGCCTTGAGCGTCAGCGACGGCTTGGCCGCCCGCTCCGCCGCGAGGTCCTCGGCGATGACGGCCTTCTCGTCGGGGCTGAGCCAGCCCGCCTTCTCGACCCGGTCCTCGAGGAGCAGCAGCAGCGCGACGCCGATGATGATGCTCGGCAGGGATTCGAGGAGGAACAGCCACTGCCAGCCGGCATAGCCCAGCAGGCCGGACATGCGCCCCAGGATCAGGCCCGAGAGCGGGCCGCCGATCAGCCCGGCGACCCCGAGACCGATGAAGAACAGGCCGACGACCCGGCCGCGCCGCGCCGCCGGGAACCAGGCGCCGAGATAGTAGATCACGCCCGGCATGAATCCCGCCTCGGCGAGCCCGAGGGCGAAGCGCACGGCATAGAACTGCCAGGCCGTCTGGACCAGCATCGTGGCGGCCGAGATCAGGCCCCAGGTCACCATGATCCGGGCGAGCCAGGTGCGGGCGCCGACCCGGTGCAGGATCAGGTTGCTCGGCAGTTCGAACAGGAAGTAGCCGAGGAAGAAGATCCCGGCCCCGGCGCCGTAGACGGCGTCGCTGAACTGCAGGTCGGCGGCCATCTGCAGCTTGGCGAAGCCGACATTCACGCGGTCGAGATAGGCGGCGAGGAACGCCAGGACGAGCAGCGGCACGATGCGGAGTGTCGCCTTCCTGTAGGCGGCATCCCGGACGGAGAGGCCGGCGACGGGGGCCGGAATGGCGATGCTGGACACGGGGTTCCTCCCACGAATTGGCTGGCGTTGCGGGGTGGTTCGGTGTCTCGGTTCCGAGCCGCGGTCGGTCTCCCTCTGTCCTCGTCCCGGGCCGCGCGGCGGCGGCCGGAACGCCCCGAAGGATCCGGCCCGCGGCTCGGGTCACCGTGGCGTCGTCATCGCGTCTCCGGGCCGGGCGCGATCCGGTAGACGCGCCGCGCGGTGTCGGAGAACACCCGGCGCAGGCGCGAGGGGTCGGACGCTCCGAGGCCGCGCAGGACCGCCGAGACGATCCGCGGCACGTCGGCCGAGAGGCGGCTGACCGGCAGGTTGCTGGCGAACATCACCCGGTCGTCGCCGAAGAGCGCGACCGTCTCGGCGACCACCCGCACGGTGCCGGCCTCGTCCCAGCGCCCGCCGCGCAGGCCGAACTCGGAGAGCTTGACGCTGACCTGCGGCAGGTCCGCCAGGCGCGCCATGCCCCGACGCCACGCGGAGAGCCCCTCCTCCGACCGGTCGAGGGGCAGGCCGCAATGGTTGAGAATCACCGGGACGTCCGGCAGCCCGGCCACGGCCTCCGCGGCCTCGGCGAGGTGCCAGAACGGCACCCGCAGGTCCCAGGACAGGCCGTGGGCCGCGAGCCGGGCGAGGCCCGCCCGCCAGGCCTCGTCCTGGAGCGAGCCCGGTTCGCCCGCCACCGACAGGCCGGGCGCCGCGGCGGTGACCGGCTTGGAGCGGACGCCCCGGAAGGCGGGACTCTCGCGATGCGCCGTCAGCACCGCGTCGAGGTCGGGCTGCAGGAACGAGACGTGGCCGACCGTGACGCCCGGCAGCCCGTCGCGGGCCCGCACGGCGTCGATCCAGCGCGTCTCGGCCACCTGCTCGTCGCGCGCACGCTCCGCCTCGACGTGGACGGTGGCCGCGAGCCGCAGCGGCGCGCAATCGCCCCGCAGGTCGGCGACGCCGTAGTCCCGGCGCAGGGACGGGTAGGGACCGAGGAAGAACGCCTCGCCGGCGTATCGCTCCTGCAGCCAGGGATAGTGGCCCTCCCCGAGGGCCCAGAGGTGATGGTGCGCGTCGACGATGCCCTCGGGCAGCACCTCGCCGAGCAGCGCCAGGACGCGGT
Organism: Methylobacterium sp. JK268; assembly: GCF_054052225.1. Taxonomy (NCBI): domain Bacteria; kingdom Pseudomonadati; phylum Pseudomonadota; class Alphaproteobacteria; order Hyphomicrobiales; family Methylobacteriaceae; genus Methylobacterium; species Methylobacterium sp. JK268. The sequence continues at coordinate 137,845 of NZ_JBSVZN010000013.1, read as the reverse complement.
CGGCGCTCATGCGGGCGCGCCCGGGTTGCGGCGCTCGAGTTCCACCAGCAGCCCAGAATGGTCGAGGTCGCCGGCATGGTCGAGGAGGCCGCGGAACAGGTCGGCGGTGAGCGCGGTGTAGGGCGTCGCGTCCAACGCGAGGCGCCGGCCGGCGTCGAGGGCGTTGTCGAGATCCTTCAGGTGGGTGACCGAGCGGCCGCGGGTGGTGAAGTCCCGCGCGATCATCCGCTCGGCGTGGAGGTCGAGGACGCGGCTCTCCGCGAAGCCGCCGCGCAGGGCCTCGCGCACCTTGGCGGGATCGGCGCCGCCGCGCTGGGCGAGCAGCAAGGCCTCGGCCACCGCGCCGATCGTCACCCCGACGATGATCTGGTTGGCGAGCTTGGCGAGCTGCCCGGCTCCGTGCGGCCCGACATGGACCGGCCGGCCCATCGCCTGCAGCGCGGCCTGCGCGCTGGCGAAGGCCTGCTCCTCGCCCCCAACCATGATGGCGAGGGTGCCCGCCTGTGCCCCGACGGTGCCGCCGGAGACCGGCGCGTCGAGATGGGCGATCCCGGCGCGCGCGAGTTGCGCGGCGTGAGCCTGCGCCTCGGCCGGCTTGATCGAGCTCATGTCGACCACGACCGCTCGCGCCGGGATGGCGTCCGCGGTGCCGGCGGCGAACAGCACCTCCTCGACGACACCGCCGTTCTCCAGCATCAGGATCACGAGGTCGGCGTCGCGGACGGCCATCCTGGCGTCCTCGGCCACCGTCGCGCCGTCCGTCCCGAGCGCCGCGGCCTTGGCGGGCGTGCGGTTCCAGGCGGTGACCGCGAAGCCGGCGCGCAGGAGGTTGCGGGCCATCGGGGCCCCCATCAGGCCGGTGCCGAGGAAAGCGATGCGGGGAGAGGCCGGCATGGGTCAGCGTCCGTGGAGGTTGCGGGAGGGGGTCACGCGGCCGGGACGGCGTGCGGGAGGCTTCGGTCAGGGCCGGCCACCTGCCGCTGCGGCTTGATCCAGAAGGTCGCCGCGGCGCCGACGAGGAGCAGGCCGATCGAGCCGGCGAAGGGCAGGGTCCAGTTCTGGGTCGCGTCGATGATGAGGCCGAACAGGATCGGCGAGATGATCCCGGCGACGGCCGAGCCGGCGTTCATCAGCCCGCTCGCGGTGCCGGCGTGGCGCGGCGCCACGTCCATCGGCACGGCCCAGATCGGCCCGATCGTCAGCTCGATCATGAAGAAGGCGCAGCTGAGCAGGACGGCGATGCCCGCGAGATCGCGCACGAAGAGCACCGGGACCAGGAAGGCGGCCGCTCCCAGCATGCTCACCATGATGACGCGGGCACGCGCCGCTTCGAGGCTGCCGGTGCGGCGGTAGACCCAGTCGCAAATCACTCCGCCGACCGTGTCGCCCACGACTCCGGCGAAGAACACGCCTGACGACAGGATCGCCGAGTTCTTGATGTCGAGGTTGTAGCCGTGCTTGAAGAACACCGGCAGCCAGGTGAAGAACAGCCAGCCGGTCCAGCCGTAGCAGAAGTAGACCATCATGGTCGGCGCCATGCGGCGCAGGAGCGGTCCCCACGGCACCGCGTCGGCCTTCCCCCTGCTGAGAGCGTAGGGCGGCACGTCGGCGAGGTCGCCCGGCACCACGCCGCGGTGGGTGCGCGGATCGTCCCGGAAATAGAGCCACCACGCGACGACCCAGACAGCCGTGGCGGCCCCGAGCACGATGAACGACATCCGCCACGAGAGGGTGAGGATCAGGAAGGCGACGAGGGGCGGCGTGACGGCGTTGCCGAAGCGCGAGCAGGAATGGGTGACACCCTGCGCGAGACCGCGCTTCGCCCGCGGCGTCCAGTTGGTGAGCGCGCGGCCCGCGGCCGGCAGCGTCGCGCCCTCGCCGATGCCGAGCACGAAGCGCACCGCGAGCAGGGCGGCGAAGCTGCCGACCAGCCCGGTACCGATCGTCGTCACCACCCAGATCAAGCCGCAGACGACCAGCGTCAGCCGCGAGCCGACCCGGTCGGCGACCCAGCCGCCGATGATCTGGAACACCGCGTAGGAATACGCGAACGCCGAGAACGCGATGCCGAGCTGGGTGTTGGTCATCCCGAGTTCGGCCTGGATCGAGGAGGCCGCCGTCGACAGGTTGACCCGGTCGACGTAGAGCAGGAATGACATCGCCGAGAGCAGGATCAGGACGTTGAGCGGCGCGCCTCCGCGGCGATAACCGAGCATGACTTCCTCCCATCACCGTAGCGTGGCATGATCGTGCGTTTATTCGCTTTTTTTATTGGTTAAATCGACCGGCTTATACTTCTTTCGGGGCCACTGGCCGAAGGCACGGCGTGGTCCTGCACCGATCATCTGCAGGGACTCGGCGCCGCGACGAGGCCCGATGTCACGATGAGCGCCGTCGACGAACCGAGCTGGTGGCGGCTCGAATGACGGGTTCGCCCTGACATGTCCCGATCCCGGCCGCCGCTGCGGGGTTCGGCGCCCGACGAGGCGAACCGCTCCGTCGACCGGGATCGACGCCGGCGATCAGGCCGCCTTCCGGGCAGCCCCCCTCCCCGCCATCCGGGCGGCGAGCAGCAGTGCCGCCCGGGTCGCTCCCGGATTGGCGATCCCCTGTCCGGCGATGTCGTAGGCCGAGCCGTGGGCGGGCGTGCAGATCGGGAAGGGAAAGCCGCCGAGGAGGGTCACCCCGCGGTCGAAGCCGATCAGCTTCATCGCGATCTGGCCCTGGTCATGGTACATCGTCAGCACGGCGTCGAAGGCGCCCTTCGTGGCGCGCAGGAAGACGGTGTCGGGCGGAAAGGGTCCCTGCGCGTCGATGCCCTCGCGCCGGCCGGCCTCGACGGCGGGCGCGATGATCGCGTCATCCTCATGGCCGAAATTGCCGCCGTCGCCCGCATGTGGGTTGAGGCCCGCCACCGCGATCCGGGGGGCGGCGAAGCCGCTGTCCTTGAGCGAGCGGTTGGTGAGCTGCAGGCCCTCCAGCACCGCGTCGTAGGTGATGAGGGAGGCCACCGCCGAGAGCGGCACGTGCGAGGTGATGCGCGCGTTCCACAGGCCCTCGAGGATGTTGAACTCCTTGGCCGGCACGTTCCTCAGCCCCAGCACCTCGGCGGTGAAGCCGATCTCGTCATCGTAGGGCGGATGAGCGAGCCGCATCGCCGCCTTGTTGAACGGCGTGAAGCAGACCGCGTGCGCTACCCCGGAGGCGGCGAGGCCGATCGCCTCGCGGAAGTTGCGCAGCGCGAAGGCGCCGCCCTCCCGCTGCACCTCCCCGACGGTGATCGCGTCGGGGTCGAGATGGGCGAGGTCGAGCAGCACAGGGCGCTCACCGGGCGTGAGATCCCGGTCCGGACCGCGCACATCGATGTCGAGGGCGACGCCGGCCTGCTCGGCGCCACGGCGCAGGACACGGGCGTCGCCGACGATCAGCAGCCGGGCGGCGGCGCGGATCTCCGGATCGGCTGCGGCCTTCGCGGCGAGTTCTGGCCCGATTCCCGCCGGATCGCCGATCGCGACGGCGAGCACGGGACGCGACGTATCGGGGATCGTTTCGGGCATGGGCGCGAGACCTGCGGCTTCCTCAACTGCTTCTTCTATAGGGCCGGGCTGACCTGCACGCAAGAATGCTGTATGCAGGAATACAGGATGCGCCGCATATCGATGGCCCGGCCGGTGTTGTGGGTCGCCGGACGCGCGAGTGGCAGGAGGAGTAGGCCCCATGCTAGGAGGTCTGGCGGTTGAGAGGCGGGGGATGGACGTGAGCAACGAGGGGCTGCCGGACCTCGACCGGATGGCGCCGGTCAGTCGGCGCACCCTTCACGACGAACTCGTGGGACGCATCCGCGACCTCATCATCGAGGGTCACCTCGCCCCGGGGAGCCGCATCCACGAGGGCCAACTCGGTCAGGCGCTCGGGGTGTCGCGCACACCCTTGCGCGAGGCGTTGAAGTTCCTGGCGAGCGAGGGGCTGATCGAACTGGTCCCCGGGCGGGGCGCCATCGTGCGCCGCCTCACGCCGCGCGACGTCCGCGACATGCTCGACGTGCTGGCGGCCCTCGAGACCACGGCGGCTCGCCTCGCCTGCCGGCGGGCGAGCGATGCGGAGATCGCGGCCTTGCGCCGCCTGCACGACGAGATGATGGACTACTACGCGGTCCGCGCCCGGCTCGAATACTTCAAGCGGAACCAGGCCTTCCATGCCGGGTTGGCGACCCTGTCGGGCAACGCGTTCCTGGCCGCCACCCACGAGGGCATCCAGTCGCGGCTGCGGCGCATTCGGTTCGTCGGCAGCGATGCGCCGGAGAAGTGGGCCGGCGCCGTGGCCGAACACGACGAGATGGTGCTCGCCCTCGAAGCCCGCGATGCCGAGCGGCTCGCCGCGGTGATTGCCCGCCACCTCGAGGCGACCTGGATTCGGGTGCAGGACGTCATCTGAGCGCGTCCAGCCGTGCCCCTGTTCGCCGCTGCGGGCCCCGCGGGCGGATACCAAAATCGTCGTGGAGCGCCCTCCCCCGCGCGTCGACGCTCCGCGGGCGACGGGGTCCTCACGCCCAGCACCGCTCGGAGCCCTGGAGGATCGCCGGCTCGGGCCGGCCTCGCGCGGTCACGCGCGTCGCGGAGGCCGCCGCGTCGAGGAACATCCGGCGGTGCGGGTGCCAGGCGTGAGTCGACGACCCGACCCGGCGGGTCCTTCCCTGTGCCGCCTCCCCGGTTCGACCGGATGCGCTGTACCCTTTCCCGCGTGGCCCGATCGCAGACGTGACGCGCCACGGACGGTAGCTAAGGCGCCCAGAGCGCCAGGGTCCGGCAGGCTGGCACGGACGCGATGAAGCGATCGATCGCTGCCGACGATGGCGGACCCGGTCTGACACCCGCCAGGCTGGTGGTTTCTTCGCCGCTCTGAGACCTCACGCAGGAGTTCCTCGCTGCACCTGGGAGGACGCGCTTGCCGCGATGGCTTCCACCACGCGATGGCGAGGATCACTTGCCGAGGGTCGCGCATGGTGACATCTCTCACCGCGCCTCGACCAGCCGGGTTGCTCGGGCTCGGGTGTCCATCGCGACCCACTCAAGCATCGATCGGCCACGGGTCGTTGCGCGATCCGGCACCGGATCATTGCACATGCTCTGCACACCATCAGGCGGTCGCTCCCGACGACCGGTGACAAACCAGCCTCGGTCGGTCGTTGCGGCGTCCGCTCCACCGTCAATGCCGCCGTGCAAAGGAGGGTCACGAGCGTGGTTCCGCAGAGGGCACGCTCGTGCGCAGGTCCGGACCCGCGCAGGACGGACCAGTCGGGTCGTCGCCTCCCTTCCTGATCCCGGCCGGACGCGGGCTGGTCCATTGGCAGAGCGTTGAACGGCGATCGAGAGCGGTCTGATGGGGCCTCCGGTGTCGGTCGCAATCCCCGTCCAGCCGGTCGCGCGCCGTCACCGATCGCCCGCGCTTTCGACCGGCTCGCGCGTCTCCCACAGCCCCGAGCGATCATGTGCACGAGGCACAGCGCGCGGCACCTTTCCTCAGCGCTCCGACCTTCGCATCGGGGCGGCGTTGGACCAAGGCGCGCTGAGTTGGCGAGACGACTCCACAGCTTTGCGCGGGGCCGACCGTGCTGCTACGGCCGGGAGCATTGCGGCGCGGGCGAAGCCCGCTCTTATCCCCACCGGCGATCCTCGGCGTTAGCCGCGGCTAACACCGCCTCGGTGCCCGGCGGTTAGCCGCGGCTAACCGCGCTGTAGCCCCTGGATCATCAGCCGAGTCGTTGCAGTCAAGCCCCTTGCCAAGCACTTAGAATCGCCCCTACCCTGCCAGTCGCGCAGTTTGCCCGATTCTGCGCCGAAAAGCGATGCTGGCGACGGACAACGAGATGAGCGCCGAGAAGGCAAGGTCAGCGGCTCCGCCCGCCACCCCCCGTTCTTCGCAACTGAAGGACCTGGTGCAGCGCCACGGCGCCGAGCTGTCGTCGCAGCTGCAGGCCCACCACCGCAGCATCTTTCCGCCCGAAGCCGAGAAGTCCATCCGCCCCTTCAGCCCCGCCGAAACCGCGAAGCTGCTGGGCATCCATGAATCGTACCTGAGACAGGTTGCGACCGAGGAGAACGGGGTCGCCCCGGCGCTCAAGAACGGCCGGCGCAGCTACACGGTGGAGGACATCCACGAGCTCCGCAAGCGGCTCGACCAGGGCACCCGCGGGAACCGACGGTACCTGCCCCATCGCGGACCGAACGAGCACCTGCAGGTGATCACGGTCATGAACTTCAAGGGCGGGTCCGGGAAGACCACCACCGCGGCGCATCTGGCCCAGCACCTCGCGCTGCACGGATACCGCGTCCTCGCCATCGACCTCGATCCGCAGGCCTCGCTGTCGGCCCTGTTCGGTCACCAGCCCGAAACGCATGTGGGACCGAACGAGACCCTGTACGGCGCGATCCGCTACGACGATCAGCGCCGGCCGATCGCCGAGATCGTGCGCGCGACGTACATCCCGGACCTGCACATCGTTCCGGCGAATCTCGAACTGATGGAGTTCGAGCACGACACGCCGAAGGCTCTGCTCCAGCGGCAGACCGGAGACACGCTGTTCTTCGCCCGGATCGGGCAGGCCATCGGGCAGGCGCAGAACCTCTACGATGTCGTGGTCATCGATTGTCCGCCGCAGCTCGGGTACCTGACGCTCTCGGCGCTCACGGCCGCGACGGCCGTCTTGATCACCGTTCATCCGCAGATGCTGGACGTGATGTCGATGAGCCAGTTCCTGCAGATGACGGGCGACCTGCTCGACGAGGTCAGCCGCCACGGCGCGTCGACGTCCTACGACTGGATGAAGTACCTGATCACCCGCTTCGAGCCGGGAGACGGGCCGCAGAACCAGATGGTCGCGTTCCTCCGCTCGATCTTCGGCGAGCACGTCCTGATCCATCCGATGCTGAAGAGCACGGCGATTTCGGATGCGGGCCTGACCAATCAGACCATCTTCGAGGTCGAGCGGCAGCAATTCACCCGCTCGACCTACGACCGAGCCGTGGAGGCCGTGACCAACGTGAACACCGAGATCGAAGCCCAGATCAAGAAGGCGTGGGGGAGGGCGGCGTGAGCAGGAAGGCCCTCTTCAGCGATCTCGCGAAGCGCAAGGACTCCGCGGCGCCCGAGGCGCCCGCCCCGGCGGTCAACCGCATGAGGGCGCGGCCCATTCTCGGTGCGCCGGAGCTGATCGCCGACGCGGCCGCGCGGCCGGTCGGCGCGATCGGCCAATCCCTCGGCGAGGTGAGCGAGCGGGTCAAGCGCGCCGAGGAGATCGAGAAGAGGCTCACCGAGGGCCAGGTCATCGTCGAGATCGACACGGCGCTGGTCGATCCGTCCTTCGTGTCGGATCGCATGCCGGTCTCCGAGGAGGCCCTCGCCAGCCTCACCGAGAAGATCCGCGATCACGGCCAGCTCAACCCGATCCTGGTGCGTCCGCACCCCGAGGCGGACGGGCGGTACCAGATCGCGTTCGGTCACCGCCGTCTCAAGGCGGTCAAGGCGCTCGGCCTGCGGGTGCGCGCCGTCGTCCGCGATCTCACGGACGAGCAGCTGGTCGTCGCGCAGGGGCAGGAGAACCACGAGCGCGAGGACCTGTCGTACATCGAGAAATGCTTGTTCGCCCGCCGCCTCGAGGAGCGGGCGTTCAGCCGCGCCACCATCATGGCGGCGATGTCGATCTACAAGAGCGACCTCTCGAACATGCTGTCGGTCGCAACGAAGATCCCCGAGGAGGTCATCGCCGCCATCGGCCCGGCTCCCGGCGTCGGCCGGCGGGCGTGGCTCGAACTGGCTGCGCTGATGGCCGAGACGGGGAGTGCGGCAGCGATCCGGACGGCGATCGCGGATCCCGCGTTCGCCGCCCAGGAGAGCGAAGTCCGGTTCAAACAGGTGATCGCGGCGGCGAAGCCGCAGCCGGCGCGGGCCAGGATGGAGAACTGGTCGACGTCGAGCGGCGAGACCCTGGCGAAGGTCACCCAGGACGAGGATCGCGTGTCTCTGACAATCGACCGGCGCAAGTCGCCGGACTTCGCGGAGTTCGTGCTGACCCGCCTGCGCGACCTGTATGCGGAATTCAAGGCCGGCTCGTGAGGGCCGGCCGTGATGGCGTGGCGTACCCCGTAACCCCGTAACCCGGAGCAACCCAGGCAAAAGAAAAAGGCCCCCAGAACGATCGTCCCGGAAGCCCTTTTCCCTAGTGTGGCAACGAAGGGATCGCACTTCCGCTCATCGCCGTCAAGCGTCGGACGCCGTTTTGGCGAGCGGATTTCCTTTGCCTGAACGAAGGCAAAGCCATGGATCACCCGACGACGCCCTTCGGGCGGCGAACGCTGACGCTTGCCCAGGTGGCGAGCCAGGCGAAGGCTCGCGCATGCCCCGCTGATAAGCCGGCTCACAAATGGAAGGTGTTCCGGTCGATCACGGAATGCCGCAACCGGATCGGCGTCTCGGACCGCGCGCTGGCGGTGCTGAACGCACTGCTGACCTTCCTGCCCGAGACCGCGATGGTGCCGGGCCCGGACCTCACCGTGTTTCCCTCCAACCGGCGGCTCGCGGCCAGGGCCCACGGCATGGCGGAGTCCACGTTGCGCCGTCAGCTGCAGGCCCTGGTCGCCGCGGGCCTGATCATCCGACGCGACAGCCCGAACGGCAAACGCTACGCGCGCCGAGGAGGGGAGGGGACCGTCACGGTCGCCTACGGCTTCGATCTCACGCCCCTGGTGGCGCGGGCGGAGGAATTCGAGCGCATGGCCGGGGAGGTCGAGCACGCGCGCCGGCAGGCAGCCCTGGCCCGCGAGCGGGTCAGTCTGCTTCGCAGAGATATCGGGAAGATGCTGGCCGCGGCCGCCGAGGCCGGGATCACGGCCGATTGGGGGCCGCTTCGGACCCGGTTCGAGGAACTCTGCCATCGCCTGCCCCGGCTGGCCACCGCCGCGACGCTGGACCCTCTGACGGCCGGGCTGCAGGCCCTGGCGGCCGACCTCGGCAAGGTGTTGGAATCGCACGCTGATGCCGTCGATCTGAACGGCAGTGACGGTCGCAGCGAGCGTCACCATCAGAATTCAGAATCAGAACCCACTGTGAGTCTTGAACCGGCTGCCGAGGAGCGGCCTCGGTCGAAGCCGATGCCCTTCAGCCTCGGTTCGGTCCTGAAGGCCTGCCCCGACATCGCGATGTACGACCGCCACGGCATCACGGGGTGGCGTGACCTCGTGGCGACGGCCGGAAAGGTGCGGGGAATGCTCGGGATCAGCCCCAGCGCCTGGGAGGAGGCGAGAACCTCCCTGGGTGATGCCGACGCCGCGGTGACGCTCGCGGCGATCCTGCAACGTGCCGACCAGATCAGGAATCCCGGCGGATATCTTCGTGCCCTCACGGCCCGTGCGCGATTGGGCAGGTTCTCGACGGGAGCCATGATCATGGCCCTGATGCGCCGGCAGGTGCGCGAGGGCCCAACGCTTCCGTCCGCGATGCCGTGCGTCACCCAAGCGATGACGACATTTGCTTTGCGTAACGACGCAAATCCTTGCGGAATAACGTAGATTACACAGTCGCAAAGAAAAGAAGACACCCACTGCGACGACACGAGACGCTTTGATGATCATGAGTCTCGTGGCGCTGGTTCGCGTGCGGTGCCGCCCGTGGGGCGAGGGCTGCCCTCGTCGGTATCGCGCCGATCCGGCGATCCGACGCGTGGCTCGATCAGCCGGTCGCAACGCACACGGACAGATGATTCGCGGACAGACTCACGTTTCACGCGTCAATCCGTGAATCGGGTGGAACCATACGCGAGTCGACGAATGTCGAAGCATCAAGCCCGTCGCGTCACCTTACGATGGTGCTTCGTGAACCAACATCCATCGCTGCTCACAGGCTTCGGAGCACTTAACGACATTCCGCAGTGATTCGCGGACAGGTCGTCGTTGACTCTCTCCTCCGCGTCGACCGACATGGTTTGCTTGGCAGCGCGTCGCGCCCGCACGCCTGCCGGATACGGGAGACCGCCAGCCGCAGCACGTCAGACCCTGAAAAGCCAACGGCCCCACCCCGGCAAGGGTGAGGCCGTCGATCACCGAAGTGGTGAGTAGAGATGTCAGCAGTCCCTACAAGCCACGAGATGCCCCTCGGCGTCAAGCGAGAAAGCCTCTTCTCGCAACGGTGAGGCTTTGCTTGTGGAGCGGAGCGTCCGAACGGCGTCTCCGAACGACCTGTCGCGGCCCGACCACGGAGTCCGGGACGATGATTGCCGACGAATCCCCGCGCGCGGGCGCTAGCCCGCCGCTCACGCTCACGACGCCTTTCGGACGGCGTCCGCTGACGGCGGCTCAGGTGACCGCACAGGTGGCCGGGGACAACTGCCCGTCCGACGCTATCGCGAACAAGTGGACGGTCCTGCGCGACCTCACGGCCGCTCGCGAGCGGCTGGGCCTGTCGGCCCAGACCCTCGCCGTCCTGGAGGCGCTGCTCAGCTTCCATCCCGAGACCGCCCTGGTGCGGGGGAGCGGCGCCGATCTGGTGGTGTTCCCGTCGAATGCAGCTCTGGGCCAGCGCACCCGGGGCCTGTCCGAAACCTCCCTGCGCCGCCACCTGGGCGCACTCGCGGAGGCCGGAATTCTGATCCGGCGGGACAGCCCCAACGGGAAACGCTACGCGCGGCGCGACGCGAGCGGGGAGATCACCCACGCCTACGGCTTCGACCTGTCGCCCCTGGTCGCCCGGGCCGCGGAGTTCGCCGCTCTGGCGGACGAGGTGCGGGCGGTCGCGCTCGCCCTGCGGATCGCCCGGGAGCGGCTGACGCTGCTGCGGCGGGATTGCGCCAAATTGATCGAGGCCTTGGACTCCCGGGGAGGAGAGGCCCCGGCGGCCGAGTGCCGCCTCCGCTACGCCGCCCTCCTCGGTCGGCTGCCGCGCAGACGCTCACTGGCCGATCTCACGGCGGCCGGCGATGCCATGGAAGTGCTCGTGCGCGATGTGAGCAAGAGGCTCATCGAGCGACATGATTCCGAAGATTCAGACGGCAGAGGCAGCCGGAACGAACGCCACATACACAATTCAAACCCGAATGACGTTGATTCAGAAAGGGCACCCGGGACGGAGAAGAAGGATGCCGGTGCGCCAGGTCCGGCATCCGAGCCGCTATGTGCCGACATCCCGACGGTGCGGACGACCTACCCACTTGGCTTCGTGCTGGCGACCTGTCCGGACATCCGGATGTACGCTCGCAATGACATCCGGACCTGGGCGGACCTGATCGACACGGCCGATCAGGTCCGCGCGGCGATGGGGATCAGTCCCCATGCGTGGCGCGAGGCCAAAACCGAGATGGGTGACGAGGCCGCCGCCATCACGGTGGCGGCCATCCTGCAGAGGGTTGATCGGATCAGAAGCCCGGGCGGATATCTCCGATCGCTCGTCGAACGGAAGAAGGCCGGTCGTTTCAGTCTCGGACCGGTCCTCCAGGCGCTCAATCAGGCCCGACTGGAAACCGGCCGGGTGGAGAACCGCTGAGACGGTTCCGCGAAGTCGGAGCGGATCACCTCCCGCGGAGCGCGCGGGCGAAGCCCGGATCCGTCACTCCTGCGAGTGATGCCGCGATCGCGGAGGGAACGAGCGGATCACCAGGACATCGTCGCCCGCACCATCCGAGAGGGCAGGGGAGAACGCGTAGGACTGTCGACCACGCGCCGGCCGTCCGGGTCGCCTCCGGCGCGACGCGACGAGGCCTGCAGCCCGGTTTCCGGGCAATCGGCGCTGTCAAACCCGCCATGGGCGCGTAGCTTCGGCGGCAGACCGGGACGACGCCGGCGACGATGACGAGGGAGGTCTGGGATGCTGACACGCAGAACGCTCGCGAGGCAGACCGCTGCCGCAGCGCTCCTCTGGCCGCTCGCACCGCGGCGCGCGGAGGCCCAGACCACGGTCACCCGCCTGAGCATGGGCTCGCCCATGCCGCAGTCGCATCCCGCCACGACCTGCCTCGTCGAGGCGCTGGACGCGATCCGCGCCGACAGCAACGGCGAGATCGACATCGCGCTTTATCCCGACAGCCAACTCGGGAGCGAATTGAGCATGCAGTCGCAGCTGCGCTCCGGCGCGCTCGCCTTCACACTCACCTCGGTGAGTTCGCTCCAGACCCTGGTCCCGCTCGCCGGAATCCCGGGTGTCGCCTACGCCTTCCCGAGCTATGGGCCCCTCTGGGCCTGCCTCGACGGAGGACCGCTCAGCGAGCGCATCCGGGAGGCGCTCGGAACGTTCGGCCTGCGGGCCTTCCGGGTCGTCGACAACGGGTTTCGCGATGTGATCACCGGCGTCAGGCCGATCTCCACCGTGGCCGATCTGCAGGGCCTGAAGATCCGCGTCCCGCCGAGCCCCCTGCTGACCTCGCTGTTCAAGGCGCTCGGGGCCTCGCCGACGACCATCAACCTCGGCGAGACCTACGCGGCCCTGCAGACGCGGATGGCCGACGGGATGGAGAACTCCCTGCCGCAGATCGAGGCCACCAAGGTCTATGAGGTCCAGAAGTACCTCGCGCGGACCGGGCACAGCTGGGACGGATTGTGGATCCTGGCGCATGGCAGGACCTGGGACGCGCTGCCCCGCGACGCCCAGGACCTGATCGGGCGCCGCTTCGACGCGGCCGTGGAGAGGCAGCGGCAGGTGTTCGTGCGGATGGATACCGATGCCGAGGCCCTGCTGAGGGCCCGGGGACTGGCCATCAGCAAGCCCGACCGGGAGCCCTTCCGATCGGCGCTGGTGCGTGCGGGCTACTACGCGGAGTGGAAAGCCAAGTTCGGCCCCGAGGCCTGGCGCGCCCTCGAGAGCTTCACGGGCCCGCTCGGTGCGTGACGCCTCCGCGCGCAGGCTAGCGCTGAGATGACCGGCACGACCGCAGCGGCGCAAAGTCTTGCTGCGGGTGCGAATAGATTTCGCAATTGCGAATGCGCGATCGAATGGACATCCCGCCGGTCACCACGGTAGACTCATCTTGGTGTTTGGAGGAGAGCCATGCACTCTGATCTTGATCGCGCACGACAGATGTTGGAGCGGAAGAAGGAGGCGGTGCAGCAGCTGGAGCGCAGCGCGCCGGAGCAGGGCGAGGCGCGCCGGCAGCAGGAGGCCTCGCTGCACACGGCCCGGCTGCGCAGCTTCATCGCCATGGGACGAGTGATCGCGCTCGAGCAGAGCCAGCACGCCCATCAAGCGTGCGAAGGCCCCCCGCTCAATGGCCGGCAGCAGCGTTAGTCAAAGCGCGAACAGGTCGCTCCTGCACGACGATTCTCGGAGAGGAGGTTGGGCTTTCCCACGGCCGGCTCCCGAGACCCCGGAACGAGGGGGTCACAGTGCCGCCGGGCTCGCAGGGGCTTGTCGCAAACGCGAACGGATCCCCGCTCAAGGATCGTTAACCACACCTGCCCAGCCTGCCGCCTCCGCCTTGGAGCCGGCCCATGATCCTGTCCGCCATCGCCGACAAGCTCAAGCAGCGCGCCAAGGCTGACTTCAAGGGCCGGCCCTTCGAGGCGGCACTCATCGTGCAGGCGGTCGCGTGGTACCTGCGCTACCCGCTGAGCTATCGCGATATCGAGGAGCTGTCCCTGGAACGAGGCCTGAGGGTTGACCACTCCACCCTGAACCGCTGGGTGCTCGCCTACGCGCCGCTGATCGAGAAGCGCCTGCGGCAGTTCCGTCGGCCCCCCTGCGGCTCGGTCCGGATCGACGAGACCTCCATCAAGGTGCGTGGCCAGTGGCGGTATCTCTACCGGGCCATCGACAAGCACGGCGCGGCGGTCGACGTCCTGCTCACCGCCAACCGCGACCTGGAAGCGGCCGAGCGCTTCTTCCGCAAGATAATGCCCGGTTCATCGCGGACATCGCGGCGGTCATCGAAGCGACGCGGCGCGCCACCCAGAACTCACGCGCGGACAGTCATCAAGTGAACGCTTCCATCCCAAACAACAAGCGGATCGACAGGAGCGGCTCCGCGGGTCTGTCCGGGAGTGTCGAGTAACCGGTGACGATGATCTCCCACTGGCCGAGGGGCGGCTGCCATTGCGCCGCCCATGTCGCGAGCTGCGCTGCGAGATCGTTCACCAGTGTGTCCGGGTATCCGGCTTTGGGGGCATAGACCACCGGTAGTCGCAGGGGCAGGGCGGGCGAGATCGACGGTTGGTCCGCGCGGACTTCGACGGACAGCGTGGTCAGCGACGACCCGGCGTGCGTGAGGAGCTGGGCCAGGATCGCCGCCAAGGGCCCACTCTCTTGATCGGACCACGGCCCGCCGTCGAACGGCGCCGCGAAGGACAGGTACGGCGCGACCGAGTGGGGAAACACGACCGGAGGAGTTCGGTAGACGAAGTCTTCGAGCAACGGCGGCGCCTCGAGTCCCAGGAGCGCGCGGTTCCGCACCACGGCGATGCCGCCGTAGGCCTCCTGATACTGGGCGACGTGCAGCGCACCGAGGCCCACCTGATAGGTCAGGGTCGCGCCGACCGGCTGCGTCAGTCCGGGTGGGAACAGGTAGACCCGCCGCCCGGCCTGCACCGGCAACGGGACGAGCGCGTGTGCGAGACCGTCCGCCAGCACGGCGATGTCGGGCCACCCGTCCGACACGGCGCTCGGTTCATCGGGTTCGAGCACGAGTTCGGTGTAAATGCCGAGCGCGTGCCGCAGGGTGGCCGTGAAGGCCATGCCTGTGCCGGCGGCGGGACTGCCCGGGGGAGGCGTGCCCACCTTGAAGAGTTGCGCCAGGCGCCTGTCGCGCTCCGCATCGTTCCAGTGGGACTGCCAAACGGGCAGGATCCGGGCCACCTGGGCGGCGAATGCGACCGCCCCCGAGGCGAGGTCGCCACCCCCGATGTCGTTCCAGATCGACGCCCGCGCTGCTTGGTAATGCGCCAGGGCGTCGAACAGACCGGGCTCGCCTCCTCGCGTCCGGGGCGCGGGAGGCGGAGCGTTCAGGACGACCCCGAACACGATCTGGTCCTGCGGCGCCGCCGCGTAGCTGAACACCATCTGGTACTGCCAGTAGGGCGCGCCGGCCAGCCCCGGGGGGGCGGTCGGGTCGGGTCGGGCGGCCTGGCTGATCGGCAGAGGCGCGGCCGGGTAGCTGCGCGCCAGCGCCGGTACGGTTGGGCGACCGAGATCCACGCTCCATCCGGGGAGGGGATCGTCCAGCAAGGGGTGAACGAACGACAGCCACTGGGACGTGTCGTAGGCGGTTCCGGCGACGGCCGAGATGGCGAATTCGACCTGTGCGATCCGCGCCTGGAGATCGAGGGCGACGCAGGGATCATCGCCCGCGGCGAGAGCCGCGTCGAGGTGCAGGAAGCCCTCCGGTTCGGAGAAATCGACCGCGCCGCCCGTGATCACCGCCTTCCGGGCGCCGCTGGCCACCGACGCGCCGGTGTCGGTCGCGAGCTTGGGCACGACGGGGATGCGCAGGTTCGACTGTCCGGGTGGCGCCGCCGTTGCGGCTGCATATTGCAGCATCGGGCCCGTCTCCCAGCCGGTGGTCAGCGATCGCGCGAGATCCTGCGCCAGCGCGCGGCGGGCGGCCTGGCGGGCCGGGCTGTCGCCCGCCACGAACATGTTCTCCAGTCCCGCGGCCACAGCCGTGGCCAGGGCGGGCTTGGCGGCCAGGACTGATTGCAGGGCGGTGCCGGCGGCGTCGTTGATCCGAGGTGCGTGGGCGGGATCGAGGAACGTCTCGACGTCCGACAGGAAGGCGAGGGCCCAGACTTCGACGTCGGCGTTGCGGATCGACGTCTGCGTCGACGCGCGGCCGCCCGCCGCGGGCGAAACCAAGACGACGCCGTCGCGCGAGACCGGCTGCGGGTAGAGCGGTCGGAGGCCGAGGAAGGCCGGGGTGGCGGTCACCTGCAGCCGCGACAGGCCGTGCGTGCCACCGGCGACGGCCCAGAGCGGAGCGGCACGCTGTGTCGCGGCATCGCTCGCGCCGGCGCAGACGCGCAGCTCGGGCAGGGCGGTCTCGAGTGCGGTGGCGAACGCGAGATAGCCGAGGCTGCCCGACCCGGAGGCCGTGGCGCGCGGCGGGACGCGCGTCACCGCCGTCGCCGCCGCGTCGTCGTTGATCAGCAGGGCCGGCGCGACCAGGGCGCGATCGCGGGACAAGGTCAGCGTCGTGGTGAGCGGGAATATGGCCCGCGGATAGGCCGCCCCGATCGGCAGGTTCCACGACAGGGCGAGGGGCGGGGGCGGCAGGAGGAAACGGCTGCCCGCGGCGATGACCCGTCCGGTCAGGTTGGCGGCGATCACCTCGCGGATGGACGTGGCCACCCCCTGTTGGGCGAACGCCCCGACGACGCTCGCGAGCGAGAAGGACGATAGGTCGCCCCTCCCCGAGTCCGGCACCGTCTTGCCGTTCAGGTGGAAGACCGCGTCGGCCGCGATCCACCCGGCGAGGGCGGCGTTCGCCACGGCCAGTTCGTCGGCCGCGACGCCGTAGCGGGTGCCAAGCGCCTGCAGGCTCAGCTCTCCCCCCGTCGGAGCCGCCGGCAACGGGCAGAGCAGCGAGGCCCCGGCGCACAGGACGCCCGGCTTCCCGGCGAGGGCGGCAGCGATCTCCGCGGCCGACACGAGGTGCGTG
This sequence comes from Methylobacterium sp. JK268, assembly GCF_054052225.1. Taxonomy (NCBI): domain Bacteria; kingdom Pseudomonadati; phylum Pseudomonadota; class Alphaproteobacteria; order Hyphomicrobiales; family Methylobacteriaceae; genus Methylobacterium; species Methylobacterium sp. JK268. Next base: position 121,221 of record NZ_JBSVZN010000013.1, on the reverse strand, counting down.
AAGCGCGCGGCCAGCGCCGCGAAGCCGTCATCCGCCCCGGTCGTGACCACGGCGGTCCCGATCTCGACCGCGACACCGGCCCGCAACGTTCCCCTCAGCGCCCAGTTGCCGTCCACCAGCGTCAACGCCGTGGCGCCCGGGAACAGGCTCGCGACGCTCTCCAGCGTATCGCCGGGCCGGATCGCGTAGGTGACCCGCAGATCAGCGGCCTCGTCCGGCAGGATCGCTCGCCCGGGCAATGCCAGCAGCGTGGGATCCTTCAAGGGCGTCCGGCCCCACGCCGCGAACAGCTGCTCGGGTGTCAAACCGTAGCTGCGGGCGACCGTGGTGATCGGGCGGGCGAGGTCCTGCGCCGTCGCGACGCCGGGCTCGCCCGCGAGCGGTGTTCCGGCGGGGAAGAGGTCGACGACCGCGACGTTCAGCGGGCCGAGGGTCGCTTGCGGGAGCCCGGTCCTGCCGTCCTCGAGGGTCTGGCCAGGAACGATCAGGAAGCCGTCGCACGCCATCGACACGCCTGCCGCGACCAGGCCGGCCTGGTCGGCGTAGGTCCGGGCGAGGTCGAGCAGCGTGACCGGCGCGCCGGCGGCGCGGAGCGCCGCGACGACGGCCACGAGGCTGGCGAGGTCCTTGCCGGTCGTGACGCTCTGATCATAGGCCCTCAGGACGAGGCCCGGGGCCAGGCAGGGCAGGGTGGCACTGGCCTGAGCCAGGTTGTCGACGCTGCAGCCGCGCGCCTTCGCGATGGCGCTGAGGGTCCCCTCGGTCACCGTGAAGGTGACCGGCTTGATCCGCAATTCGACGCCGGCCGACAGGGGCAGATCGCCGTTGGCCGGGTCGCTCAGCACCGCCGCCGCGGCGGGCCCGCACAGGTCCTCGACCGACGCACCGGCGGCGGCGATCACGCAGGTGGGGATCGGGCACTGGGCGTAGAGCGAACCCAGGATCAATCCGGCATTCGCTCGCGCCAGGTCGCCGTAGTCCAGACCGTAGGCGGCGCATATCGCGTCGAGCGTCGCGCAACGCGCGGCGGCGGTGTCGCCGGCCATCCGGCCGATCGCCCCCAGGAACACGTAGGCGGCCGCCGCGAACCGGCGGAGCGGCGCCAGTTCGACCGCCTGGGGGGCGATCAACAGCGTCGAGTCCAGCCGGGCGGTCACGTCCGGCTGGTGGAGCTGATACCAGATCTGCGCGAACCGGTCCCTGTGGCGCCCGATCGTGTCGGAGAGGGACGCGGTCAACTGGTCGCTCGCCGGGCTGTAGGCCGAGAGCTTCAGCGCGATGCCGATCTCCAGCTCGGGGCGTGCGCATGCGCCCGTCACGCGGAAATCGGCCACGGTCGAGGGCCACTGGTCCGGGCCGACGAGGGCGTCCGTGTAGACCGAGGGCAGGGCGAGGGAGAATACCCCGCCGTCCTCTGCGAGCCGCGAGGCCGAGGGCGAGACGACGTCGGTCGGCGCGCCCAGAGTCGCGTTGCCGTGGACATCCTGGAACCACAGTTCGACCGTGGCCGAGACCGGGTCGCCGCGCCGATCGGCGACGACGCCGGCGTAGACATTGTCGCGACCGGGTGGAAGTCCGTCGACGGATGGGGTCGGGACCCACTTGGCGTAGCGATGGATCGGCAGCACCTGTCGGAACTGCCACGTGGTGCCCTCGCCGTCCGGATCGGCGGGCCCGATCGGCAGGCCGATTGGGCTCGCCGCGAAGACGTCGTTCTCGGCGAGCCGGTAACCGAGCAGCTGAAAGGTCTGGCGGGTGCGCAGGTCGGCGTCGTTGTCGAGCCCGCCGTCGGCGCGGCGATGGGCCGGATGACCAGCCGGGGAGGCCATTTCCGACACGAAAGACGCCTGCCCGACGCCGATCGCAGCGACGAAGCGCTCTTCGGTGGGATCGGGATTCTGAAGGAACAGATGGCTGGTGGCGGGCGAGACCGCGTCGCCGATCGCCACGACGTTGTTGTAGGACGCGACCCTCTGCAGCGTCCGGCCCGCGGGGCCGGTCTCCGCGACCAGGAGGGTCAGGCGGGTTCGGCCGCTGCGATCGAACACCGACGAGGGCAGGGCCTGGTCGGCGGCCGTGCCGATCCGCAGCCAGTAACCGCCGCCGCCGACCACGCCGCACTCCCAGACGAGGCGCAGGAAATCGGCCGGATCGGTGAGCAGCGCCACCGAGGCCGAGGCCACCGCGACGGCGTCGCGTCTCGACTCGGTGGACAGGTTGGACTGCACGAGAAGGGTCGGCAATCCCCCGAGCAGCAGAGAGGTCAGTCCGGTCGGCTCCCCCGCTGCGGCAGGCTGGAAGAGGATGTCGATCTCGACGTCGGCCTGCGCCGCGGCGACGGCCTGCCAGAGATCGAGCAGGAGGTCCTGGTGGTCGGTGTCGACGGCGACGACCTCGTAGACTTCGGGCGCCCTGGTCTGGCGGATCGTGAGATCGATGCGGGTGCCCGCGCACCAGCGCGACAGGAGATCGGGCGGGGAGGCACCGGGCGCCGCGTTGGGATCGATCCGGCACAGGTTCAGGTTCTCACCGGCCGGCGTCGCGGCGAGGGCGGCCAGGAGGCTGTCCGGCAGCGGCCACAGCGAGGGGGATCGTCCATCCGCTGGTGCCGATCCCAGCATGGCGGGCCAGGCGGGGCAGAGCCACAGGATGCGTTGCGACAGGTCCCATCGCCGAGGCAGCGCGACGGCCAGGGGAGCCGCCGTGACGGGCGCGTCGGGATCCACGAAGGCCGGGGCCAGAACATCGGCCAGCTGGTGGCTGGTCACGTCCGCCGCGGTCAGCCGACAGCTCAGCGTCGTGCTCTGGTCATCGGGCAGCGAGATCCAGTTGCGCTCGCCCATCTCTCCGAAGGCAAATTGCGCGGCGTAGTCGCCGTCGGGCAGGCGCAGCGCCTCGAGCGGCACCTGCGTTCCCATCAACTGAGCGAGCGGCACGAGCCCGGGGCCGAGACCCGATCCGTCGGCGGCGGGTTCCGGGAGGCGCAGGCCGTGCAGCATGAAGCGCGACATCTGCGCCCGGATGCGCGCGCCGCCCCGCCGCAGGGTCTCGGCGATCAGCGCCTCCGTCGGCAGCGAGGCGGCGTGCGCGACGGCGACGGCGGTGCCGTCGGCGAACAGCCCTTCGGTCTCCCCGATCCGCGCGCCGAGCGCCTCCAGCGACAGGCCGTAGGTGGTGGCGACCTGCTGCAACGTCGTCCCGGCCGCGACGACGCGCGGGCTGCTGGGTGCCACGAGGGATCGCCCGGGGGACAGGATCGGGACAGGGCCGATCATGGCCGCGAAGCGCGGATCCGTGACAGACGTCAGCAACCGGTTGGCCAGCTGCGCGAGGCTCTCGTTGGCGAGGATGACGGTGCCGAGCGAAGCGGGCAGGACGACGGGGGCTCCCGCAACCGGGTTGGCGGCGTCGACCGCTGCCGCAAAGGCCGCGAAGCCGCGCCCACTCGACGGGTCGATGGTCAGGGCGACCGCACGGCTCAGGCGGGACAGGGTGTCGCCCGGCTGCACCGGCCAATCGGAGGCCGTGCCGCTCCCGCGATCCGTGGGAACGACGATCCTGGCGACGGGCTGGACCGGGCGGCCGCGGTCGTCGAACGAGAGATCGGGATTGAGGGCCGCGATCCGGGTCGAGCACTCGGCGACCAGCGCCGCATCGATGGCCGACACCGCGTCGGTGTCGATGAGGCGCACGAACAGAATCGCGTCGCGCCGGGCTGCGGCAAGAGCGCCGCCGCCCGCCCAGGCGAAGCCGGTCGGGATGAGATCGGCCCCCGACCGGAGCAGGAGGAGGTCGTCCGCAATGCCCTCCGGTTCGGCGAGCCAGCCGCCGATCCCGCCGCCCGCGATGGCGGCGAGCGTGTCGCCCGCCACGGTCAGCCAGACCAGCGGGGCGAGGTCGAGCGTCACGGTCCCGCCGGGCGGATGCCCCGGGCCGGCGCTCAGGGGCAGGCTGGGATTGCCGGCGGCGATCGATTCGGGCGTCACCCCGACGTGGAACGTCACGACGGCACCCGCCGCCGCCGCGGCGAAGATGGCGGCGATGCCGGGATCGAAAAACGCCAACTCGTCGACCGAGACGCCGAAGCGGGCGGCGGCCGTGTCGAGCGTGTCGCTGGCGGACTTGACGTAGGTCACGGCACGGGGCTGGAAGGTCCGCGCCAGGTCCGCCAGGGATCCGCCGCTCGGGATGCGCGCCGTCCAGGCTCCCGCGACTGCCGCCGCCTCGCCGACCACGGCTTTCGTCAGCGCCAGGTGGTAGGCGCGGAACATCATGGTGGGGAAGGATTCCCGGCCGGCTTCCGATCGCGGTCCGCCGGCCGACCGGGACGGGGCGGTGGCTTGGTCGACCCGCAATGCCGCCAGCCAGGCGGCCAATGCGGTCTCGTAGGGTTCCGAAAGAGGGGTGTGGGTGCCGTAGTCGACGCCGGGCTGGCGCGCGACGCCGTCCGTGCGCTGGAAGACCGGCGGCATCGGCAATACGAAACCGGTGACGAGATCGCCGGTGAAGTCCTGGAAATCGAATTCCAGGTTGCGGCCGAACAGCATGTCGAGCGCCCTCCAGGAGAACGCCCGTTGCGTTTCGTCGGAGGTCATCTGCGCGTTCAGGTTCGCCAGCGCGCCGAGATCGACCGAACCGCCGGACTTTGGCTGCCCCGCGGCCACGAACGCCCAGCGCAGCAGCGTCTGCGCGAGCACGTCGAGCGGGTCGCCGCCCTCCGCGTCGCCCACGGTGGCGGGTACGAAGTCGACCAGAGCCGTCGCGGCCGACGGCGGCGTCCGCGTGCCCCACTGCACCGGAACCCCATCGAGGGTCAGGCCCGGCACGATGGTCGCCGGGATCTTGCCGGGGCCGTCCGGCAAGACGATGACGTCGCCGCATTTCCAGTGCAATCCGGTCGACTCGCCGAGCTGTCTGCGCTGCGACAGGTAGGCGTCGCGCTGGAAGTCCATGGCGCGACGCGCGCCGCGGCGGCGGCGCGCGAAGATGCGGTCCGCCCTGGCCGCGCCGTCGCCGCTCGATCCGGCCGTCAGCTGCCACGGCGCGGTCGCGTCCGAGCCGATCTGGAAGTCGAGCCGCAACGTCATGTCGAAGCTGAACGAGACGTGGAAGAACAGGAAGTGCACGGAGGCACTGACCGAGAGTTCCGCATCGAGGTCGACGAGAGTGGCGCGATAGGCTTCGAGTACCAGCGTCGCCGTCGCCTGCACGCTGATGGTCACGGAGGCGGAGACGATACCGAAATCGACCGACCCGTAGATCTGGCCGGCGATGCCCGCCGTGGCGCGGCAGTAATAGTACATGTCGACGGGCTGGGCCGCATCGGTGGGATGGAACCAGGCGAGCACGCCCTCGAAGATCGCCTCGAGCTGGACGAAGGCGCCGGCGGAGAGGATCCCCTCGTCGAAGTCGCGGCCGACGCCGCCGGCGAAGCCGACCCCTGCCGCGATCACCGGCGCGAACTGGCCGTTGGTGCCGGTCGGCACGCGGCTCGATCCGCCGCTCTCCAGAACGCCGAAATAGAGTCCGCCCCGCCCCAGGAAGATGCCGGCTTCGACCGTGAAGGCAATGCTGTAGTCGCCGCCGTGGGGAAAGCCGAGATCGATCTCGAAGCCTCCGTCGGTGTAGACGTCGACCGAGATCAGTCCGAGGGTGACCGACACCGCTCCGAGTTCGATCTGCCGGTAAGCGTCCGGCAAGGTCAGCTGGATGTGGAAGACGCCGACCTCGTCGCTGATCTTGCGATAGATCAGTTCGACGGCGAGGCCGTCCAGCGCCTTGGCCTCCTCGCCCGAGAGGGCGACGTGCAGGGCGTAGAGGCTCGGATCCTCGAACACCAAGCCGAGGCCGATGAAGCCCATCAGGGTCAGGTCGAGCCCGGCAACCCAGCCGACATCGGCGGCGTACGCCCCGGCCGGGATCGGGTTGGTGCGGCCGTCGCTCGGAACCAGCACCTCGCGCATCGCCGCGAGGGCGCCGCGCACGGTGCCGTCGTTGGGACCGATCTCGACGTGCTGCCCGAGCCCCATGTAGTGGATGTCGAGCAGGGACTTGCCCTTCGAGGGCACGTCGGGCGGCGAGCCGTCGATGGCGTCCCAGGTCAGCGGGTTCGCCCCGCCGTAAGTCCGACCCAGGAACGCGCCCTGCACCTGGTAGGTGATCGTGCCTCGCGGCGAGCCGCGGTCGTAGACGACCGCGACGCTGGTCACGTCGATGAAGCCGAGCGACAACCCGACGTCGAGTTCCACGGCGAGGGTCGAGTATTTGGCATCGATGGTGAAGCGAGCGCGGGACAAGTCGATGGTGTTGAGCAGATCCCAGGGCGGATCGAGCCTCGAGTCGAGGTAGGGATCGACCATGTGGATCAAATCGGACACGATATCCCCGAGGGTTACCCCGGAGAGCCCGATACGGATGACGTTGTAGATCTTGCCGTCGGCGGGATCGGTGACGGGCACGGTCACGGCGTCGAACAGCGTTCCGCCCCACTGGACCTGGAATTCCCAGGTCTTGGGATCGGTCAGGGCGACCGTGGCGGTGACGATGACGTCGGCGATGGCGAAGGTGCCGGACAGCGATCGAGAGGTCGTCCCGTCGGACGCGCGCGCGATCTGGGCGGTTGCCGCGATGGCGATGTCGTAACCCAGGACGTCGCTGAGCGGCAGGTTGCCCTCGATGCCCCCCGTGAAGCCGTAGGGATGATTCTCGGCCGTGGAATAGCTGATCCAGAGGTCGGTGACGGCCAGGTCGAGCGCCCGCAACCAGCCCGGGGCCGGTTCGCCGGTCAGCGCCAGGACCATGTCGGTCAGCGCGGCCTTGGTCCCGGCGAGCAGCCCGCCCGAGAAGGTCCAGGCACCCGTGGCCGTGTCGTAGGCCGCCACGATGTCGAACGGGATGCCGGCGCCGGGAGTGCCGGCGCCGCCGATGGTGAACTGCGCCCATAGCGCCGTGGCCGTGTGGTCCGGCGAGACGTCGATGCGGCCTCCGAGTTCCGTAAGGGCGATCTCGGGGTGAGTGGCGGGATCGCCGAGCGGAACGATTCCGGTCAGGTCCATGACCGCGTGCAACTCGCGCTCCGCCATCAGGGCCGATGCGCGCAGGTTGGACAGCGTCACGGCCCAGCCGGTCGGCAGGGTCGCGCCGGTGGTGGCCGCCAGGAAGGCACCCAGGTCGGCGGTCTCGCCGTCGGGCTGGAAGATCTCGATGTCGAAGGTCGGCAGGCCGACGCTGCATTCCAGCACGATCTGTCCCGGTGGGGTCTTGCCGAGCGTGACCCGTCCGAACACCGTGGCCATCATCACGCCCGGCTCATCGCCGACCGGGCGCTGATAGATCATCTGCGCGCCGATGCCGCCGATGCTGCCGAGCAGCGGGATCGGGGGCTGCCAGGTGGCGTCCGACGCGATGGTGACCCCGACCATCCGCAACGCGGGCATCTGCCCGGGACCCGCCGTCTCCAGACCGAGGCGTAGGTGATCGAGGGAGAAGGAGGACAGCAAGGTGAGGCCCGGCGGCAGCACCAGGCAGGTTGCGGCCCCGTCACCGAGCAGACGCATCAGCGCGTCCGCACCCTCGGCGAGCGTCACGTGCTCCGTCAGTGCGAGGTCGGCCGACCAATAGCCATCGTTGTAGAGCAGGGGAACGGTTAGGACGGCGCCGTCGAGATTGCTGGTCAGGTAGAAGGCCGCGCCCGAAACGGGATCGGTCGTTCCCCCACCGGTGACCTCGTAGGCGTTGCTCAGCCTGAGGCCGTAATCGGTGACGAAGTCCGGCAGCGTCACACCGGCGGTTGAGCTGCCGAAGAGGGTGAAGGAGCGGCCCGTCGCCGGGCCGCTCCAGGCGCCTTTCAGGGCTACCGTGCGCGCCAGGGGGAGGGGGGTGTAGCGGGCGAGGCCGTAGCTCCCGTTGGGCTGGTCGACCGCGAAGCTGCCGGTGAAGCTGCCCTGGCTGCCGTTGCTGGACACCACCAGCGTCGCGTCCTCCACCAGGAGCGGGCCAAGGATGCTGTCGACCGCGACGATGTGGCCGGCCGCATCCGCCACCACGCTCTTGGGTTGATCCGGACCGAAGAGCTGCGCCAGGGTCTGCGGGCCCTCCGCGGCCAAGCGCAACCGGACGAAGGCCTCTCCGTCACCGGCCGCCTCCGCCGTGAGGCTGGCGCGGAACGCGACGTCGCATCCGTCGAGCCGCGTCCGCGCACGCAGGCGCAGGATCCCGCCCTCAGGGCCAATGATTTCGGGGGCGATCAGGACGACCTCGTCCTGATCGAGAACGCGCGCCAGCCGGTCGAGTTCGGCGACGCCGCTCCGACCCAGGCGAAGGCCGTCCGAGCCCCCCTCCCGCAGCAGCCGCAGGATCGCGTCGGCAGACATCACGCCAGCCCCGGGTTGGACGCTGAATCGATCGGCAGACTGTAGTAGGTGATTGTTCCAGGAATGATCTTCACGACGATACGGCCCGCGACATTTCCGGGATCGTATTTTCGCTTCTTATTTTTCCTTTTCTGATTCCAATTGGCGGGTATGTCGTTGTAATTTGTGAATATCCCCGTTGTCGTATTGTATTGTTGATAACCCGCGTTTTCGATATCATAAGCGACATAATTATGAGCAGTAAAGCCATCAATGACATCGTCCTGGAAAATTTCTATGACGGAATGGTAGGGGTGGCGGTGATTGCTCGTAAAACCGGCGCTGATGCCGAGGCTGTTCGGGGTGATTTGACCGGCGAACCAACTCGCAAATGTGAAAGTTCGACTTGCAATGGTCGAGTTATAGTTGTCTGACAGCGTTCGATGGGAGCCATGATGCGGCACACTCAACGTGTAGGTATTCTTCATGCGACCCAGACGATCTCGCATTTTGTAAAGTCCATAAATCGTGCAAGATGTCATGTCGCCGGGCAGCAGTAGAACATTGTATGTATCGTTGTTTTCCACCCAAAAAACACCAATGAGCAGTGAGACCGTGTTCGCGACGATGTCTGGTTTGTTCGCAACCGCCGGAACGTTGCCGATCACGGGCTGGAACGTGATTTCCGGATTGTTCGCGGGGAATTGCGCGAGAGGGGCTTGCGGGTTATTCGCCGCATAGGCGGAGATCTCGGTCGCCGGCAGCAGGATGCGGCCGGCTGCAGGCGCCAGACCCCACAACTGGTTGACGGCGGCTTTCGCGCCCTCGCTGTAATTGGCGAAGTTGCCACCGAACGTCACGGTGCCGATCCGCAGTTGCGGATTGCTGTTGGCGAACCGAGCGATCAGACTCGGGAACAGGCTCCAGTGGTCGTTATCCTGGTGCGACACGACCACCAGGTCGAGATCGGGCCCTGGTTTGTTGGCCGCTCGGTTACCCCGAATATACCGCTCCATGAAATCGACGGACTCTTTCGTCAGCGACGACTGGGCGGTGCCGAAGTCGATCAGCGCCGAGAACTGGATCGCGTTCTGGCCGCGGTTGGTGATGCTGACCAGGTTGCCCATGCCCTGATCGGTGAACAGCATCGTGTAGTAGAGGTCATAGGCCACGGCGCGGCGTCCTGATGCGGCGGCGGAGAGCGGCGCGGCCGGTCGGCCCGCCGCCGTCCTCCGCGTAGCCGGCGAACCAGCCCAGCTTCGTCGGACCGCCGGCGCCGGGGGCTCCGGTGATCAGCACGTTGATATGCCCGGAAGGGAAGGTCTGGCCGATCAGGTGCAGGCCGAAGTCGCGCAGCCGCATCAGGTAGCCAACGCCGCCGTCCGAGGCCGGGTAGGTGTCGATCTGCACCGCTCCGAACCCGAGGCGCAGCACCCCCTGCAGGGCCAATTCGTATCCCGACGCGCCCGCACCCGGCAGCTTGATCCCGAGAAACACCGGCGCGACCTCCGCGTCGGGGTCGATGCCCCAGGCGGCCAGCAGCGTCACGGGGATCCCGGCCGAGCCCCCGAGGTTTCCGAGCGTCCCGAGGTCCAACCGGTATTCCAGCCCGTACCACGGGCCGGAGAGGGAGGCCTGCTGGACTTCGCAGATCACGGGGACGTAGCCCATGTCCTTCGGCGATTGGCCGGAGGCACCGCCCTTGAGGAAGCGCGCTGGCACGGCCGGGAAACGGTTGGCGAGACCGTCGCGACGCGGCGTGCTGGCGGCGGGATCGAAGGCGGCGTCCTCGCTGAACGCGCCGAACACCGGCTTGGGATCCGGCTGGTTCATGTCGAAGGTCATCCGCACGACGAGGCCCCGGTAGGCGAGGGCGCTGACCGGGACGTCCGCGTCGGTGGCCGTGACGTCGGCGGCGCGGCGCGCCTCCTTGGCGGCTCGCGCGGCGCGGACATCCTCGACGTGCCCGATCACGCGCGCCGGGCCGAAGGGCGTGTCGGCCCAGAGCGGCGGTGCGGCGGCGGGAGGTGGGGCCGGCGCCGGCGCCGGCGCGGGTCCGTAGCTGAACATGTCGAAGCCCGTCGCGGCCTGGAACTGGAACGCCCCCGCGAGCGTGAAGTCGGAGACCAGGACGTTGCCGATCGAGAGAGCGTCGTTCAGGGTGAGGGAGGTCGATGTCACGCTCACGAGGGCGAGGGCGCAGCCGGCGAGCTGGAAGTCGCTCTCCTGCGTCGTACCGAACCGGTACCCAACCCGCAGAACGCCGTCGTCGCCCGCCTCCATCACCTTGACGCCGTCGAGGATCAGGTTGTTGCCGCGCTGGGTCGGGTACTTCCGGGCGACGGCGTCGAAGAGTCGGCCCACGCACAACTCGACCTGGCTCGAGAACGTCGTCAGCCGTGATCGCGCGAAGCCCGCGGTCAGATGCAACGCCTTGAACTGGAAGTCGACCGGATTGCCGGGATCGGCCGTCAAGTCGGCGGTGTCCTCGTAGTCGATCACGCCGAAGATGCGGTCGGGGGTCAGCGCGAGGGCGTCGCCGTCGAGCCCGACCAGGCCGGGCTCGAAGCCGATGTGGTGCGCGTAGAACAGCTCCGGCTTCAGGCCGGCGCGGATCACCCGCAGGTCGTCCGGGAGCGCATCGAGCGGCACGGCCGCGTTGAGCACCAGCGTCCCGACCCAGGTCGGCTCGATCAGCACGGTTCCGAGGAAATGCGCGTAGGGGCTGTTGGCCGGGTCCCTCGAGGCCGCGTAGCGGGCCTGGGCGGTCGCCACGACCTGCCGCAGGACGTCGGCCGTGTCGTTCAGCGTGCCGCCCGGCAGGACCGCCGCGGCCGGCCAGGCGGAGTTCTCCAGCTGATCGATCCACTCCCGGAGCGCCACGGTGCGATCAAGCTTGATGATCATGAGACCGTGGCGCGTCTCGGCCTGCCCGTCGCCGGTCTCGCTCGCTGGTGCCGGCGGCCACGTGCGCGGCGCGAGATCGAACCTCCAATCGTCGAGGGTGACCCGCATCTGCCCGGCCAGCCGGCGCAGCAGGTCGAGCCGGTCGCGGAGCGGTTCCGGGCCGGTGCCGAGGAGCGGTTCGACCGCCGCGTCGAACGCCGCCTCGTCGGGGAAGGTGGTGCCGGCCAAGGCCGACAGGGCGCTCCACTCCGCGAAGCCGGAGAAGCAGGCCGGCGGGCTGGCCCGAAGCGCATCGACGGCGGGCCCGCTCAGCCGGTAGGGCACCGTGGCACTCGCCAGAACGATGTCGGGATCGGCCAGCACGACGAAGGGGGCGGCCGCCTGCATCGCTTGCCGGAACGGCGACCCGACCCGGTCGAAGGTGATGTCCGGCCGGCTCGTGCCCTCGACGTTGGCGACGCCCATCCATTGCCAGTCGCCGAGGCTCTTGGGGTCGAAGCCGACCACGAGGCCCTGGGGCGTCAGCCCCCATTCCGGCAGGGGCTGCGGCGGTCCGGCAACCGGTACGGCGGCGAGCAGGGCAGCGCGCGCGGGCCCGAGGATCCTCTGCTCAACGGAGACCGCGGCCTCCATGGCGGCCGCGTCCTCGAGCCCGGCGTGGCCGAGCATCGGGATGGCGGCGAGCGCTGCCGGAATGACGGCGGCCGGCACGTCGATCAGACCCAGGTAGCCGGACGCCGTGGCGTCGCCGTAGAAGGGCGCCGCTTCGGGTTGAGCGCAGTAGACCGCTCCGCCGCCGCCGGAGCCGCCCGGCACCGCGTAGGCGGTGGTGGCCAAGCCCGACAACGCCGCTCCCGGGCTGTCGAGGAAGGCCGGACCGAGCGAGAAGGAGAGCCGGTCCGCGGGCGCGCCGGTGACGTGTTCCATCACTCCGAGGCCGCAGACGATCCGAGGGGCCGGCGCCGCGCCACCACCGGCCGTCACCGCGAAATCGCCGTCCGGGGTGAGGTAAGTGGTGAACGGCGCGTCAGAGACCGTGGACGACGACAGCGGCTGACGAGCCAGAACGAGGCCGCCGGCCCGGTCCCCTGTTCCGATCGGGGTGAGCATCACGGCCCGACCCTCGCAGGTCACGTAGCTCGAAGCGAGGACCGGGCCGGGTGCCGCGCTTGAGTCCGGCGCGAGGAAGGAGAGCCGTCCGAGCGGCGGGGTCGCTCGATCGAAGGGCGCCAGCACGCCCCACAGCCACGTCGTGCCAGCCGGCTGTGCGAGGGTCGGCACGGTGTGGAACGCGACCCGCACGCCGTCGGCGCGCCAGCCGTAGCGCACGCCGATGTCGAGCCGCCGGAAGTCGCTCGGCCGCCCGTCGGTGCCGTCGTTGACCAGGGCGAGGCAGAAGGAGAGGCTTCCGGCTCGCGCCCCCGCCACCGGGATCGTGACAACGTCCCGGACGACCTCGTAGCTCTCCGGACGACTGCCCGAGCGGGCGAACAGGCTCGGACCCGAGATCTCCAGGGCATCGCCCGTCGGCGTCGGAGCGAGACCCGCCCCGATCGGCAGATCGAGGCCGTAGCCTCGGAAATCGAGGTTCAGCGAAGCGGTCAGGAGGCTCGCGCCGGCGGCCGTCGGCTGAGAGGCGACGAGCGGGATCACCGCCGCCGGCGTCGCGCCGTCATCCGCGAGATCGACCCACAAGAGGCGCAGACCACCCCCCGGATCGGGGCTCTCCGCCAGCCACTGGCGCAGGTTTCTCTCAATTTGCGGCCAGTTGGCGGCCGCCGTCGGGGCGGACAGGTTGAAGAAGACGCCAGAGGGATCCAGCGACCAGAGGTCCGCCAGGGTCGCGGTGGCGCCGCTCATCGCCGAGGCCAGGAAGCCGAACGGCCTCGGGGACGCCGCGTCGGCGGACACGTAGAGTCGAGGCTGACCAGCCACTTGGCTGAACACAGCTGCGCCCACGGCTTGCCTCCCGCTCAAGAGCGTGACCGGTCGCGCAAGGTGGAGCGTCCAGGCTGCCGTATCTGATCTGTCTAATCAGATCAAAGTCAAGCGCGTTTTACAATTTTGTTCCTACTCACATGGACATTCCGGGTCGATTGCCGGCCATTGATAAACCACACAGGCTCGAAAATCCCGAAAGTTGCGCAGATGAAACGATCAAAATTTGCTTCTGTTTCGCCATATTGATCCGCTGGCGTCCCAACAACTATATAAATGCAAGGCTTTTTGCTTAAAATAATTCGAATGATAAAATTTCCTAAAGCGCTGGCGATCACCGCTCTGCGGTTCACTTGCCTCTCAGTGCGTATTGTAGCTGGAGAGGATTTCCACCCGGGCGACCGGTCGAATCGGCTCGATCAGTCTGCCAGGCTAGGCTTGTCGCAACCTCGGATGCGCCGCCGTTCACGTGTCGTCAGCCGTGCCTGCCCGGCTTGCCGCCTCCGCCTCGGAGCTGGCCCCTGATCCTCAACGCCCTCGCCCTTAATCTGAAGAGACAGGCTCAAGGCGACTGCCGGGGCCGGCACGTCGCGGCCAGCCTGATCGTGCAGGCCGTCTCCTGGTGCCTGCGCCACGCCCTCAGCGACCGCGGCCTCGAGGAGATGCTCCTGGAGAGGGGCATGGAGGTCGACCACTCCACCATCAACCGGTGGGTGCCGACCTACGCGCCTGCCATCGAGCGGCGCCTGCGTCGGTGTCGCGCTGTGCGGTGAGCAGGACGTCGACCGCCGCGCCGTGCTTGTCGATGGCCCGGTAGAGATACCGCCACTGGCCACGCACCTTGATGGAGGTCTCGTCGATCCGGACCGAGCCGCACTGGGGCCGACGGAACTGCCGCAGGCGCTTCTCGATCAGCGGCGCGTAGGCGAGCACCCAGCGGTTCAGGGTGGAGTGGTCAACCCTCAGACCCGGTTCCAGGAACAGCTCCTCGATATCGCGATAGCTCAGCGGGTAGCGCGGGTACCAGGCGACCGCCTGCACGATGAGTGCCGCCTCGACGTGCCGGCCTCTGAAGTCGGCCTTGGCGCGCTGCTTGAGCTTGGCGGCGATGGCGGACAGGATCATGGGCCGGCTCCAAGGCGGAGGCGGCAGGCTGGGCAGGTGTGGTTAACGATCCTTGAGCGGGGATCCGTTCGCGTTTGCGACAGGCCCGGCCTTGTCGCACCATCGTGCGACAGTGGTGCATCCCACTACGCGTGCCGAGGTTCGGTGGCCGACCGGTCGATGCGCCGGCCCCTCGCGCGCCCCCATCCCGCACGACCGCACCGCGCGCTAAGGTGCTGCGTGCGCGGGGCCGAAGCGGCGGATCCGCGCCGCCCCGGACCCTTCCTGGCCCTTCGACCTGAGAGAGCATGCGGACGATGGCGGTTCGAGAGAAGGTCGGCTTCTGCACGCTGTGCCGCTCGCGGTGCGGGACGGTGAATCACGTCGAGGATGGCCGCCTCGTCGCCGTGCATCCGAACCCTGCCCACCCGACCGGACAGGCGATCTGCGCCAAGGGGCGGGCCGCCCCCGAGATCGTCCACTCGGCCCGCCGTCTCGCAACGCCCCTGCGGCGGACCGCGCCGAAAGGCGCCGCCGATCCGCTCTTCGTGCCCATCGGCTGGACCGAGGCGCTCGACGCGATCGCCGACCGGCTCGACGCGATCCGGCGCGAGAACGGGCCGGAGGCCGTCGCCTTCGCGGTCACGTCAGGTTCCTCGTCCTCTCTGTCGGACGGCATCGACTGGATCCAGCGCTTCATCCGCGGCTTCGGCAGTCCGAACACCTGCTACTCGACCGAGATCTGCAACTGGCACAAGGATCACGCCCACGCCTTCACGTTCGGCTGTGGCATTCCCACGCCCGATTACCGCAACGCGGACCTGATCCTGCTCTGGGGCCACAACCCGGCGACGTCCTGGCTGGCCCAGGCGGAAGCCATCGGGGCGGCCCGGGCGAGGGGGGCGCGCCTGATCGTGATCGATCCCCGGGGCGCGGGCCTCGCGGCCGGCGCCGACCTCTGGCTCCGGGTGCGGCCCGGAACGGACGCGGCGCTCGCGATGGCGCTCGCCCGCCTCATGATCCGGAACGGCACGATCGACACCGACTTCGTCGCCCGATTCAGCAACGGCCCGCTCCTGGTGCGCGACGACACCGGCCGGTTCCTGCGCGGCCGCGACCTCGGCTGGCGTGACGCTCCGGACGCCTACGCGATGGCCTCGGATGCTGGGCTGACGCCGGTGCGGCCGGGCGAGGCTGGGCGGCTGGCGCGAGAGCCAATCACGGCCGGCGGACCGCACGGACCCGTGGCCTGCCGGACGGCGTTCCAGCGTTTCGCCGAAGCCGTCGAACCCTACGACCCAGCGACGGCCGCCCGCCTCACGGGCGTGCCGGCCGAAGCGATCGAGGCCGCGGCCGCGATGCTCGGCCGGGCGGGGGCGATCGCGTATTACTGCTGGACCGGGGTCGGGCAGCACGCGAACGCGGTGCAGACCGACCGCGCCATCGCGACGCTCACCGCGCTGACCGGCGCGTTCGACCGCCGCGGCGGCAACGTCCGCCTGCCGACCCAGCCCGTCCCGGCCCTCCACGCCGTGACGATGATCCCGCCGGAGATCAGGGCCAAAGCGCTCGGTCTCGCCGAGCGGCCCCTCGGGCCGGCGACGGACGGATGGATCACCCCGACCGCGCTCTACGATGCGGTCCTCGACGGCACGCCCTACCGCGTGCGGGCGCTCGTGGGGTTCGGGTCGAACCTCCTCGTCTCGCATCCCGGCGAGGCGCGCGGCCGGCGGGCGCTCGAAGCCCTCGAGTTCCAGGTCCATTGCGACCTGTTCCCGAACCCGACCTCCGCCACCGCCGACATCCTGCTCCCCGTCAGCAGTGCCTGGGAGAACGAGGGGCTGCGGATCGGCTTCGACGTCTCCCTCGAAGGGCAGGAACTGGTGCAGCTGCGCCAGCCGATCGTCCCGCCGGTGGCCGACGGCCGCTCCGACACCTGGATCGTGTTCCAGCTCGCGCGGCGGCTCGGGATGGGGGACCTCTTCTTCGACGGCGACGTGGAGGCGGGTCTCGGCCACCTCCTGGCACCCCTCGGCCTCGATCTCGCGACGCTGCGGGCGCACCCGGAAGGGATCCGGCGGCCGCTCGACCTGCGCTACGAGAAGTACCGGGACACGGGCTTCGCCACGCAGACCGGGCGGGTCGAACTCTACTCGGAACTGTTCCTGCGCCACGGGCAGCCGCCGCTGCCGACCTTCACCGCGTCCGACGCGGAGCCGGACGACGCCTATCCGCTGGTCCTGTTCTCGGCCAACACCGCCCCCTTCTGCCACAGCCAGCATCGCGGCATCGCGTCCCTCCGGCGGCGGCGCCCCGCGCCCCTCGTGGCGCTGAACCCTGAGGCGGCGGCGCGGCGCGGCATCCGGGAGGGCGACCGGGTCGCGGTCCGGACGCGCGAGGGACGGATCGAACTCGTGGCGACCGTCGACGACACCCTGGCCCCCGACACCGCGGCCGCCGATTACGGCTGGTGGCAGGGGGCGCCGGATCTCGGGCTGCCGGACCACCGGCCGGCCGGCGACGCGCCCGGCGCCAATTTCAACCAGCTCGTCGGCGAGCGCCTCCGCGACCCGGTGAGCGGCGCGCTGCCGCTGCGCTCGACGGCGTGCGAGGTCGACCTCGTCCACGCGGCCCGGGCGGACGACTGGCTCACCCTGTGCGTCGTGGCGCGCCGCGACGCGGCGGAGGGCGTCGTGGCGCTGGAACTGGCCGCCGCGGATGGCGGAGTGCTGCCCGGCTTCGCGGCCGGCCAGTTCGTCACGCTCGACCTCGACGGGCAGGCGCGCTCCTATTCGCTGACCGGTCCCGCCTCCCCGGCCCCGCGGCGCTATCGACTCGGCATCGGCCGGGTCGAGGGCGGATCGGTCTCGCCGCTCCTCCACGCGGGCCTGACGGTCGGCGACCGGGTGCGCGCACGCGCGCCGGCCGGTCACTTCCTGATCCCCGCCCGCAACGCCTTCCCGATCGTGCTCATCGCGGCCGGGATCGGCATCACGCCGTTCCTGTCCGCTCTCGAAGGGTTGACGGGTGCGCCGGGCGAGCCGGAGGTGATCCTGCACTACGCCTGCCGGGACGCGGCGCGCCGGCCCTTCCTCGACCGGATCCAGGAGATCGCCGCGCGCTGCGCGACCCTGCGCGTCGTCGCCCATCTCAGCCGGCCGGCTCCGGGCGACGCCTGCGACCACGCGGGCCGCTTCCGGGCGGAGACCCTGCCGGAGGCGCTGATCCGGCGGCGCCCGCGCTTCTACCTCTGCGCCCCCGCGCGCATGATGGACGAGGTCACGGAGGACCTGCGCGCGCGGGGTGTCCCGGCCTTCGAGATCTTCCGGGAGCGCTTCGTCTCGCCGCGACCGCTCCCCGCCGGGCCGCTCGCGCCCCGAAGCGTCACCTACGCGCGCTCGGGGCGGAGCCTCGCCTGGGAGCCGGCATCGGGCTCCCTCCTCGCGCTCGCCGAGGCGGCCGGCCTGCGACCGCCGAGCGGCTGCCGGGTCGGCCTCTGCGAGAGCTGCGCCGTCCGGGTTCTCGAGGGGGAGGTCGCCCATCTCGGTCCGGTGCCCGACCTCGACCCGGGGACCTGCCTGACCTGCCTGGCGGTCCCGCATTCCGACGTGGTGCTCGACGCGTGAGCCGGAGGCGGGCCGGGCGCCTGGAGCGTCCGCCGGCCTCGACGGAACGCTCTCGCGGTCACGCCCACGCGGTGCGAGGGCGTACCGTTCAGTAGACCGCCGGAGCGACCACCCAGAGGAAGTCCACCGGCTCCTCGCCGACGCACCAGTAGCGGTGGAGCGTCGTCGCCTCGAAGGCGAAGGAATCCCCAGCCTGGATGAGGTGCACGGTCCCGGCCAGTTCGAGCGCCAGCACGCCCGACAACACGGTCCCGCACTTGGCGCCGGCCTCGTTGCGCATGGCCTCGCCCAGCCCGCCGCCCGGCCGGATCGTCATGCGCATCATCTGGATGCCCGAGACCGCGTCGGGCGACATCAGCTCCTTGCGCAGGCCCTTCGGGCCGAGGTCGAGCGTGCGGCGCGCCGAGGCGCGCACCACCACGTCGTCGTGCTCGGTCGCCGGAACGTCGAACAGCCAGCCGACCGGCATGTCCAAAGCCGCGCAGATCTGACGCAGCGAGCGCAGCGACGGCATGGTGAGGCCGCGCTCGATCTGGCTCAGGAGGCCGACCGAGATCTCCGCCTGCTCGGCCACCTGCTGCAGCGAGCGGCCCTTGATCAGCCGGCGCTGGCGCAGCTTGCGGCCGATGCCGTCGCTCCGGTCCGCCGCACCCTCCGGCTTCGCCTCGACCTCGCTCACCATCCTCGCGCTCCCGCTCTGCCCTGCTGGCGGGCAGATTTCGCAGTTTCGGTGAAATTTACGCCATAGATTTTCAGCGCCATTGCAATGCTAACGGGATGCTGCTTTCATGTCCACGATCGCAGGGGTTGAGCGCATGCGGGTCGGCATCGAAGTCGGAGGAACGTTCACCGATCTCGTCGCGGTGGACGGCGCCCAGGTCACGGTGGTCAAGGTGCCGAGCACGCCGGCGAGCCCCGACGAGGGTGCCTTCGCGTCGCTGGCCGCGGCGGGGATCGACCCCGCCTCCGTGACCGACCTCGTCCACGGCTCGACGGTCGCCACCAACGCCATCCTGGAGCGCAAGGGGGCCTCGGTCGCCTTCGTGACCACGCGCGGGTTCCGGGACATCCTGTTCTTCCAGCGCCACGGCCGACGGAACATCTACGACCTGCGCTACGCCAAGCCCGCGCCGCCGGTGCGCCGCAAGGACTGCTTCGAGGTCACCGAGCGGCTCGACGCCGCCGGGGCCGTGGTGACGCCCCTCGACGAGGCGGCCGTCCTGGCCGAGCTGGTCCCGGCGCTCGCGGCGGGCGGGTACGAGGCGGTGGCGATCTGCCTGCTCTCGGCCTACGCGGCGCCGGCCCACGAGGCGCGGCTCAAGGCCCTCATCGCCGAGCGGCTGCCCGGGATCCGGGTCGCCTGCTCGCACGAGATCGCCCGGGAGTTCCGGGAGTTCGAGCGCGCCTCGACGACCGTGCTGTCGGCCTACGTCCAGCCGGTGATCGACGGCTACCTCGACCGCTTCGAGGCGACGCTGGCGGCGGCGCGGTTCCGGGGCGGCTTCAGCGTGATGCAGTCGAATGGCGGCCGCCTCCCGGCCGCCGCGATGCGCCGGAACTCGATCACCGCCCTGTTCAGCGGCCCGGCGGCCGGGGTCGTCGGGGCGATCCGGCAGGCCGGCCGCTCGGGACGGAAGAACCTGATCACCTTCGACATGGGCGGCACCTCGACCGACGTCTGCCTCGTCGTCGACGGCGAGCCGTCCGTGTCGCCGGAGACGGAGGTCGACGGGCTGCCGATCCGCACGCCCGTCCTCGACATCGTGACGGTGGGGGCGGGGGGCGGCTCCCTGGTCTGGATCGACGACGGCGGCATGCTCCGGGTCGGGCCGCGCAGCGCCGGCGCGGTCCCGGGGCCGGCCTGCTACGGCCGCGGCGGCACGGAGCCGACCGTGACCGACGCGCACCTCGTGCGCGGCACGATCCGGCCGGACGCGTTCCTGGGCGGCACGATGCACCTCGACCCGGACGCCGCCCACCGCGCCTTCGAGCCCCTCGCGCACCGCCTCGGCCTGTCGATCCGGGACGCGGCCGCGGCGGCGATCCGGCTCGCCGTCGCCAACATCGTGCGGGCGATCCAGCTCGTCTCGACCCAGCGCGGGCACGATCCCCGCACCTACGCGCTCCTGCCCTTCGGCGGCGCCGGCCCGCTGCTCGCCGCCGAGATCGCCGAGGAACTCGGCATCACCGAGGTGCTGGTGCCGCCCAATCCCGGCGTGATCTCGGCGCTCGGACTCCTGTCGGCCGACTACGTGAAGGTCTCGGGCCTCACCCGGCGCATGGAATTGTCCGGAGCCGCGCCGGGCGTGCTGGCGGAGGAGTTCGCGCGGTTCCGCCGCGACGCGGAGGCGGAGTTCCGCGCGCTGGGGCTCGGCAGCGACCTCGCCTTCGACCTGACCGCCGACATGCGCTTCGTCGGCCAGGCCTTCGAGATTCCCGTCGCGGTCGATCCGGCGCGCCTGTCCCGGATCGGCGCGGCGGACCTCGCCGCCGATTTCGACGCCGCCCACCGGCGCATCTACTTCCACGGCGGCGAGCCGGGGCGGAAGATCGAGATCGTCGGCCTGCGTTTCGGCGTCCGCCGCCGCCTCGACGCCCTGCCCGAGAACCGCGAGCGCCCGGCGAAGGGGGCCGGCCCGGACGCGATCACGGTCTGGCAGCCGAGCGGCGCCGTGGCGACCCGGCTCGTCGACGCCTCCGCGATCGCCGCCGGGGACGTCGTGCGGGGCAGCGCCCTCGTCGAGGGCTACAGCTCGACGCTGTGGCTGCCCCCGGCGTGGCAGGCCGCCCGGGACGATGCCGGCAACCTCCTCATGACCCGGATCTCCGCATGAGCGCCCTCTCCCTCGATCCCGTCGACTACGCCGTCGTCAGCCAGTCCATCGTCTCGGCCGCGCGGGAGATGGGCGCCAAGCTCGTCCGCTCCGCTTACTCGACCGTGCTGCGGGAGGCGCAGGACGGCTCGGCCGCCCTGCTCGACGCCGACGGCCACACCATCGCCCAGGCCGAGCTGATCCCCATGCAGCTCGGCACGATCGGGCACGTGATCCAGCCGGCGCTCGCCCTCTACCCGAAGGAGACGCTGGCGGAGGGCGACTTCTTCGTCATGAACGACCCCTATTCGGGCGGGCAGCACCTCCAGGACGTGTTCTTCTTCCACCCGATCTTCTTCCGGGGCGAGCTGCTCGGCTTCTCGGCCTCGGTCGCGCACCACCTCGACATCTCCGGGGGCGATCCGGGGCTGAACACCGCGGCGACCGACGTCTACTCGGAGGGGCTGATCATCCCCCCGCTCAAGCTCAACATGGCGCGCGACTGGCACGGCGGCGCCTTCGAGCGTCTCCTGCGCGCGAACGTGCGGGTGCCGCACCAGACCATGGGCGACTTCGACGCCCAGATCGCCGCCAACGCGATCGGGGCGGCCCGGCTCACCGAACTCGCCGAGCGCTACGGCGCGGAGAAGCTGCGGGCCGTGATGGCGGCTCTGCTCGACTACTCCGAGACGCGCATGCGGGCCGCGATCCGCGCGGTGCCGGACGGTGTCTACCACGGCGAGGACGCGGTCGACGACGACGGCCTCTCGGACGCGCCGCTGCCCGTGCGGGCGACCGTGACCGTCAAGGGCGACGCCATCACGATCGACTTCACCGGGACGGCGCCGCAGGTCCGCCGCAACCTGAACGTGCCCTTCGCCGCCACCGTCTCGGCCTCGCTCTCCTGCGTGAAGGGCGTGCTGACGAGCCCCGACATCCCCTTCAACGCGGGCGCCGCCCGGCCCGTGACGGTGACGGCCCCGAAGGGCAGCCTCCTCAATCCCCGCCACCCGGCCCCGGTGCGCGCCCGCATGGAGGCGAGTTTCCGGGCCTGGAACGCCGTCATGAAGGCGCTCGCGCAGGCGGTGCCCGAGCGCGTCATCGCCTGCGGCTTCGACACCACCACGGTGGGCGTGCTCTCGCGGCTCGGCGACCAGGGCTGGTCGGTCTACCTGGAGATCTTCGGGGGCGGCTACGGCGCCGCCGCGGACGCGGACGGGTGCGACGCGGTCGACTCGCCGCTGTCGAACTGCACCAACACCCCGGTCGAGGCGCTGGACCAGGATTTCCCGTTCTTCCGCGTGGTCGCCTACGCGCTGACGCCGGACAGCTGCGGGATCGGCGAGCACCGCGGCGGGCTCGGCTTCCGGCGCCGCTACGAGATCCTGCGCGAGGGCGTGCGGCTGTCGCTCTACAGCGACCGCTTCAAGCGAGCCCCCGAGGGCCTGTTCGGCGGCGGCCCGGGCACGACGGGCGCCTGCGAGGTGCTGCGGAACGGCGAGGTCCTGTCGCTCCCGTCGAAGACCGCCATCGACCTCCTGCCGGGCGACGTCGTCACGATCGCGGTCGGCGGGGGAGGGGGCTACGGCGCCCCGCACAAGCGCCCGGCCGAGCGCATCCGGCGGGATCGGGAGGACGGGATCATCTCCGACGAACGGGCCGCGTCCTGGTCCGCCGTGGCGGCCGAGTAGGGCGCCATGGGATCCTCGGCCGACAGCCACCACCGCTCGCTCTGGTCGACCACCGCGGCCGAGCCGCCACTCGCCGCGCCGCCCCTCGCGGGCGAGACCAATGTCGACCTCGCGGTGATCGGCGGCGGCATCACCGGGTGCAGCGCCGCGCTCGCGGCGGTCGAGGCCGGCGCGGCGACGATCCTGCTGGAGGGAGCGACGATCGGCTGGGGCGCCTCGGGCCGCAACGGCGGCCAAGTGATCCCCGGGCTGAAATACGACCCGTCCGAGATGCGCGAGAGGTTCGGCGAGGCGGCGGGCCGGCGCCTCACGGCGGCGGTGGGCGCGGCGGCCGACGCGGTGTTCGACCGGGTCGCCAAGCACGCGATCGCCTGCGCGGCCGCGCGCGAGGGCTGGGTCCAGGCCGCCCACGCGGCGCCGGCCCTCGCCCGCGTGCAGCAGCGCGCCCGCGACTGGGAAGCGGAGGGAGCGCCCGTCGACCTCCTCGACGCCGCCGCGGTGGAGCGCCTCACCGGCGCGCGGGGCTACCACGGCGGCTGGATCGATCGGCGGGCCGGCACGCTGCACCCGCTGTCCTACACCCGCGGCCTCGCCCGCGCGGCCCGGGAGGCCGGGGCGGCCGTGCACGAATCCACGCCGGTCGGGGCCCTGGAGCCGGACGGCGATCGCTGGCGGCTGCGGACCCCCGGCGGGGTGGTGCGGGCGCGGCGGGTGGTCGTCGGGACGGACGCCTACTCGACCCCCCTCGTCGCCGGCCTGAACGAGGCGATGCTGCTCGTCCAGAGCGTGCAGGTGGCGACCGAGATCCTGCCCGAGGCGCTCCTCGCCCGGATCCTGCCCGACGGGCGCTGCTGCTCGGAGACGCGGCGCCTCGCCTTCTACTTCCGGCGCTCGCCGGACGGCCGGCTGATGTTCGGCGGGCGCGGCGCGATCGGCGAGGCGGAGAGCCCCGTCTTCCGGCAGGCGCTCGTCGCGGCGATGCGGCGGATCTTCCCGGAGGTCGCGGGCGTGCCGATCGCCGCCAGCTGGTCCGGCCAGGTCGGCCTGACCCTCGACGGGCTGCCGCGGGTGCAGGAGCCGGCGCCCGGCTTGCATCTCGGCTACGGCTACAACGGCCGCGGCGTCGCGATGGCGACCGTCATGGGCGGGTGGCTGGCGCGCCGGGCCCTCACCGGAGAGGCGCCCCCGCTGCCGGCCACGTCCATGGCCCCGATCTCCTGGCACCGCCTGCGCCGCCCGGCCCTCTCGGCCGGCATCGCCTGGGCCTGGCTCCGCGACCGCGTAGGACTGGCCGGATGACGACACACGCACACCTCTTCGCCCCGCTCGCCCTGCGCGAGGTCACGCTTCCCAACCGGATCGTGATCTCGCCGATGCAGCAATACGCGGCGGGGCCGGACGGGCTGCCGAATGCCTTCCACCGGCAGCATTACGGCCGGCTGGCGCTGGGAGGGGCCGGCCTCGTGATCACCGAGGCGCTCGCCGTGGTGCCGGAGGGCCGCGTCACGCACCACGACCTCGGCATCTGGTCCGACGACCACGTCCCGGCCCTGGCGGGGCTCGCCGAGGAGATCGCGCGGTTCGGCGCGGTGCCGGGCACGCAGCTCATCCATGCCGGCCGGAAAGGGAGCGTGTCGCGCCCCTGGGAGGGCTACGCGCCGCTCGTGAGCCAGGCGGGCGAGCCGCCCTGGACCACCGTCGCGGCGAGCGCGGTCCCGGCCAATCCCGGCTGGCACGTCCCGGACGCCCTCGACGCGGACGGCATCGCCCGGATCCTGGAGGACTACGCTGCCGGGGCGCGCCGCGCCGCCGCGGCGGGCTTCCGCGTGCTCAACATCCACGCGGCGCACGGCTACCTCCTGCACAGCTTCCTGTCGCCCCTCGCCAACCATCGCGAGGACGCCTGGGGCGGCGACTTCGAGGGCCGCATCCGCCTCGTGCTGCAGGTCGTCGACGCCGTGCGCGCAACCTGGCCGGCCGACCGGCCGCTGATGGTCCGGCTCTCCTGCGTGGACGACCAGCCGGGGGGCTGGACCCTCGACGACTCCGTCGCCCTGGCGCGCCGTCTCGCGCGGGCGGGCGTCGACGTCGTCGACTGCTCCTCCGGCGGCCTCGGCGAGCGCACCACCACCCGGATGCTCCGGCGCCCCGAGGGCTACCAGGTGCCGTATTCCGAGCGGATCCGGGCGGAGGCCGACGTCCCCACCATGGCGGTCGGGCTGATCACCACGCCGGCCTTCGCCGACGCGGTGGTGCGCGAGGGGCGCGCGGACCTCGTCGCCATCGGGCGCGAGGCCCTGCTCAACCCGCACTGGCCGCTCGGGGCCGCCCGCGCGCTGGGCGTGGACGACAGCTTCGCGCACTGGCCGAAGCCGTGGGGCTGGTGGCTCGACAAGCGCGACCGGGCCGCCAGGAGCGGCACGCCATCGGATCGGTGATCGACGGGAGGGCGACGTGATGATGAACCGCAGACAGATCCTGGCCGGCCTGGCCTCCGCCCCGGTGTCGCTCGCCGCCCCGGGGATCATCCGCCGCGCCAACGCGCAGAGCGTCCTCGACGTGGCCTCCGTCTACTCGCTCTCCGGCACCTTCGCGAATGTCGGCTCGTCCCTCAACGACGGCTCCAAGTGGGCCTTCGAGCAGTACGGCACCGCGGCCGGCAACAGGCTGAACTACCTGCTCCTCGACGACCGGGGCGATGCCGCCGAGGCGGTGCGCAAGGTCCAGGACGCGATGACCCAGCGCAACGTCCGCCACGTCATCGGCTGCACCAACTCGGCCATCGGGCTGGCGCTGCAGAAGGAGGTCTACAACCGCAAGGGCATCTACGTGAACGAGGCCGGCGCGGACGAATCGACCGGAAAGGACTGCAACAAGTCGAGCTTCCGCTGGCCGGTCGCCTGCTACAGCGCCGTCAACGCCACGGTCCGGCCGCTGATCGAGCAGTTCCCGAAGGCGAAGCGCTGGTACACCATCACCGGCCAGTACGTGTTCGGCGACAGCCTCCTGTCCAACTGCAAGGAGGTGTTCAAGGAGAAGGGAATCGAGCACGTCGGCAACAGCTACCACTCGCTGTCGGACCGCGAGTATTCCGGCTACATCGCCAACGCGCTGGCGGCGAGCCCGGACGTGCTGGCGATCTGCAACTTCGGCAACCAGACCGTCGACGTGGTGCGCCAGGCGATCAGCTACGGGATGAAGCGCAACACCAAGATCCTGGCGGTGTGGTCCACCGGCCTCGACCAGTTCCAGGCGCTCGGCCCGGAGAATTGCGAGGGCGTGTATTTCGGCGCCAATTTCTGGCACGGGGTCGACACCCCCGGCGGCCGCCGCGTCGCCGAGATCGTGAAGGCGAAGACCGGTGACGTGCCGAACTACCTGCACGCCTGCGGCTACGCCGTCGCGCAGGTGCTGATCGAGGGCATCACCCGGGCGAACGCGACCGACGTGCCCGCCATCATCAAGGCGCTCGAGGGCCTCAGCTACGAGGGACCGACCGGGACCGAGACGATCCGGGCCGAGGACCACCAGGTCATCAAGGACTACTACCTGATGCTCGGCAAGGCCAAGTCCGCCATGAAGGACAAGAACGACCTCGTCGACATCGTCGCGGCGACCAAGGCCTTCCTGCCGCCGGAGAAGACCGGCTGCCGGATGACGGCCTCCCTCTGATCGCGGGCGCCGCACCGGCATGTCGGCCCAGCTGCTGCTGTTCCAGGTCCTGAACGGGACCGGCATCGGGATGATCTACTTCCTCCTGTCGGTCGGCCTGACGCTGATTTTCGGGCTGCTGCGCTTCGTGAACTTCGCGCACGGGGCGTTCTACCTCGCGGCGGCCTACGTCGCCTACGCGGTCGTGCTCTGGACCGGCACCTTCTGGTGGGCGCTGCTCCTCGGGCCCGCCGTCGTGGCGCTGCTGGCGCTCGCCGTGGAGCGGACCCTCCTGCGGCATACCTACGCGCTGCCGCACGAGGCGCAGATCCTGATCACCTTCGCGGTCGCCCTGATCATCCAGGAGGGGGTGATCCTGCTGTTCTCGCCGCTCGGCCACAACGTGCCGGTGCCCGCCGCGCTCAGCGGAATCGTGTTCCTCGGCCCCTACGTCTACCCGGCCTACCGCCTCGCGGTGGTGGGGGTGGCGGCCGTCGTCGCCCTGGTGCTGTGGGTCGCCATCGAGCGCACGCGGCTCGGCTCGATCCTGCGCGCGGGCTCCGAGAGCGCGGAGATGGTCGGGCTGCTCGGCATCAACGTCGACCGGGTCTTCATGGCGACCTTCGCGCTCGGGGCGGCGCTCGCCGGCCTCGCGGGCGTCCTGGCGGCGCCCCTGCGGGGCGTGGAGCCCTTCATGAGCTCGGAGGCCCTCGGCATCGCCTTCGTGGTGGTGGTGGTGGGCGGCCTCGGCACCCTGTCGGGCGCCCTCGTCGGCGGCCTTCTGATCGGCCTGATCCAGTCGCTGATGAGCACGCTGTGGCCGGAAGGGGCGCAGCTGATGATCTACGCCGCGATGGCGCTGGTGATCCTCGTGCGGCCGACCGGCCTGCTCGGACGCGTCTGATGCGCGACGCCGCCCGCTTCCCCGGCCTCGCGAGCGCGATCGTGCTCGCGGCGCTCCTCATCCTGCCGGTCGTGGTGCCGGTCACGCTGGCGACGCAGATCGCGATCTTCGCGGTCGGCACCCTGTCGGTGACGCTGCTCCTCGGCTCGGTCGGGCTCCTGTCCTTCGGCCAGGGCCTGTATTTCGGGGTCGGCGCCTACGCGGGCGGGCTGCTGCTGCGCGACGGGGGCCTCGGCCTCTTGCCCGCGCTTCTGGGCGCCACGGCAGCGGGCGCGGTCCTGGCGGGCCTCCTCGGCAGCCTGATCGTGCGGCGCCACGGCGTCTACTTCGTCATGCTCACCCTCGCCTTCGCCCAGATGGGCTACTTCGCGACGCTGGCCTTCAAGGACGTGACCGGCGGCGAGAACGGGCTGTCGGGCCTGCCGCGCCGGTTCGGCGTCCTCGGCCTGCCCGTCGACGGGCCGCTCGCCCTCTACGCCGTCGCGGCGGGCGCCTTCCTGATCGTGTTCCTGCTGGTCCAGCGCGTCGTCGCCTCGCCCTTCGGCAGCGTGCTCGCGGCGATCCGCGAGAACGAGCCGCGCAGCGCCGTGCTGGGCTACCCGGTCGCCCGCTACAAGTCCGCCGCGGTGGCGCTGGCCGGCGGCCTCGCCGGGCTCGCGGGCGGCCTCCACGTCGCCGTCCTCGGCTTCGTCCCGCCGAGCGACATCGAGCTCGAGATGAGCCAGCGGCTGCTGGTGATGGCGCTGATCGGGGGCGTCGGCGCGCCCGGCGGGGCGCTGGCTGGCGCGGCCTTCTACATGATCGCCGCCGAGGTGCTGTCAGGGATCTGGCCGCGCTGGATGGCGCTGATCGGCCTCCTGCTGATCGGCCTCGTGCTGTTCCTGCCGGGCGGCCTGTGGAGCCTCGGCTGGCGCCTCGCCGCGCTCCGGGGCCGGGAGGCGGCTCGTGGCTGAGCCGCTCCTGGTCGCGGAGGCGGTCGACGTCCGCTTCGGCGACTTCCAGGCCCTGTCGGGCGTCTCGCTGGCGGTGCGGCCCGGCACGATCCACGCCGTCATCGGCCCGAACGGCGCGGGCAAGACCACGCTCTTCAACGCGCTGACCGGCGTGCGGCGGCCGAGCGGCGGCCGGATCCTGTTCGACGGCCACGCCGTCACGCGCGCCTCGATCCACCGCCGCGTGCATTACGGCATGAGCCGCTCCTTCCAGGTGACGTCGCTGTTCCCGGGCCTGAGCGTGTCCGAGAACCTGCGGCTGGCCGTGCAGGCGCGCGAGGCGGGCGAGGGCTGGGTGTTCTGGCGCGGCCCGGGGCGCCGCGCGGACATCCGGGCGGAGGTCGGCGACCTCCTGGCGCTGATCGGCCTGTCCGACCGCGCGGAGACCCGCGCGGACGGCCTGTCCCACGGCGGCCAGCGCGCGCTGGAGATCGGCATGGCCCTGGCCGGGCGGCCCAAGCTGATCTTCCTCGACGAGCCGCTCGCCGGCATGGGCATCGACGACGTCCAGCGCACCAAGGCGCTCATCCAGTCGCTGCGCGCGCGCATGGCGGTGCTGCTGATCGAGCACAACATGAGCGTCGTCCTCGACATCTCCGACCGGGTGACCGTGATGGCGCGCGGGCGCGTGATCGCCGAGGACGCCCCGGCGGGAATCCGCAGCAACCCGGAGGTCCGGACCGCCTATCTGGGGAGTTCCGCATGAGCGCCGCCCCGATGCTGTCCGTGCGGGACCTCAACGGCTGGTACGGCAAGAGCCACATCCTCCAGGGCATCGACCTCACGGTCGGCGACGGGGAGCTCGTCGCCCTGCTCGGCCGCAACGGCGTCGGCAAGACCACCACGATGCGCGCCCTCGCCGGCATCCTCGCCCGCGCGGAGGGCGACGTGCGCCTCGCCGGGGCGCCCATCCTCGGCCTGCCCGCCCACGCGATCGCGCGCAGGGGCCTCTCGCTGGTCCCCGAGCACCGCGGCATCTTCGGGACGCTCTCCGTTGAGGAGAACCTGACCCTGGCGGCGCGGCGCACCTCGCCCTGGCCGGTCGCGCGCATCTGGACGATGTTCCCGTCCCTCGCCGAGCGGCGCCGGACGCCGGGGGGCAAGCTCTCCGGGGGCGAGCAGCAGATGCTGGCGATCGGACGGGCGCTGGTCACCGGCCCCAGGCTCCTCCTCCTCGATGAGCCGACGGAGGGGCTCGCGCCGGTCATCGTCGATGCCCTGGTCGAGAGCCTGCGCGGGCTGAAGGCGGCCGGGCTGTCCATCCTGCTCGTCGAGCAGAGCCTCGCCGTGTGCACCGCCGTCGCGGACCGCCTCGCCATTCTCGACGGCGGGCGCATCGTCTGGACCGGGGACCGGGACGCCTTGTCGGCGGCCGAGGACGTCCGCGCCCGCCACCTGACGCTCGAACACGCCTGATACCAGCGGTCATTTCCAATGACCGCTGGTTGCGCTCTCGAATTTCCGCCAAGCCCAGAATCCTGAACCTTGGGCTTGGCATCGGAAATTCGAGATGGTCAACGGCCCCGTCGATCTCGGGCTTGCCCGAGATCGAATCGATGCGTCAGCATCCTGGGCCGTTGGTATGAGCGGCGAAACCGCCCGACGGCGCCCCCCGGCTCCGCGCGGCCGCGGCGTGCGCCGGATCGTGTGGTATCGGACGGCCGACACGTCAGCGGGCCGCCGGTCATGAAGCTGCAATACCTCGCCGCCTTCCGGGCCGTCATGCTGACCGGAACGGTGAGCGCGGCGGCCGAGGTGCTCGGGCGGAGCCAGCCGGCGGTGAGCCGCCTGCTCGACAAGCTGGAGGCGGAGCTCGGCGCCAAGCTGTTCGAGCGCCGGCGCGGCCTGGTCGTCCCGACCGCCACCGCACAGCTCCTCCTCGACGAGGTCGAGCGGGCCTACGTCTCGCTCGAATCCCTCAAGACCTTCGCGTCCCGGGCGGCCGCGGGCGAGAGCAGCCGGATCTCGGCCGCCGTGCTGCCCGCGCTCGGGCTGAACTTCATCCCGGCGACGGTCGCGGCCTTCGCGCAGGACTGGCCCGGGACCCGGGTCCTGCTCAACGTGCAGCCCTCGGTGCAGGTGGAGGAATGGGCGGCCTCCCAGCAGATCGACTTCGGTTTCGCGGAGATGCCGGTCAAGCGCTCCGGCTTCCGCACCGAGATCTTCAGCGACCGTCCCTACCTGCTCGCCGTCCCGGCGGATCACCCGCTCGCCGGGAGGAGCCAAGTCGGGCCCTCGGACCTGCGCGGGGTGCCGTTCATCGTCGGTTCGTCCTTTACCGCGATGGGGCAGCTGCTGCCCCAGGCCTTCCGGGCGAGCGGCGTGCCGCTGGAGGCGCGCTACGAGGCCCCGCTGTCGATGGTCGTCTACGAGCTGGTGAAGCAGGGCGTCGGCGTCGGTCTCGTCGACCCCTATACCGGGCTGATCCAGCACGACGCGCGGGTGCGGCTCCTGCGCTTCGTGCCCACCATCCCCTTCAACGTCGCGCTCCTGCGTCCCGAGTCGCGCCCGGCCAACCCGGCCGCCGAGGCCCTCCTGACCCTGATGGCCGCCGAGCGCGACCGCCTGATGGCGCGCTTCCCGGACTGAAGAGGTGCCGGCGCCGCAGCCAATCAGGATGGCACGTCGTTCCAACCCCTTGTCCGGAAAAGGCGGGAGAGTTCGACGCGAACCCGCACGCCCTCGGACCGCCCGGTGATCCGGCGTGTGTCTCAGCCTGTATGCGAAACGCGCATAACGATCCGCGAACATTCAATTTTGCGCATTCCGGATTTCGGGGTTCACTCCGTGGTGTCGCAGGTTTCGAGGACGGGCGGTGGGTTTTTCCTCACGGCGCGAAGCACAGAGTGGGAGCCGCTACGACGTCGTCGTCATCGGGGGCGGCATCAACGGCACGAGTGCGGCGCGCGAACTGACCGCGGCCGGCTACAAGGTCCTGCTCGCCGAGAAGTCCGACCTCGCCGCCGGCGCGTCGAGCCGGTCGTCACGGATCCTGCACTGCGGGTTGCGCTACTTCGAGACGCCGCGCCCGCTGCGCACCTTCCTGTCCTCACCCCGCCGCCTCGCTGGCGCGGCCGGGATGGCGCGGGCGGCGATGCAGGCGCGCGCCGAGCTCAGCGCCCTGCGGCCGGAGATCTGCAAGCCCTTCACGATGTGCTTCCCCGTCTATCGCGGCGATGCCGTCAGAGGATGGCACCTCGATCTCGGCTTCCGCCTGCTCGCGCGCCTCGGCCCGGCGCATCCGTCCCTCGACTACCGGCGGGTCGCGCGGGACATCGACCGGCACCTGCCCTTCGCGGGCGACCTCCGGGACCGCGACCGCCTGCGCTCCGTCGCCACCTACCGCGAGTACATCATCGACTCGCCCGACCGGCTCTGCGTCGACGCCGCCCTCGAGGCGGAGAGCGGCGGAGCGGAGCTGCGCCTGTTCACGCGGGCGGCCATCGCCGGACGCGGCGCGGGGGGCTGGCGCCTGCGCCTGTCGGGCGACGGCCGCGCCGAGACGGTCGAGGCCCCGGTGGTGCTCACCCTCGCCGGGACGTGGTCCGACGAGGTCGTCGCCGGGATCGCGCCGGGGCTGCAGGCGCCGCTCGTGACGGGCACCAAGGGCGCGCACGTCGTCGTGCGGCTGCCGCCGCGCTACGCGGGCCACGGCATCGCCTGCCTGCACCGCGGCGGCATGCCGTTCTACTGCCTCCCCGTCGGGGGCGACCTGTTCTGCTTCGGTCCGACCGAGACGCCCTACGCGGGCGACGCCGCCGACGCCGTCGCCACGGACGAGGACGTCGCGTTCCTCCTCGGCGAGGCCAACTTCCTCCTGCCGGGTCTCCGGCTGCGGCCCGCCGACGTCGTCTTCACCTGGGCCGGCGTGCGGCCGCTCGGCTACGACGCCTCTCAGCCGATGGGGCGCCGGGTGCGCGAGATCCACGACCTCGCGTCCCGCGGCCTGCCCGGGATCTTCGCGATGACCGCCGGGCCGGTGATGTCCCACCTGAGCGCGGGCCGCGACCTGCGGGCCGCGGTCGCGCGCGTGCTGGCGCCGTCGCGCCCGCCGCCCGCGCGGCGCCTCACGGCGCCGCGGCCGGACCCTCAGGCGGGGGAGGCGGCCCGGCTGCGCCACGCCATCGTCGCCGAGCACGCCCGCGACCTCGCGGGCATCCTCTACACGCGCACGGGACTTGCGTGGGGCCGTCACCTCGACCGGCCGGCGGTCGAGGTGGCCGCGGAGGCCGTCGCCGACCTGCTGGGATGGTCCCCGGGCGACGTGACGGTGCAGGTCGACCGCTTCATGCGCGAGCAGAACACCACGTTCGCGCGGCGAGGGACTGATAGAGTGTCGGTTGAACCGGTGGAGGCCAGGACATGACGACGGGCGATCTGATGAGGACGACGGCTCTCGCGGCGGCGCTGCTCGCCGCCTCGCCCGCCGGGGCGGCGGAGGGCCGGCTGAAGGAGATCCTCGATCGCGGCGTGGTGCGGGTCGGCGTGCAGGGCGCGTTCAAGCCGTGGTCGTTCCCGGCGCCCGACGGCACCCTCCAGGGGATCGAGGTCGACCTCGCCAAGGAGGTGGCCGACACGCTCGGGGTCAAGTTCGAGCCGGTCATCATCACCTCGGCCAACCGGATTCAGTACCTGCAGCAGGGCAAGATCGACCTGATCCTCGGCGGCATGTACGACGCCAGCGACCGCCGCAAGATCATCGGCATGATCGAGCCGGCCTACTGGTCGTCCGGGCCGACGCTGCTCGCCAAGAAGGGCGCGATCAAGGACTGGAAGGACATCGCCAACAAACCGGTCTGCGGCAAGCAGGGCAACTTCTACAACAAGCAGGTCCAGACCGAGCTGCACGCCAACCTGATCGCCTTCGCGGGCAACACCGAGGGCAAGGAGGGGCTGCGCGCCGGCAAGTGCATCGCGTGGCTCTACGACGACGTCAGCATCATGGCCGACCTCGCGCTGCCGGACTGGGAGGGCTACGAGATGCCGGTCCCGGTCCTCTACAACAACCCCTGGGCCGCCGCCGTCCCGCTCGACGAGCGCGACAAGGCCTGGGGCACATTCATGACCGGCATGGCCTATCGCTGGCAGGCCGACGGCAAGCTGATCGAGCTCGGCAAGAAGTGGGGCGTGACCCTGTCCGACTGGTTCACGCAGCAGAATCAGAAGCTGCACTGGGACACGTCGTACCTCAAGTGAGAGCGGCCTCCCGCGGGTTTGCGTCGAGCGCTGAGGTGTCGGAATGCTGGATCTGATCGGGCCGTTCTTCCGCAGTCTGTACGATCGGACGGGGTGGAACTTCACCATCTTCTACGATCCGTACGAGTACGGCCGGTTCATCGCGGGCGCGTCGACGACCCTGCAGCTGATCGCCGGGTCGCTGGCCCTGTCCCTGGTGATCGGCGTGCTCGGGGCCTGGGCCCAGGGCGCCCGGTCGCGGGCGCTGCGCTGGGCCGTCGACGCCTACATCCAGGCGTTCCGCAACACCCCGCCGATGATCCAGCTCCTGTTCTTCTACTTCGGCCTCGGCGCCTTCACGCCCGCCATCGACATGGGCGGCTATTCGCAGCCGCTGATCTCGTCCTTCGCCTGGGCGGTGATCGCGCTCGGCATCTTCGGCGGCGCCTTCAACGTCGAGATCTTCCGGGCGGGCATCGAGGCGGTGCCCGACGCGACCCTGGAGGCGGCCGAGAGCCTCTGCTTCTCGCGCCTTCAGACCTACCTCTCGATCACGCTGCCGCTCGCCTTCCGCATCAGTCTGCCCGCGCTGACCAACAACCTGGTGAGCTTGGCCAAGACCACGTCGCTCGCCTACATCATCACGGTGCCGGAGATGACCTACGTGCTGAACCAGGTCTGGTCCGACAACCTGAATACGTCCGAGATGATGCTGGTCCTGTTCGGGTTCTACATCCTCGTCGTGACGCTGCTGGCGGCCGGCCTGCACGCGGTCGAGCGCCGGCTCGTGCTTCCGGGATACGGCCGATGAGGCAGCCGGCCTTCCAGATCAGCATGGCGCGCCTGCGCGAGGGCCAGGTCCTGCGGGGGCTGCGGGCGTGGCACGTCGTGGCCGTGCTCCTGGCGCTGGCGGTCTCGCTCGCGGCGGCCACCGCGCGCTCTGCCGCCCTCGGCGCGCCCTCGAAGGCGCTGGCGACGCTCATCGCGTACGCCCCGTTCATCCTGCAGGGCTTCGCGCTCAACCTCGCCATGAGCATCCTCTCCATGGCGCTCGCGACGGTGCTGGGGATCGGCCTCGGCCTCCTGCAGATCAGCGAGGCGGCCCTCGTCCGGCTGCCGGCCCGGTTCGTCACGCACCTGCTGTGCAACTCGCCCTGGCTGGTGATCCTGTTCCTGGTGACCTACTTCATGCCGCTCGCGGTCCGGCTGCCGGGCGGCGGGCAGATCCCGGTTCCCGACTGGAGCAAGGCCACCCTGGCATTCGCGCTGCCGGTCATGGGCAACATCAGCGAGATCCTGCGCGGGGCGGTGCAGTCGATCCCGACCGGACAATGGGAATCGGCCGAGGGGCTCGCCTTCACCCGGTCGCAGACCCTGCGCTACGTCATCCTGCCCCAATGCGTCCGCCGCTGCATCCCGCCCTGGATGAACTGGTACGCGATGCTGACGCTGTCGACGCCGATGGCCTCGATCTTCAGCGTGCACGAGGCGGTGGCGAACGCCCAGGCGAGCATGGAGGCGGCCGGCGCGCGTCCGGAGCTTCTGCTGCCGTTCTACTTGTTCCTGCTCTGCCTGTTCTTCGTCTACATCTACCCGATTGCGCTTTACACGCGCGTGCTGGAGCGCCGCTATGCTGTTGGCTGAAGCATCCGCCGCGGACGAGACCCCGGCCGGCGCCGGCCCCCGCGCCCTCGTCTCGCTGCGCAACGTCCGCAAGTCCTACGGCGCCTTCGAGGTTCTGAAGGGCATCAGCCTCGACGTCGGCCGGGGCGAGGTCGTGTGCATCATCGGGCCCTCGGGCTCCGGCAAGTCGACCCTGATCCGCTGCATCAACGGGTTGAGCGCCATCCAGGGCGGCTCGATCACCGTCGACGGGCAGGAGGTCAACGACCCGAAGCTCGACAAGCTCGCTCTGCGCCGGAAGGTCGGGATCGTCTTCCAGCAGTACAACCTGTTCCCGCACAAGACGGTGCTGGAGAACGTCATGATGGCGCCGCTCAAGGTGCTGCGCGAGCCTCGGGCGGAGGTGGAGGAGCGGGCGCGGCGGCTGATCGCCAAGGTGCGCCTCACCGGCAAGGAGAACGCCTATCCGGGGCGGCTCTCGGGCGGGCAGCAGCAGCGCGTGGCCATCGCCCGCAGCCTCGCGATGCGGCCCGAGGTGATGCTGTTCGACGAGGTCACGGCGGCGCTCGACCCGGAGACGGTGAAGGAGGTGCTGGCGACCATCCGGGAACTGGCCGCCGACGGCATGACCTGCATCCTGGTGACCCACGAGATGGGCTTCGCGCGCGAGGTCGCCCACCACGTCTACTTCACGGATGGCGGCGTGATCGTCGAGGACGGGCCGCCCGACCAGATCTTCCGGGACGCCAAGGATCCGCGCACCCGGCAGTTCCTGAGCCAGATCCTCTGATGGGTCATAAATAGGCGATGAACAGCCATGCAATTCCGACATTAAAACTGACGTCGGCAGATGTCGAAATGAGGCGTCGAGGTGAAA
Source organism: Methylobacterium sp. JK268 (assembly GCF_054052225.1). Classification (NCBI taxonomy): domain Bacteria; kingdom Pseudomonadati; phylum Pseudomonadota; class Alphaproteobacteria; order Hyphomicrobiales; family Methylobacteriaceae; genus Methylobacterium; species Methylobacterium sp. JK268. The sequence goes on along the minus strand of NZ_JBSVZN010000013.1, from coordinate 85,569 downwards.
ACAGGCTCCCCTTTCCCGGACGACTGAAGCGACAGCGGAAGGAGATCCGGGAACCAGCACGAGGACTCGCCGCGTAGCGGCTCAGAATTCCGGCACCGTTGCTGAAAGCCGCCGCTTCGCGGAGTCCTGCGCGGGTTTCCGGGTCGCTTTCCGCTGGCGCTGCATGCGCCCGGACAAGGGATGTCGTTAGGGCGCAGCCGCGCCGTCTTTGCGGGCGTCCAGGCTTGTTCGAGATGGCGGCGCCCCGCGTGCTCACCCCACGCCGGCGGGCGGAGCGCTGCCCCATGCCCGATCGCCCCGGAGCGGCACCCCGCCCCGCGGCCCGCCACGAGGGAGGCTCGATCCCGGTGAGGTCCGATCCATGACGTCCCACAGCCCGCCCTCCGATCCCGCGCCGACGATCGGCCTGATCGGGCTCGGCCGGATCGGGACCGTGCTGCTCACGGCCCTGCGCCGCTTCGCGCCGGAGGCGCGGGTGCTCGTGGCCAGCCGCGATCCGGCCCGGGCCGCCGCGGCCGCATCCCGGCCGGGCGTCGCCGCCCGCAACGCCGCGCGCCTCGCCGCGGAGGCCGACATCGTGGTGCCGTGCCTGCCCCCGGAGGCCTACCGCGACGGTGTCGCGGCGCTCGCACCGCACCTGCGGCAGGGCGCGATCCTGGTCAGCGTCACCAACGCGGTGCCGCTCGCCGACCTCGGCCGCCTCTGCGCCCGCCCGATCGTCAAGGTGGTGCCGTCGCCCGCGCTCGCCGCCGGACGGGGCGTCGCCCTCGTCACCCCGGGTCCGGGCGCCGGGCCCGCGGAGGTCGCGCGCGTCCGCGCGCTGTTCGGACGCTTCTGCCGGCCGATCCTCACCGATCCGGCGGACGGGCGCGTCGCCTCGAACCTCGCCGGATCGGCGCCCGCGATCCTGGCCGCCTTCTGCGCGGCCTTCCTGGAGGCCAACGCCGCCCGGGCGCGGCGCTTCGGGCCCGCGGAGCTGCGGGCCATGCTGGCGGAATCCGTCGCCGCCCTGGCGGTCCTGCTCGACGAGGGCGCGACCTTCGAGGACGTCGTCGCCCACACGGCCACGCCCGGCGGCACCACCGAGGCGGCGATCACGGCGCTCACCGCCCCCGCCCTCTGCGCGGGAATCGTCGAGGCGACGTTCCTGCGGGAGGCGGCGCTGCTGGGCCTTTCCCCGGTGGAGCGACCGCCGCCCGCTCTCGCGCCCGCCTCGTCCCACACCGTCTCCGGAGACTCCCCATGGCCCTAGCCCGAGCGACCACCCCGTCCCCCGCGAGCGCCCGCGATCCCCTGCTCCAGCCGCTGCGGATCAAGAGCCTGGTCCTGCGCAACCGGGTCATGAGCACCAGCCACGCCGCCGGGCTGGAGGAGGGCGGCATGCCCAAGGAGCGCTACCAGCTCTACCACCTGGAGAAGGCGAAGGGCGGCATCGGCCTCAGCATGTTCGGCGGCTCCTCGAACGTGGCGCCGGACAGCCCCAACATCTTCCGCCAGCTCAACGTCGGCACCGACGAGATCATCCCCTGGCTGCAGCAATTCTCGGCGCGCATGCACGCGGAGGGCGCGGCGCTGATGGTGCAGATCACCCATCTGGGCCGCCGCGGCGAGCCCTACGGCGACCAATGGCTGCCGACCATCGGCCCCTCGGCGATCCGCGAGACGCTGCACCGCTCCTTCCCCAAGGAGATGGACGAGCACGACATCCGCCGGGTGGTGAAGGCCTACGCGGCCGCGGTGCGGCGCTGCCGGGAGGGCGGCCTCGACGGCGTCGAGACCCTGGCGGGCGGCCACCTCATCGGCCAGTTCCTCTCCCCCTCGACGAACCGGCGGACGGACCGCTACGGCGGCTCCCTGGAGAACCGCTGCCGCTTCGGGCTGGAGGTGTTCGAGGCGATCCGCCGGGAGGTCGGCGACGATTACGTGGTGGGCATGCGCTACGTCGTCGACGAGGGCGAGTCCGGCCTGTCGATGGGCGACGCGATCAAGGTCGCGCACATCTTCGAGCGCACCGGCATGCTCGACTTCTTCAACGCCATCGTCGGCCGCATGGACACCGAGCGGGCGCTCGCGGTCGACAACATGCCCGGCATGGCCTCGCCGATCGCGCCCTGGCTGCGGCAGGTCGGCGCCTTCAAGCGGGAGGTCGGGCTGCCGGTGTTCCACGCGGCCCGGATCTCCGACATCGCGACGGCGCGCCACGCGATCCGCGAGGGGCTCCTCGACATGGTGGCGATGACCCGCGCCCACATCGCCGACCCCCACATCGTGCGCAAGATTGCGGCCGGGGAGGAGGAGCGGGTGCGGCCCTGCGTGGGCGCGACCCACTGCCAGTCGCCCCACCGCCCGCACTGCCTCCACAACCCCTCCACCGGGCGGGAGGGGCAGCTCCCCCACGAGATCGCCCGCTCCGACCGGCCCGGCCGCAAGGTCGTGGTGGTGGGGGGCGGCCCCGCCGGCCTGGAGGCGGCCCGGGTCGCGGCCCTGCGCGGGCACGCGGTCGTGCTGCTGGAGGCCGGGGCCAAGCTCGGGGGCCAGCTCCTGCTGAGCCAGCGCGCGAGCTGGCGGCGCGACGTGATCGGCATCGTCGACTGGCGCGTCGAGGAGATCCGGCGCCTCGGCGTCCGGGTCGAGGTCAACCGCTACGCCGAGGCCGAGGACGTGCTCGCGGAAGAGCCGGACGCGGTCGTGGTGGCCACCGGCGGCGTGCCGGACATCGACTGGATCCCCGGCGCCGAGCATTGCGGCAGCGTCTGGGACGCGATCGGCGGCAGCCTGCCGCTGGCCGGGGAGGTCCTGGTCTACGACGGCACCGGCCGCCACCCGGCGCCCCAGGCGGCGGAAGCCGCCGCGCAGGAGGGCCGCAAGGTGCAGGTCGTGTCGATCGACGCCCAGCTCGCCCAGGAGCTGACCTACGCCGAGCGCATCATCTGGAAGAAGCGGATCTACGAACTCGGCGTGCCGACGACCTTCGACCACGAGATCGTCAAGGTCGAGCGGCGCGGCAACCGCCTCGTCGCGACCTTCCGCAACCTCGCCTCCGAGCAGCTCACCGAGCGCACGGCCGACCAGGTTCTGGTGGAGCACGGCACGCGGCCCGCGGACGACCTTTACCACGCGCTGCGCCCCCACGCGGCCAATGACGGCGTCACCGACCTCGACGCGCTCCTCGCCGGCGCCCCGCAGCCGCTGACCTGGCGCCCCGAGGCGCGCATCGAGCTGCATCGGGTCGGGGACGCGGTCGCCAGCCGCAACGTGCACGCGGCGGTGCTCGACGCGCTGCGCCTCTGCCGGGCGTTCTGACACCAGCGGTCATTGGACATGACCGTTGGTTCCGCTCTCGAAGTTTCGCCAAGCCTCTCGCTCGGCACCGAAAATTCGAGATGATCAACGGCCCCGTCGATCTCGGGCCTGCCCGAGATCGAACCGATGCGTCAGCATCCTGGGCCGTTGGTATGAGCCATGCGGGTGAGGCAGTCCGCGTCTGCCTGGTCGAGAGCGGTCGCGCCCGCGTCGGGTCCATCGGCGATCGCTCACTCCGACATCCCCGCTTTTCCGGACGACTGCAGCGTCAGCGGAAGGAGATCCGGAAACCAGCACAGGGATCGCCGCGAAGCGGCTCCGAATGCCAGTAACGGTGCTGAAAAGCGGTCGCTTCGCGGAGTCTTGCGCTGGTTTCCGAATCTCGTTCCGCTGGCGCTGCTCTCGTCCGGAAAAGGGTGGAGGTGGGCGCGGACATCCACTGTCCTTCAGCGATGCTGGCCCCGCCCCGCCCCACCCCGCCGGCGCGGTCCGTCAGGCGGCGCGACTGGCCGCCGCGAAGGCCGCGTCGGCGGCGTCCGCGAGCTTCTCCAAGGTCGGGAAGTGGTAATCGGGCGCCGTCATGCGGGGCGGCGTCGGCGTGCCGCCGAAGCCGTCCAGCCCCTGGCGGCGCTCGATCCAGCACACCGTGTAGCCGAGGTCCCGGGCGACGCCGATGTCGTGATACTGGCTCTGGGCCACGTGAAGTATGTCGCTCTGCTTGAAGCCGTGGGCGGATTGGCGGCCGCGGTTGAAGGCGAAGAATTGCGGGTCGGGCTTGGCCACGTCGGTGTCGTCGTAGGTGACGCTGTCGTGGAACGGCGTCCCGAGGGTCTGCGCGTAGAACGAGAACGCGGACCGGTCGGCGTTGGTCATCGCGACGAGCCGGTAATGACGGCGCAGGCGCCTGAGGGCGGCCGCCGAATCCGCGAAGGCCGGCCAGCGCAGCACGGAGAGCTGGAACGCGTCCGCCGCCGCGTCGCCCGCGGGGAAATCCAGTTCCCGGGCGAGGTGGCGATAGACGTCGCCGAAGACCTCGCTCGACCGCTCATGGTACAATTCGCGTCCTCGCAGGTAGACCTCGAAGATGCGCTCGTCGCTGAGCTCCTGCGGGCTGCGGCCGGAGACCGCGCGCAGGTGATCGAGGATCCCCTTCTCGAAGTCGATCAGGGTGCCGACGACGTCGAAGGTGAGAACCTTGAAGCTGTCGAGTGACGCGGGCACGGGCGTTCCTTTCGCGCTCATGATGCGGGCGGTCGCGGCGGGGGACCGTCAGGGCCGCTCACCCAGGCTCACAGAACCCGCACGTCCGTTCAACGTCGGAAAATGCCCGCCCGCATAACCACAGGTTATGGGCTGCCGAAGCAGGCCGTCTCGATGTCGAGGTCCGGATAGCGCTCCGCGACCTTCGCCACGTCGGAGCGCATCTCCGCGACGATCCAGTCGCGGACGGCCGCGACCGAGCGGCGCAGGGGCCGCGCGCGCAGGTGCACGAGGTGGCAGACGCGGGTGGTGCGGGTGAGACGCTCGCTCGCCGGCACGAGGTCGCCGGTGGCCAGCCAGTGCGACACGACGTTCAGCCAGCCGAGCGCCACGCCCTGTCCGATCAGCGCAGCCTGGACCACCACCGCATAGTCCGAGAAGTTGAGGGACGCGCGGGTGCCGGTCCAGCCCGGCCCGGGATCGACCTCGCGGGTGCGGCCCGGGGCGGTCGCCGTGAGGTTGACCATGGTGGTGCGGCCGCCGCTGGCCGTGCTGCCGGCGAGGTAGGCCGGGCTGCAGACCGGAAGCATCACCTCGTTCATCAGGAACAGGGCCTCGTGGTCGAGGTCTGGTCCCTCCCCATAGCGCATGCCGAGGTCGACGCTGTCCACGGGACCACCGAGCGCGCCGGGGATCAGCTGGAACCGGAAGTCGACCGCCGGGAAGGCCTCCTGGAGGGTGTCGATGCGCGGCATCAGCCAGTGGGTGGCGAAGGCGGACGAGAGCGACAGCGTGACGGTGTCGGTGCCTGTGCGCCGGATGTCGATCTCGCGCAGGGCGCCCTCGATGCCCTGGAACCCGTCCGCAACGCGCCGAAAGAGCAGGCCGCCATCCTCGGTGAGCGCGATGCCGTCGCTGGAGCGGTCGAGGAGCCGCACGCCGAGATGGCGTTCGAGCTGCGTGATCGCCTTGCTGACCGCCGGCTGGGTCACGTTCAGCTCTGCGGCGGCCCGCGTGAAGCTGGCGTGGCGCGCCACGGCCTCGAACACGAACAGGGCGTGGCTGGAGGGCAGCATCCGGCGCAGAGGGGGCATCCACGAGCGTCCTTCGGGGGCCGCCCGTCGCGGCGGTCCGGCACGAGGTCGCGGCCATCACGGCTCCGGCAACGGATCGTGCAGGGCGACGGCCCCCAATACGGGTTGTTGCCCGTCGTCGACAGGGTGAAGTCGCGGCCTTGCCCGGGACCGGGTGCGAGGATTGGGTGCCGGCTCGATCCCGGGCGACGGGTCGAGACCGGGGCGCGATCCCGGCCTCGCCGCCGCGTCGCTAAGGCCCGCGGCGAGGGATCGCGACCCGCCGCGGATGCGGGGCTCACTCCGCGTGCGCGAGGACGATCCGCCCGGGCACCGCGCCGGCTTCGAGCCGCTGCAGGGCGGCCTCCGCCTGGTCGAGGGGCACGGTCTGCGTCTCGACGAGGGTGAGCCCGCGCTCCCGAACCAGGGCGACGAGGTCGCGCAGCTCGCCGAGATTGCCGACGTAGGAGCCCGTCAGCGTGAGGGCGCGGATCGGCAGGAGCGGCAGCGAGACGGTGATCTCGCCGCCGAACATGCCGACCACGATGTAGCGGCCGCCCCGGCGCAGACCGTCGAGGGCGAAGCGCGCCGTCTCGGCGGTGCCGACGAAGTCGATCGCCGCCGCGAGCCCGGCTTCGAGGCCCTGGAGCTCGGCCAGCGCGCCCGGATCGGCCGGGTCGAGAACGCGGTCGGCGCCGAGCGCCAGCGCTCGCTCGCGCTTGGCCGGGGCCGTGTCGGCGACCGCGATCTGCGCGTGACCGAGCGCCCGGGCGAGGCGCAGCGCACTCTGCCCGAGCCCGCCCGCGCCGACGAGCAGGAGCCAGTCCCGGGTGGGCTCGCCCCCGACCTTGCGCAGGGCCGAGTAGGTGGTGAGTCCCGAGCAGGCGAGCGTCGCCGCGGCCGAGGGATCAAGACCCTCCACGTCGATCAGGTAGCGGGGATGGGGCACCACGACCTTCTCGGCGTAGCCCCCGGGCCGGTGCACGCCGAGGAAGCGCGGCGCCGCGCAGAGATTCTCCTCGTCCGCCTGGCAGCGGTGGCAGGTGCCGCAACCGATCCACGGATAGGCCAGCACGCTGCGGCCGATCGGGCCGGCCGCCGCGCCCGCCTCCGGCCCCACCGCCGCGACGCGCCCGAGGATCTCGTGGCCGAGCGTGACCGGCAGCGCCACCCCGCGGTCGCCGAGCGTCAGGCGCTTGCCGCCCCCGAGGTCGTAGGAGCCCTCGCGCAGGTGGAGATCGCTGTGGCAGACGCCGCAGCGCTGCAGGTCGAGCACCACCTCGGTGCCCCGCGGCACGGGGTCCTCCTCCACCAGCGCGCAGAGGGGGCGGCCGAACTGCGTCACGGCGAAGCGTCTCATGAGCGGTCTCCTCGAAGGTGTGGGTGGGGATGGGGCCGGGCGTCAGCGCACGAGCGGGCAGCCGCCCTCGCTCAGCGGGCGGAAAGCCTCGGCGCCGGGGATGCGGCGCACGAGCTTGTAGAGATCCCACCCGCCGGTGGATTCCGCCGGTGTCTTGGCCTGGAACAGGTACATGTCCCGCACCACCCTGCCGTCCGCGCGCAGGGTGCCGCCGTGGGTCATGAAGTCCTCGATCGGCGTGCGGCGCATCTGCGCCATCACGGCGTCCGGATCCTTGCTCCCGACCGCCTTCACGGCCTTGAGGTAGTGCAGCGTGCCGCTGTAGGCGCCGGCCTGGGTCATGCTCGGCATGCGCTTCATCCGGGCGAAGAAGCGGCGCGACCACGCCCGGGTCTCCTCGTCCTGATCCCAGTAGAAGGCCTCCGTCAGCAGGAGGCCCTGCGCCACCTTGAGCCCGAGGCTGTGCACGTCGCTCAGGAAGGCGATGAGGGCCACGAGCTGCATGCTGTCGGTGAGGCCGAACTCCCGAGCCTGCTTGATCGCGTTGATCGTGTCGGTGCCGCCGTTGGCGAGCCCCAGGATGCGGGCCTTCGAACTCTGGGCCTGGAGCAGGAAGGACGAGAAATCGTGCGTGTTGAGGGGGTGGCGCACCGTGCCGAGCACGCGCCCGCCGCTCGCCTCGACGACCGCGGCGGTGTCGCGCTCGAGCGCCTGCCCGAACGTGTAGTCGGCGGTCAGGAATGTCCAGTCGGTGCCGCCCTGCTTGACCACGCTGGCGCCGGTGCCCTTCGCCATCGCGTAGGTGTCCCAGGTCCAATGCGCCGCGTAGGGCGAGCAGAACTTGCCGGTGATGTCGGACGAGCCGGCGCTGGTGACGAGGGCGAGCTTCTTCTTCTCGTTGGCAAGGGTGATGACCGCGAGCGCCATGGCGGACGAGGGCAGGTCGGTGATGACGTCGACGCCCGAATCGTACCATTGCCGGGCGATGGTGGCGGAGACGTCCGCCTTGTTCTGCCCGCCCGCGAACACGACCTCGATCGGCTTGCCGAGCACGCTGCCGCCGGCATCCTCGACCGCCATCCTGACCGCCTCGACGGCGCCCATCCCGCCGATATCCGCGTAGGTGCCCTCCAGGTCGACGAGCACCCCGATGCGGACCGGCCCCTCGTCGGCGGCGCGCGCCGCCGGAACGCCGAGCGCCGCCATCAGCCACGCCGCCGCGAGCCGCCCGGCCCATCCCCGGCTCCCCGATCCCTGCCGTGCCATTCGGTCTCCTCCCTGGTGCGATGGGGCGGCCCGCGGCGTGTTCGCCGTCGGGTCGGGGCGTCAGCCCGTGTCGGTGCCGGGCGCGAAGGCGGCGCCGGAGGCGATGAGCGCGTCGCACTCCTCCTCGCCGAGGCCGAGGTCGCGCAGCACCCCGCGGGTGTCGAAGCCGGGCGGCGGCGCCGGGCGCCCCGCGGGCGCGGGCACGCCGTCCTGCAGGATCGTCGGCCGGATGGTGCGGACCCGGCCCTCGGTCGGGTGCGCCTGCGTGCCGAGCAGCCCGACCGCGGTGAGGTGCGGGTCCCGCTCCAGGGTGTCGAGGGTGTGGCAGGGCATCGCCGGGACGTCCGCCTCGGCGAAGATCGCGAGCCACTCGGCGGTAGTGCGGCTCGCCAGCGCCTCCCCGCGGACGCGGAACCACAGGTCGACGTTGCGGAAGCGGTCGGCCACGGTGCGCAGCCGCGGATCCTCGATCAGGTCCGCCCGCCCGACCGCCCGCAGGAAGGCGTGCACCTGCGCGTCGGAATTGGCGGTCAGGCTGATCCAGCCGTCGGCCGTGGCGAGGGGGCGGTTCTCGGGGTTGAGCACGCGGGCGTCGCCCGCCGGGCCGAGCGGCGGGTCGAAGCTGCGGGGGCCGAGATGCTCCTGGAGCACGAAGGCCGCCATGGTCTCGTGCATGGGCACTTCGAGGGTGGCGCCGGTCCCGGTCCGCTCCCGGGCGACGAGGGCCGCCAGGATCGCCGAGGCGGCGATCTCGCCGGTCACGTGGTCGGCCAGCAGCAGCGGCACGTAGAGCGGTCGGCCGTCGCGGCGCTCGGCCAGCCCGGCGATGCCGGAGACGCCCTGCACCACGCTGTCGTAGGCCGGGCGCCCGCGATACGGCCCGCCGGGGCCGAAGCCGGTGATCGTGCAGTGGACGAGGCGCGGATGCCTCTCCCGCAGGGTGCCCGCGTCGAGGCCGAGCCGGTCCAGCGCCTCCGGGCGCATGTTGGCGACGAGGACGTCGCTCGTCGCGATCAGGCGCCCCAGCACCGCCCGGGCGCCGGGCGCCTTGAGGTCGAGGCCGAGCGCGCGCTTGCCCCGGTTCAGGTGCAGGTAGGAGCCGGCGTGGCGCCCGCCCGGAGAGGGACCGCCGAGGCAGCGCAGCATGTCGCCGGCGGGCGGTTCGACCTTGATGACCTCCGCGCCGAAGTCGCCGAGGCGCAGGGTGCAGGCCGGCCCGACCACGACGCTGGTGAGGTCGACGACCCGGATGCCCGCGAGGAGCCCGCCGGCAGGGGAGGGGGGCGCGTCGCTCATCGGAACGTGGCGTCGAGGGCGACCCGCCCGGCCCCGTCCTCGGCCCAGACCCGCCACGCACCGTCGTCCTCGCGCGCCTTCAGGTGCATCGGGCGCCCGCAATAGAGCGGGTGAAGCAGGCGGTAGCCGAAGGCGGCGGGCTCGCGGCCGGCGGCCTCCCGGGCAAGTTCGAGCGCCAGGAAGGCGGTCAGGGGGCCGTTGACCACCAGGGCCGGGTAGCCCTCGCGGCCCGTGGCGTAGGGCGCGTCGTAGTGGATGCGGTGGGCGTTGTAGGTGACGGCGCAGAACCGGAACAGCAGCGTCTCGTCCGGCGTGAGCGTGCGCGCGACCTGCGCGGGCCGCGGCGCCGGGGCGGGGGCCGGCGGCGCGGCCTCGGTCACAGCGTCGGTGGCCGCTTCCCGCAGCACGTAATCCTCGTGCTCGGTCACCACCGGCCGCCCGTCGATGTCGAGAGCGCTGCAGACCGTCACCACGGCGATCCGGCCGCTGCGACCGGTCTTCTCCGCCACGCGCTCGATCGTGGTGTGCCGCCGCACCGTGGCCCCGACGGGAATGTCGCCCGCGTAGGTGGCCCGCCGCCCGCCCAGCATCACCCGGGGCAGGCCGAGATCCGGCAGCGCGATGCCCGGCCCGGCGTAGCCGTCCGGCCGAAGCGCCGATTGCGGCAGGCCGTTCGGGAACAGGCCCACGTGCCAGCCCCGCGGGATCACGGTGCGGCGCGCCTCGTCCTGCCCGTCGCGGTCGAGCAGGGCCGCCATCCGGCGCAGGAAGCCCGGCGTGGCGACGTCGTCCATCCACGCCTGCGCGCGCGTCGCGTCCACCTGGCTCATCGGCTGCTCCTGCGGCGCGGCGGCGCCTCGGCGACGGAGGCGTCGGCGGTGCCGAACATGGCGGGTTGCGCCGTGCGCACCAGCGCCGCGAGGGCGAGGCCGAGCCCGTCCAGCCCCTCCTCGGCGAGCTGGCCCTGGAACAGGTGGGCCGCCACGACGAGGCGCGGGCGCCCGGTCCGGTCGCAGAGCGCGGCGGCGACCGAGGTGACGCCACGGATCAGCCGCCCGACATCGACGGCGTAGCCCCGCGCAGCGCTCGCCTCCACCTCCGCCAGGAAGGTCTCGAAGGGCACCGGCACGTGCCAGCGGATCGCGCCGTAGCGCGCCCGGATGGTGGCGCGCGGGATGCGGCCGGCCGCCGCCACCGCCCGGCCGATCGCGCCCGCGTAGGCCGGGATGCGGGTGGCGAGCCGGAACTCGATATGGATGCCGTTCGCCGGCACGATCCGCCCGAGGAGCAGCGCCTTGTCGTCCGGGGCGACCTGCCAGACGCTCGCCGTCGCCTCGAACTCCGTGGCGACCTGCTGCAGGCCCGGCTGGAGCAGCTCGACGTCCGACCGGTTGAGGAGCGGGCGCGCCACTTCGAGGAGCCCGAGACCGAGCCGGTAGGTCTTGGTGTCCGGCGCCACCGTGACGAAGCCCTCGCCGACCAGCGTGCGCAGGATGTTGAGGGTGGTGGAGGGGCTCACCCCCGCGGCGCGGGCGATCGCCGTGACCCCGAGCGCCTCCCGCGCGACCGCCACGGCCCGCAGGATCGCCACGGCCTGGGTCACCGCCCCGACCTCTCGGCCGACCTCCATCACCGCGATCCGCTCGCCGGCCTGGCTCATGCCGTCCGTCCTCGCCCGAGATCGCCCCTTGCACTCCGGTGCGTTTACGGATGAGAATATCGTTCAGCGGGTGAAATGGAAGCACCATTTTGCCGGAGGCCCGGGAAACGGGCTCGGACGCGGCGGGAGGAACCAGGATGGCAGTCAGGCGGTGGAATCGCGCCTCGTGGCGCGCCGGGCGGATGGTCATCAACGCCTGGGCCGAGTCCAGGCTCCCCCTTTTCCGGACGACTGCAGCGCCAGCGGAAGGAGATCCCCTGGCGCTGCAGTCGTCCGGAAAAGGGGGTGGAGTAAAAGGCCGAGAGCCGAAGGTCTCAATTCTCGCGGTTCTGACATGGGCGCTGCCCGTCCTGGCGGCGATGGCCGCCCCCGCGGCCCGGGCCGACGGCGACGTGCTGCGCATCGGCATCATCACCGACATGAGCGGCCAGTACAGCGAGGGCAACGGCGAGGGCTCCGTCGCCGCCGCCGAACTCGCGGTGGAGGATTTCGGCCCGACGGTGCTCGGCCGGCGCATCGAGATCATCTCGGCCGATCACCAGAACAAGCCCGACATCGCCTCGGCCATCGTGCGCAACTGGATCGACACGAAGGGCGTCGACGTGGTGGCGGAGGGCGTGAACTCGGCGGTGGCCCTCGCCATCCAGGCGGTCACGCGCGAGCGGGGCAGGATCTTCCTGATCTCGGGCGCCGGATCCTCGGACCTCACCGGCAAATCCTGCTCGCCCACGAGCGTGCAGTGGACCTACGACACCTACGCCGCCTCGAACGCCACCGCCAAGGCGGTGATCGCCCGCGGCGGCAAGAGCTGGTTCTTCCTCACCGCCGATTACGCCTTCGGCCACGCGCTGGAGCGCGACGCCTCCCGGGCCGTGGAGGCGGCGGGCGGCAGCGTCGCCGGCAAGGTCCGCCACCCCTTCGGCACGCCGGACTTCTCGTCCTTCCTGCTCCAGGCCCAGGCCTCGCCCGCCAAGGTCATCGCGCTCGCCAACGCGGGCAGCGACTTCGCCAACGCGATCAAGCAGGCGCACGAGTTCGGGATGACGCAGTCCGACCGGATCGTCGCGGCGCTCCAGGTGACGCTGACGGACGCGGCCTCGCTCGGCCTCGACGTGGTGCAGGGCGCGCTGTTCACCGACAGCTTCTACTGGGACCGCACCGACGCCACGCGCGCCTATGCGCAGCGCTTCTTCGCCCGCCGCAAGGCGATGCCGACCGCCTACCAGGCCGGCGTCACCTCGGCGATCGGCCACTATCTGAGGGCCGTGCGGGATGCCGGCACCACCGAGGCAGGGCCGGTGATGGCGACGATGCGCGCCACGCCGGTCGACGACTTCTTCGCGCAGGGCGGGAAGGTCCGGGAGGACGGCCGCATGGTCCACGACATGTACCTGATGCGGTTCAAGACGCCCGCGCAGTCGAAGAGCCGCTGGGACCTCTACGACCTCGTCGAGACGGTGCCGGGCGACCAGGCCTTCCGGCCGCTGGCCGAGGGCGGCTGCCCCTCCATCCGCAACTGAGGCCTCGACCATGGCAGAGCAGACCGCCGACCTCGCGGCCCTGGTGCGGCCGGACTCGGTCGCGATCATCGGCGCCTCCGCCGACGCGACCCGCATCGGCGGCCGGCCGATCGCCTATATGCGGCGCGCCGGATTCCGGGGCGCGATCCTGCCGGTCAATCCGAACCGCGCCGAGGTGCAGGGCCTGCCCTGCTTCCCGTCGATCGCCGACCTGCCGCGGGCGCCCGACGTGGCGGTGATCGCGGTGCCGGGCGAGGCGGCCCTGCGGGCGGTAGAGGAACTCGGCGCGCGCGGCACCCGCTTCGCCGTGATGTTCACGGCGGGCTTCGCCGAGGTGGACGAGGCCGGGGCGGCGGCGCAGCGGGGCCTCGTCGCCGCGGCGCGCGCGCACGGGCTGCGCCTCCTCGGACCGAACTGCCTCGGCCTGTTCAACGCGGCGACCGGCTTCTACCCGATCTTCTCGGCGTCCCTGGAGGGCGGCTTCCCGCTTCCCGGCCGCATCGGGATCGCCAGCCAGTCGGGGGCCTACGGCACCCACCTGTTCGCCGCCTGCCGCAACCGCCGCATCGGCACCGCCATGCTTGTCACCACCGGCAACGAGGCCGACCTGTCGGTGGCGGATGCGATCGGCTGGATGGCGCGGGACGACGACCTCGACGTGATCATGGCCTATGTCGAGGGCGTGCAGGACGGGCCCGCCTTCGCGGCGGCCCTCGCGGCGGCGCGGCGCGCCCGCAAGCCCGTCGTGGCGATGAAGGTCGGGCGCAGCGCGGTGGGCAGCGCGGCGGCGCGCTCGCACACCGCCTCGATCGCCGGGGACGACGCGGTGTTCGGTGCGGTGCTCGCCGAGCACGGCGCGATCCGGGCGCGCTCCACCGAGGAGCTGATCGACATCGCCTACGCGGCGACCCGTCGGATCTACCCGGTGCCGAATACGCTCGGGGTCATCACCATCTCGGGGGGCGCGGGCGTGCTGATCTCGGACGCGGCCGAGGCGGCGGGCCTGCCCATGCCGGAGATGCCGCAGGCCGCCCAGGCGCAGCTGACGGCGATCCTGCCCTTCGCGGCCCCCCGCAACCCGGTCGACTGCACCGCGCAGGCCTTCAACGACCTCTCGCTGATCGGGCGCTTCACCGAGACGATGATCGCGGAGGGCGGCTACGCCTCCATCCTCGCCTTCTTCACCCAGATCGGCGGTGCCCCCAGCATGGCGCCGGCGATCCGCGCCCAGCTCAACGCCGTCAAGGCACGCCACCCGGACCGGCTCTACGCCCTCTCGGTCCTCGCCAGCGAGGAGCGCAACCGGGAATACGAGGAGGACGGCTACCTGCTCTACGAGGACCCGGCCCGGGCGGTGGTGGCCCTCGACGCGATGGGCCGGTTCGGGGCGAGCTTCGCGGCGCCGGACCCCGCCGCACCTCCGGCCGTGCCCGAGATCCCGCTGCCGGCGACGACCCCGAGCGAGGCCGAGGCCAAACGCCTCCTCGCGCGAGCCGGCATCGCGGTGGTGCCCGAGGCGGCCTGCGCCGACCCGGAGGCGGCGGTGGCCGCTGCCGAGACCTTCGGCTTCCCGGTGGTGATGAAGATCCTTTCGCCCGACATCCTGCACAAGACCGAGATCGGCGGCGTGCTGCTCGACGTCGCCGATGCCGAGGCGGTCCGCCGGGGCTTCGCCACCCTGATCGAGCGCGCCGCCCGCCGCGCCCCGGCCGCGCGGATCGAGGGCGTGCTGGTGGCGCGCCAGATCCGGGGCGGCGTCGAGTGCATCCTCGGCATCCAGCGCGACCCGGTCTTCGGCCCGGTGGCGATGGTCGGGCTGGGGGGCGTCTTCGTCGAGGTGATGCGGGACGTGGTGGTCCGGCGCTGCCCGTTCGGCGAGGACGTGGCCGAGGCGATGATCCGGTCGATCCGCGCCGCGCCCCTGCTGCTGGGCGCCCGCGGCCGGCCGCCCTGCGACGTGCCGGCCCTCGCCCGGATGCTCTCGCGGCTCTCGGTCCTGGCCGCGCAGGCCGGCCCGCGTCTCGCCGCGATCGACCTCAACCCGGTGCTGGCCCTGCCGGACGGCGCCTACGCGGCCGACGCGGTGATCGAGATCGGGGAGGAGGCGTGACCGACCCCGCGCGCATCCCCGTCATCGTCGGGATCGGCGAGGTCGCCGACCGGCCGGACGCGCCGGGGCGGGGGCCGCTCGGCCCCGAACCCGCCACCCTGATGGCCGAGGCCCTGCGGCGCGCCGATGCCGACGCGGGCGGCGGCTTCCTCGGCCGCCTCGGCTCCCTCGACGTGATCAACGCGGTGTCCTGGCCCTATGCCGACCTGCCCGGCCGCGTCGCCGACCTGATCGGCCACCGCCCGGCCCGCCTCGCCTACGGCCCGGTCGGGGGCGAGACGCCCGTGCGCTTCCTGCACGAGGCGGCGCAGCGGATCGCCCGCGGCGAGGGCGAGGCCGCGGCCCTCTGCAGCGGCGAGGCGGAGCACAGCGCGGCCGCGGCGCGCAGGGCCGGGCTCGCCCCCGAGCGCGACGCCCTCCCGCCCTGGACGATGCCGGACCCGGCCTGGACCAACCCGCGGGTGCGCGACTACCTCCACCCCCAGGCCTTGCGCCACGGGCTGTCGCAGCCGGTCTTCGTCTACCCGCTCTACGAGAACGCCTGCCAGGCCGCCTGGGGCCAGACCCCGCGGGAGGGACGCGCGGAATCCGCCGCCCTCTGGGCGGCGATGGCCCGGGTCGCGGCCGACAACCCCTCCGCCTGGCTGCGCCGGCCCGTCACCCCGGAGGAGATCGCCGAACCCTCGGCCGGCAACCGCCCGATCGCCTGGCCCTACCCGAAGCTGATGGTGGCGAATCCGGTCGTGAACCAGGGCGCGGCCGTGATCGTCGCGAGCCTCGCGGCCGCCCGGGCGGCCGGCCTGCCCGAGCACCGCCTGATCCATGTCGGGCCCGGCGCCGCGGCGGGCGAGCCCCGGGACTGGCTGTCCCGCGACGCCTTCGACCACGCGCCGGCCCAGGACGCGGTGCTCGCCGGGGCGCTCGGCCGGGCCGGCCTCGCGCCGCCCGACCTCGCGGCGATCGAGCTCTACAGCTGCTTTCCCTGCGTGCCCAAGATGGCGCGGCGCAGCCTCGGCCTGCCTTCCGGGACCGTGCCGACCGTGGCGGGCGGGCTGACCTTCTTCGGCGCCCCCCTCAACGGCTACATGGCGCACGCGGCCTGCGCGATGGTCCGTCGCCTGCGCGAGGCGCCGGGCGCGGCCGGGCTCCTCTACGGCCAGGGCGAGTTCGTGACCAAGCACCACGCCCTGGTGCTGGCGAGCCGGCCGCTGCCCGCCTGCACGGCGCCGGCCTCCGTGCAAGAGGAGGCCGACCGGCGACGCGGCCCGGTCCCGCCGGTCGCCGAGGGGCAGGCGGGCCTCGCGATGGTCGAGACCCACACGGTGCTGTTCGACCGCGAGGGCGCACCGCGGGAGGGCGTGGTCGTGCTGCGCCAGGGCGGCGCGCGCCTGCTCGCGCGGGTTCCGCCCGCCGACCGGGACACGCTCGCGGTCCTCACCGCCCTCGACCGCTCGCCCGTCGGCCGCGCCGGGACCTTACGCACGGCGCCGGACGGGCTCGCCGAGTGGGAGGCCGCGTGATGGCGCAGGATTCCGCTCCGATCGAGCCCGTCCTGACCGAGCGCGTCGGGGAGCACGTCGCCATCGTCACCCTGAACCGGCCGCGGGCACGCAACGCCGTCGATCCGGCCCTCGCCCGCGGTCTCGCGGCGGCACTCGCCTGGACCGAGGCCGAGGCGGCGATCCGCGCGGTGGTCCTCGCCGGCTCGCCCTGCGGGGCCTTCTGCGCGGGCGCCGACCTCAAGGTCGTGGCGGCGGGCGGGGCCGACAGCCTGTGGCTCCCGGAGGCCGGCTTCGCGGGCTTCGTGCACGCGGCGCGGGCCAAGCCCTGGATCGCCGCCGTCGACGGCCTCGCGCTCGCGGGGGGCTGCGAGATCGCGCTCGCCTGCGACCTGATCGTGGCGGGGGAGGGGAGCGGCTTCGGCCTGCCCGAGGTACGGCGCGGGCTGATCGCGGCAGCGGGCGGCCTCGTCCGGCTGCCGCGGGCGCTCCCGCGCGCCGTCGCCCTGGAGGTGATCCTGACCGGCCATCCCCTCGACGCGGGGCGCGCCCACGCGCTCGGCCTCGTCAACCGGCTCGTCCCGGCGGGCCGGGCGCGGGAGGAGGCGGTGACGCTGGCGGAGGTGATCGCCGCCAACGCGCCGCTCGCGGTGCGCGAGAGCCTCGCGGTCGCCCGCTTCGCCGCCGACGCGGACGAGGCGGACCTCAGGGCGGCGAGCGCCGCCGCGCGCGCGCGGATCCAGGAATCCGAGGATTACCGCGAGGGCCCGCGCGCCTTCGTGGAGAAGCGCCCGCCGCGCTGGACCGGGCGGTGAGGACAGGGAGGAACCGGATGGGGATGCTGGACGGACAGGTTGCGCTCGTCACCGGGGCCGGCGGCGGCATCGGGCGCGAGATCGCGCTCGCCATGGCGCTCGCCGGCGCCCGGGTGGTCGTCAACGACGTCGGGGCGAGCCTGAGCGGGCTCGGCGAGACCTCCTCCACCCCCGGCGAGCAGACCCGCCGGATCATCGAGCAGCGCGGGGGCGAGGCCGTCCTCAGCACCGACACGGTGGCGGAGTGGGAGGCGGCGCAGCGCATCGTCGCCACGGCGCTGGACGCCTTCGGGCGCATCGACATCGTGGTCAACAACGCGGGCATCCTGCGCGACCAGATCTTCCACAAAATGTCGCCGGACGAGTGGCTGTCGGTGATCAACGTCCACCTCAACGGCAGCTTCTTCGTCGCACGGGCGGCGGCCGAGCCCTTCCGGCGCCAGAGCGCGGGCGCCTACGTGCACATGACCTCGACCTCGGGGCTGATCGGCAATACCGGCCAGGCGAACTACGCGGCGGCCAAGCTCGGCATCGCCGCCCTGTCGAAGTCGATCGCCCTCGACATGGCCCGCTTCGGCGTGCGCTCCAACTGCATCGCCCCCTTCGCCTGGAGCCGCATGACGAGCGCGATCCCCGCCGAGACGCCCGAGCAGAAGGCCCGGGTCGCCAAGCTGCAGGCGATGGGGCCGGAGAAGAACGCGCCGCTCGCGGTCTTCCTCGCCTCCGAGGCGGCGCGCGACGTCACCGGCCAGATCTTCGCGGCGCGCCACAACGAGCTCTTCGTCTTCAACCACCCGCGCCCGGTGCGCGGCGTGCACCGCGCCGAGGGCTGGACGCCGGAGACCATCGCGGCGCACGCCCTGCCGGCCCTGCGCGCCCACCTCGCCCCCCTCGACCGCAGCCCCGACGTGTTCTCCTGGGACCCGGTGTGACCCATGACCATCAACGGACGCGCCTACATCGCGGGGGCCTACGAGCACCCGACCCGCAAGGCCCCGGACAGATCCGTGGCCCAGCTCCACGCGGAGGTCGCCGCCGGCGCGCTCGCCGATGCCGGGCTCACCAAGGACGACGTCGACGGCTATTTCTGCGCCGGGGACGCGCCCGGCCTCGGGCCCCTGGCGATGGCCGATTACCTCAACCTGAACCTGCGCCACCTCGACAGCACCGACCTCGGCGGCGCGTCCTACATCGCCCACGTGGCGCACGCCGCCCAGGCGATCGCGATGGGCGCGTGCACCGTCGCCCTGATCACGCTCGCCGGGCGGGCGCGCAGCGCCGGCCATTCCGGCACGGCGGCGCGGCCCGTCATCGCGGACGCGCCCGACAGCCCCTGGGAGGCGCCGTTCGGGCCGACCACGGTGAACCTCTACGCGCTCTGCGCCCGCCGGCACATGCACGAGTTCGGCACGACGCCGGAGCAGCTCGCCTGGATCAAGGTCGCGGCCTCGCACCACGCCCAGCACAACCCGCACGCGATGCTGCGCGACGTGGTGAGCGTGGCCGACGTGCTGGCCTCGCCGCTCATCGCCGACCCACTCCACCGGCTCGATTGCTGCGTGGTCAGCGACGGCGGCGGCGCCCTGGTGGTGACGAGGCCCGAGATCGCCCGCAGCCTGAAGCGCCCGCTCGTGCGCGTGAGGGGCGCGGGCGAATCCGCCAAGGGCCAGTGCGGCGGCGAGGTCGACCTGACGTGGTCGGCCGCCCGCCGCTCGGGACCGACCGCCTTCGCGGAGGCGGGCGTGACGCCCGCCGACATCAAGTACGCGTCGATCTACGACAGCTTCACCATCACGGTGCTGATGCAGATCGAGGATCTGGGCTTCTGCGAGAAGGGACAGGGCGGGCGCTTCGTCGCCGACGGCAACCTGATCGCCGGGAGCGGGCGGCTGCCCTTCAACACCGACGGCGGGGGCCTGTGCAACAACCACCCGGCCAACCGGGGCGGCATGACCAAGGTGATCGAGGCGGTGCGGCAGCTGCGCGGCGAGGCGCATCCCGCCGTGCAGGTCCGCGACTGCGATCTCGCCGTTGCGACCGGGATCGGGGGGCTCCTCGGCAGCCGTCACGGCGCCGCGACGCTGGTGCTCGGGAGGGAGTGAGCGATGGTGCCGATCGACAGCCGGGACGGGCTCTGGCCGGACCCGCCCGAGAGTCCCGAGAGTGCCCCCTTCGTGGCGGCGGCGCGCGAGGGCCGCTTCCTGCTGCGGCGCTGCGGGTCCTGCGGCAAGGCCCACTGGTACCCGCGCGCCCTGTGCCCGTTCTGCCTCGGCGAGACCGCCTGGGAGGAAGCGTCCGGACGCGGCACGCTCTACAGCTACACGGTGCTGGCCCGCGAGGCGCCGCCGCGCACGGTCGCGTACGTCGCCCTGGAGGAGGGCCCGATCATGATGACGAGCCTCGTCTCGTGCGACGCGGACGCGCTGGCCGTCGGCCAGGCCGTGACCCTCGTGTTCGAGCGCTCGCGGAGCGGAATGCCCATCCCGTGCTTCCGCCCGACGGAGGACACGTGATCCCGGCTCCGTGACCGCTTCGGTCGAAGCGCGTCCCGTGGGCCGCGCCGGACGGCCGGCTTCATCGCGGACCTCGAGCAGTGTCCGATGACAGTGAATCGGACACTGCTCGAGGTCATTGATTTTTCCGCATTTTCTGCGACGACCCGGTATCCACTTCGTCGGAAAATGCTCTAGCGCGAGGCGCGGGCGAGCGCCCGGTCGACGAAGCCGAGCCGGTCCTGACCCCAGAACAGCTCGCCGTCGAGCACGATCGTGGGTGAGCCGAAGACGCCGAGGCGCTCCGCGTCCCGGCTGTTCTCCCGGTACTCCGCCTGGACGGGATCGCTGCCCTCCGCCGCGAGCAGGGCCGCGCCCGGCAGCCCGTTCTCGTCGGCGATGGCCTGCCGCACGCCCGGGTCGGCGATGTCGCGCTCCTCCGCCCACAGGGCGCGCAGGAGCGCGTGCGAGAGGCCGAACGCATCGAGGCCGGCCTGCTGGGCGGCGATGACCATGTAGCCGGCGGGCTTGTTCCAGCCCTCGGGCGGGTTCTCCATCGGGTAGTGGCGCGGGGTGACGTGGAGCGGCAGGCCGAGGTAGTCGCGCCAGCGCGCCAGCTCGACGGCGTGATAATCGCGTCGCGGCTGCGGCCGGGTCCGGATCGGGACGCCCCCGGTCCGCGGCACCACGGCCTGGAAGTCGAAGGGCTTCAGCACCAGCCGGGCGCGGTGGCGGCGCACGATGTCCTGAAGCTGCGGCCCGCCGAGATAGGCCCAGGGCGACGACAGCGTGTAGAAGCAGGACAATGCGGGCATCGGGGTGCCTCCGGGACGGATCGGGCATGGATATCCACCACGACGACGCGTCCGTGAAGAGGCCGGCCGGTTCGGGGTTGGCGGCCTTGGCGGCCGAGGTGCGGCGCGACCTCGCGCGCCTCAACCACCCACCGGCGGCCTGGACGCTGCCGGCCGAGGGGCCCGACGGGCGGCCGGCCCTCGACGTGCTCGTGGTCGGCGCCGGCATGTGCGGGCAGACCGCCGCCTTCGCGCTCTTGCGGGAGGGCGTCTCCAACATCCGGGTGATCGACCGGGCCCCGCGCGGGGCCGAGGGGCCGTGGGGCACCTTCGCCCGCATGGAGACCCTGCGCTCGCCCAAGCACCTGACGGGGCCGGATCTCGGCATCCCGTCCCTGACCTTCCGGGCGTGGTGGGAGGCGCAGGTCGGCGAGGCCGGGTGGCGCGACCTCACCAAGATCCCGCGCCTCGACTGGCTGCGCTACCTGCTCTGGGTGCGCGAGACAGCGGGTATCCCGGTGGAGAACGACACCGCGCTGGAGCACCTGTGGCCGGCCGGCGGGCTCGTCGGCGCCGCCCTCGCGGGGCCGGCGGGACCCGAGACGGTCCACGCCCGCAAGGTGGTGCTGGCCTGCGGCCGGGACGGCTCCGGCGGGCGGCGGATGCCGGCCTTTGGCACGGAGGGGTCCGGCCGCCTGTTCCACGCCTCCGACCCGATCGACTTCGCCCGCTTCCGCGGCGGCCGGGTGGCGGTGCTCGGCGCCTCGGCCTCGGCGGCCGACAACGCCGCCGCGGCCCTGGAGGCGGGCGCGGCCGAGGTGGTCCTGTTCGTGCGCCGGCGCCACTTCCCGCAGGTGAACAAATCCAAGTGGGCCTCCTTCCCGGGCTTCCTGCGCGGCTACGCCGCCCTCGACGACCGGCAGCGCTGGGCGATTACCACCTACATGATGGGGGAGGGCACGCCGCCGCCCCACGAATCGGTCCTGCGCTGTACCCGCCACCCGGGCTTCGCCATCCGCTTCGGCGAGGGCTGGACGGGCATCGCCGAGGCGCCGGGCGGGCTCGTGGTGGAGACGGCGCGCGGCCGCACCCCGGTCGACGCCGCCGTGGTGGCGGCGGGCTTCGAGGTCGACCTCGTGCGGCGCGCCGAACTGGCGGCGTTCCGGGACGCGATCCTCACCTGGGGCGAGCGGGTCCTGGCCGCGGAGGCCGCCGCGCACCCGGAGGCGGCGCGCTTCCCGTATCTCGGCGACGGCATGCAGCTCCTGGAGCGGGAGCCCGGCGCCTGCCCGGATCTCGGCCGGCTCCACGTCTTCAACTGGGGCGTCACGCTGAGCCACGGGGCGCTCGCGGGCGACATCCCGGGCCTCGGCATTGGGGCGACGCGGCTGGCCCAGGCCCTCGTGCGCGACCTGTTCGCGGCGGATGCCGACCGCTACGTCGAGCGGATGCGGGCGCACGAGGACGACGAGCTCGGGCCGACCGGGTACTTCGTGCCGCCCGGGGAGCGGTGAGGCTGCCGGGCCGCGTCGGCCTCCGGCTTCTCAGTCCTCCGGCCCCGCCACTCGGCGGGCACGTCGTTTCAAGGGGCTTTGGCGTCCGTTGAGAGACCCCGGCGGCTTACGCGTCTACGGGTCTCATGCAGGACAAGCGCGGATTGGCTCGCTGTTCCCCCGCCGACGACGTTACGAAGTGGCCGCGCCTGCGGTCGACCCCTATCGCGCCGTGCACCCAACCTGACCAGTCGGCCGTTCGCGTCAGCACATTCAAGACGCACCATCCTTGACTGCCGCCACGTCAGTGCGCATCAATGCGCATCTGACGGAGCAGAGCGATGTCCCGCACCGACCACTCTGCCAAGATGCGGGACATCCTGAAGCGGCTTCGGGAAGACGGATGGGTCGAGGCCCGCAAGGGACCGGGCGATCATGTCCAGTTCAAGCACCCGACCATGCCCGGCCGGGTGTCGGTCGATACCGGCCGCAAGGAGGTCCCGGTGGGGACGCTGCGCAACCTCTACCGGCAGGCCGGGTGGGATTGGTGAGGAGAAGCCGCCATGGCGAAGGTCGTCGTTCTGATCCACGGCACCCGTGGCAACTACGGGGCGTCGTTCCCCGACTTCCCCGGCGCGATCACCGGAGCGGATGATCTCGACACGCTCTATCGCAAGGCGGCCGAGGTGCTGACCTTCCACGTGGGGGGCATGGTCGAGGACGGTCTCGAGGTGCCCGCGCCGCGCAGCCTGGACGAGTTGAGCGCGGACGCCACGTTTCGTGAGGACGCGGCGGATGGCATGGTGGGACTGGTCGACGTCGATCTCCCGGGGAAGACGGTGCGGGTCAACCTGACCATGGATGAGCGCGACCTGCGCCGGATCGATCGCGCCGCGGAGGCGGCCCGCGAAACGCGATCGGGCTTTCTCGTGCGGGCGGCGGACATGCGGATCGGCGGAGAGGTCCGACCTTCTCGCGCTGACGGCGTGAGTGCGACGATCACCGCCCAGGGAATCGGTCGCTCGGACGCCGAGGTGACCGGCCGCGGACGGAAGGCCCGCCCGCCCACGCGACGTCGGCACGCCCGGACGACGGTGGTCGACGCCTGAACGAGGAACGCCCGGGTCCGGTTCTAGAACCGGCTGCCCGACGCCGGCGACGGTCGCGGCGGATGCCGGCCGCGCCATCGCGCGGATGCGGGCGCACGGGGGCGGCGACCTCGGGCCGGCCGGGCAGCCGTGAGGCCGCCGGGCCGTGGTGCCGTCCGGCGTCTCACCCCTCCGGCCCCACGACCGCCAGCCGCGCCCCGTGGCTCAAGCCCACGTCGAGGTCGCCGGCCGCGCGCCCGGCCCGGAACACCACAGCGAACGGGCCCTCGCCCCGCTCCGCGAGCGCCTCGGCGAGGGCGCCCCCGGCGCCGACCGGGCTCGCCAGGGTGACGGTGGTGCCGTCGCCGAGCGAAAGCGTCACGATCCGGGCGGGGGCGCCCGCCACCTCGGCCTCTCGGATCGGAGCGTCGGCGCCGGCGCCCAGCAGCGCCGCGTAGCGCGCCCGCGAGGCCGCGACGTCGCGGACCGCCACGGTGAGGCGCGCGACCCCGGTGACGCCGTTCGCGTGACGGCGCACGTCGCCTTCCTGCACGCGCAGGGCCCGGGGCGTGACGTCGCCGCACAGGAACGGCACGTCGGAGCCGGGCGCCCGGGCGGTCTTCCAGTCGAGGCGCGCCCCGTCCGGCCGGTGCCGCCCGCCGGGCACCGGGTCCGCGATGTCGAGCCCGCGCGCCTGCGCCGCCGCCACGTCCGCCTCGATGGCGCCGGGCAGGAGCGCGTGGTCGAGGAAGCCCTCGCCGGCCCGGTGATAGACCTCGGACCAGCGGTTGCCCGGGTCCGGACGCTTGAAGGCGATCAGCTCCAGGTAGGCGCCATCCTCCAGCACCACCAGCACGTTGTGGGTGATGCCGTTCTGATGCTCGCCGCCGCGGATCACCGTGAAGCCGAGCGCCGCGTAATCGGCGAGGGCTCGGTCGAGGTCGGCGACCGCGATGACGACGTGGTCGAGGGTGAGCGGCATGGCGGGACCTCCTAGGGATACGTGTCTACGCGGCGGGCACGGGGGCGTCGCGGTCCTGCGGCCGGCCAGGGATCCAGCTGCGGCCGGGCACGGCCTCCAGCAGCGCCCGTGTGTAGGCGGCCTGCGGGTCGCCGAAGACCGCGGCGGTCGGCCCGGCCTCGACCACGGCGCCGTCCTTCATCACCGCGACCGCGTCGCAGATCTGGCCCGCCACCCGCAGGTCGTGGGTGATGAACAGCATCGACAGGCCGAGGCGCGCGCGCAGGGAGTCGAGCAGGGCCAGCACCTGGGCCTGGACCGAGACGTCGAGGGCCGAGACCGGTTCGTCGGCCACCAGCACCTCGGGTTCGAGCGCGAGCGCCCGGGCGAGCCCGATGCGCTGGCGCTGCCCGCCCGAGAACTCGTGCGGGAAACGGTCCATCGCCGCCGGATCGAGTCCGACGAGCCCGAACAGCTCCCGCGCCCGGGCGAGCGCCGCGGACCGGGACACGCCCTGGAGCATCGGCCCCTGCGCCACGAGCTCGCCGGCCCGCCGCCGCGGGTTGAGGGACGCGAAGGGATCCTGGAACACCATCTGGACGCGTCGCGCCTGGGCGCGCATCGCCCGGCGGGAGAGCGTGGCGAGGTCGGTGTCGCCGAGGAGGATCCTGCCGGAATCCGGGTCGAGGAGGCGCACGATGCAGCGCGCCAGGGTCGACTTGCCCGAGCCGCTCTCGCCCACGATGCCGAGGGTCGTGCCGCGCGGCAGGGCGAGGCTCACGTCTCGCACCGCGCGGGTCACCCGGCGGCGTCCCGGCAGCAGGCCGCCGGTGCGGTAGGTCTTCGAGACGCCCGTCAGGGTCAGGATCGGCGGCGCGCCGCTGACCTCCCGCGGCGCCCGCGGCGCGAGGGGCGGGACGGCGGCGATCAGCGCACGGGTATAGGGTTCGCGCGGGCGGTTGAGCACCGCGTCGGCCGGGCCCGCCTCGACGAGGCGCCCCGCCTGCATCACCGCGACCCGGTCGGCGATCTCGGCCACCACCCCGAAATCGTGGGTGATGAACAGGACCCCCATGCCGCGCCGGCGCTGGATGTCGCGGATGAGCGCCAGGATGCGCCCCTGCGTGGTCACGTCGAGGGCCGTGGTCGGTTCGTCGGCGATGAGCAGGGGCGGCTCCAGGGCCAGCGCCATGGCGATCATCACCCGCTGGCGCTGGCCGCCCGACAATTCGTGCGGGTAGGCCCGCAGCGCCGCCTCCGGGTCGGGCAGGCGCACCTCGGCGAGGAGCGCCAGGGTGCGGGCCCGGATCTCCTCGCGGCCGAACCGCGTGTGGATGCGGAAGACCTCCGCGACCTGGTCGCCGGCCCGGCGCAGCGGGTTGAGCGCCGTCATCGGCTCCTGGAAGATCATGCCGATCCCGGAGCCGCGGATGCGGCGCATCTCGGGCTCGGGCGCCGCCAGGAGGTCGCGCCCCCGGAACGCGACGCGGCCGCACTCAGGGATCACGCCCGGCGGCAGCAGGCGCATCACCGTGTTGGCGAGCACCGACTTGCCCGAGCCGCTCTCCCCCACCACGCACAGGATCTCGTCCTCCGCCAAGTTCAGGGTGACGCCCGAGAGCGCGTGGGTCCGGTCGGCGCCGGGCGGCAGCCGCACCGAGAGGTTGTCCACCGCGAGGAGCGGGACCGGCGGGACGGGGGCGTTCACGGCGCGGCCCTGAGCGGGGTCGACCCGCGCAGGCGCGGGTTGAGGGCGTCGTTGAGGCCCTGGCCGACGAGCGAGACCGCCAGCACCGTCACCAGGATCGCGAGGCCGGGGATTGCCGACACGTACCATTGCGTGCGCAGGACTCCGCGGCCCGCCCCGATCAGGTTGCCCCAGGAGGCGACGTTCGGGTCCGACAGGTTCAGGAAGGCGAGCGCGCTCTCGAGCAGGATCGCCACCGCCATGACGACGCTGGCGTAGACGATCACCGGCGGCAGCGCGTTCGGCAGGATCTCCCGGAAGATGATGCGCACGTCGCCCATGCCGAGCACCCGGCAGGCCTGCACGAATTCGCGCTGGCGCAGGGTGAGGAACTCGGCCCGGGTGAGCCGGGCCGGGGCCGGCCAGGAGACGAGCCCGATCGCCACCGTGACGGTCGTGATCTCCGAGCCGAACACCGCGACGAGCACGAGCAGCAGCAGGAAGTTGGGCAGGGTCTGGAACGCCTCGGTGACCCGCATCAGGGCGTCGTCGACGAGGCCGCCGTAATAGCCGGCGAGCGCCCCGACGACGACCCCGATCGCCACCGCGATCACGGTCGCGACGAGCCCGATCAGCAGCGAGACCCGGGCGCCGTGGAAGATCTGGGCGGCGATGTCGCGCCCGCTCGCATCGGTGCCGAGCCAGACCCGGGCATTGGCGAAGGGCCATTGCAGCGGCCGTCCGGCGAGGCCGAGCGGGTCCTTCGGGAACAGCAGAGGCGCGGCGAGGGCGGTGGCGATCACCAGGAGGAGCAGGATCGCACCGAGGAGGGCGGCGGGGTTGCGCAGGAAGCGCCGCAGGGCTGCCATCCTCATCGCCCCGCCGCGATGCGCGGGTCGAGCCGCCCGTAGACGAGGTCGACCGCGAAGTTGACCGCGATGACCAGCAGCGCCGAGACGAACACGATGCCGAGCAGGGTGTTGAGGTCGCGCTGCACCACCGCCTCGTAGGCGAGGCGGCCGAGGCCCGGCAGCGCGAACACGCTCTCGACCACCACCGAGCCGCCCAGCATCGTGCCGGCCTGGAGCCCGACCAGCGTCACCATCGGCAGCAGCGCGTTGCGCAGGGCGTGCCGGACCACGATGGCGGTCTCGGTCTGGCCCTTGGCCCGGGCGGTGCGGACGAAGTCGAGGCTCATCACCTCCAGCATCGAGGCCCGCATGATCCGCAGGTAGGTGGCGAGGAAGACGAGGGCCAGCGTCAGGGTCGGCAGGACGAGGTGGCGGGCCATGTCGAGCGCCCGCGCGAGCCCGGTGAGGCCCGCGCCCACCTCCTCGATCCCGCCGGCCGGCAGCCAGCCGAGGCGGATCGCGAACAGCACGATCCCCATCAGGCCGAACCAGAACGACGGGGTGGCGTAGAAGACGAGGCCGAGCGTCGAGATCAGCGTGTCGGGCCAGCGCGCGACGCGCCGCGCCGCCACGATGCCGAGCAGCGTGCCGCCCGCGAAGGCGAGGGTCAGGGCGGCGCCCATCAGCGTCAGGGTCACGGGCAGGCGCTCGGCGATGACGGTGGCGACGGGCTTGCCGTAGATCGCCGACTGGCCGAGGTCGAGCTGCACCAGCCGCCAGAGGTAGCGCCCGAGCTGGGCGGCGGTCGAGAGGTCGAGCCCGTAGAAGCGCCGCAGCTCGGCGGCAGTGGCCGGATCGCCGCCGCCCATCTGGGCCATCAGCGCGTCGACCGTGTCGCCGGGGGCGAGCTGGAGCAGCAGGAACAGCCCCGCCAGGATGACGAGGAGCGTCGGCAGGCTGGCAGCGAGGCGGCGCAGGGCGAGGAGCAGGATGGCCATGAGCGCGAGCGGGTCACGCCTCGATCCAGGTGTCGTGCCAGTCGCCCGAGCCCCAGCGCGGCATGTTGTGGTCGTTGTGCAGGCGCCGGCTCGTCGCCGACAGGAAGGTGCGCTCGGTCATCATCCAGACCGGGATCTCGTCGTTCACGGCCTTGACCCACTGGGCGTAGAGCGCCTTGCGCTTCGCGGGGTCGAGCTCGCTCGCCGCCTCGTCGACGAGCCGGTCGACCGCGTCCGACTGCCAGCCGTACTGGTTGGTCCAGGGCGCGCCCTTGGGCGAGCCGGAGCGGTACCAGACGGTGGTCGAGACGGCGGGGTCGCCGCGGTACTGGTGCCAGCCGGTCGCGAGATCGAAGTTCCAGTCGCGGTAGACCGTCGCGAGCGCGCCGGCGGTGTCGATGTTGACGATGTCGACCCGGATGCCGACCGCCTGCAGCGACTGCTGGATGAAGGTGGCGAGCAGCGGCACGTCCTCGCCGTTCATGATCGGCACGAGCTTGAGCGTGAAGCGCGTGCCGCCGGCGCCGCGCTTGAACCCGGCCTCGTCGAGGAGCGCGGCCGACCTCTTCGGGTCGAAGGCGTAGGGGGCCGGGTTGTCGGGGTAGAACGCCGTCGGGGAGGACGGGATCGGCCCGGTGGCCGGCTTGCCGAGCCCGTAGATGAAGTTCTCGATGAAGAACGGCACGTCGATCGCGTGCGCGATCGCCCGCCGCACCCGCACGTCGGCGAGTTCCTTGCGGCGGGTGTTGAACTCCAGGGTGTTGTTGAAGGCGTTGGCCTCCAGACCCTTGCTGGAGACGGTGAAGCGCGGGTCGGATTTCAGCCGGTCGAGGTCGGCGAGCGCCAGCGCGTTGTAGGTCGAGAGCTGGACCTGGCCGGTCTCGAGGGCAGCGGTCGCCGCCGCCTTGTCGACGATGAAGCGCCAGACGATCCGGTCGAGGTAGGGGAAGTCGGGGCGCCAATAGGCCGGGTTGCGCTCCGCGATGACGTGCTGGCCGCGCTCGTAGGCGACGAAGCGGAACGGACCGGTGCCGATGGGCGCGGTGTTGGCCGGATTCTCCAGCACGTTGGTGCCCTCGAAGACGTGGCGGGGCGCCACGTAGCCGAGGTCGCACAGGGCCCGCAGCAGCAGGTTGAGCGGCATCGGCCGGGAGTAGCGGAACACGGCGGTGTGCGGGTCCGGCGTGTCGACCGCCTCCAGGTAGAGCTGCAGCTGCGTGCCGTAATTCAGGTACTTCTTCCACATCTCCATCGCGGTGTACTGGACGTCCGCGGCCGTGAACGGTTTGCCGTCGTGCCAGGTCACGCCCTCGCGCAGCCGGAAGGTCACGGTCCTGCCGTCCGGCGCCGCCTCCCAGGCGGTCGCCAGCACCGGCGCCGGTTTTCCGTCGTGGTCGAGGTCGACGAGCGGCTCCATGATCTTCGAGGTGATGATGTAGACGCCGGTCGAGGCCCGGATCGCCGGGTTCAGCACGCGCTGCTCACCGTTGAGCTGGACGGTCAGCACGCCGCCGCGGCGCGCGCCCTCGGCCCGTGCGGCGGTCCCCCGGGAGGCGGCACCGAGCGCCAGGGCGCCGGCGGTCATGAGCGCTTCGCGGCGGTTGATGATCATCGGGGCACCTGCTCTGACAGCGCTGCCATCCTCGCGGCTCGACCCCGCGCCCGCAATGGACGAGTCCGTGCGTTTTGGCGGCTGCGAGGAGACTGCGCGTCTCCCGGACGGTCAAGAGGCGGTGGACTTCATCGTCGGCGGCGTCCCGAGGTGGCCGGCCGCGGGTCACCCCGTGACGCGGGCCGCGGCGGCGCGGGGCGACCGGGTGGAACACGGGTTGCGTGCGGGGGGGCGCCGCGGTGACGAGACGCTCGTCCCCGGGACGCCGAGCACGGGGAGCGCCGATGAGGCTGCAGGACAAGGTCGCGGTGATCACCGGGGGCGCCTCGGGCATCGGCGCGGCGACGGCGCGCCTCTTCGCCCGGGAGGGCGCCCGCGTGGCGGTCGTCGACCGCGACGGCGAGGGCGCGCGCGGCGTCGCTGCCGCCCTCGCGGACGCGGTGGCGCTCGCCTCCGACGTCGGCGATCCCGACGCTGCCCAGGCGGATGCCGCCGCGGTGCTGGCCCGGTTCGGCCGGATCGACATCCTGGTCGCGGCGGCCGGCTTCTCCTGCGGCGGCACCGTCACGACGACCGATCCGGCCGACTGGGAGGCGGTGTTCCGCGCCCATGTGGGCGGCACCTGGCTGTGGAGCCGCGCCGTGATCCCGGCCATGCAGCGCCGGGGCGGCGGAGCGATCGTCACCGTCGCCTCCCAGCTCGCGCTCGCCGGCGGCCGGGGGAACAGCGCCTACATCGCCGCCAAGGGGGCGATCCTGAGCCTGACCCGCACCATGGCGCTCGACTACGCGCCGGACAACATCCGGGTGAACGCCGTCGTCCCGGGGGCGATCGAAACCCCGCTCCTGCGCCGCAGCTTCGCCCGCCACCCCGACCCCTCGGTGCCGGAGGAGCGCTCACGGACCCGCCACGCTCTGGGCCGCTTCGGGAGGCCGGAGGAGGTCGCCGAGGCTGCCCTGTTTCTCGCCAGCGATGCCGCGAGCTTCACCACCGGCAGCACGCTCGCGGTCGATGGCGGGTGGCTCGCCGCATGAGCACGGGCATCGCGAGCGACCGCCTCGCCTCCCTCGCCCGCCGGGTCGCGGACGACCTCGCCCGCACCGCACATCCGCGCGCGCCCTGGCTGGTGCCGCGCCCCGGCCCGGACGGCGCGCCTTCTCTCGACGTGGTGATCGTCGGAGCCGGACAATCCGGCCTCGCCACCGCCTTCGGGCTGATGCGTTCGGGCGTGACCAACCTCCTGGTGCTCGACCGCGCCGCGGCCGGTCGCGAGGGGCCGTGGCTGACCTACGCCCGCATGCACACCCTGCGCAGCCCGAAGGACTTCACCGGCCCCGACCTCGGCCTCCCGAGCCTGACCTACCAGTCCTGGCACGAGGCCCGGTTCGGCGAGGCGAGCTGGCGCGATCTCGACCTCATCCCCAAGGAGCACTGGGCGGCCTATCTCGCCTGGTACCGGGACGTGACCGGGATCCCGGTCCGCAACGGCGCCGCGGTCACCGGCATCGCTCCGGAGGCGGGCGGCCTTCTCGCCGTCGCGATCCAGCCGGCGGACAGCGCGCCGGAGATTCTGCACGCGCGCAAGGTCGTGCTGGCGACGGGTCAGGAGGGGATGGGGCGCTGGGCCAGCCTCCCGGTCCTCGACGGCCTTCCGGCGCACCGCAAGGCCACGACCGCCGACCCGATCGACTTCGCGGCTTTGCGCGGCCGCACCGTCGCGGTGATCGGCGCGGGCGCCTCGGCCTTCGACAACGCCGCGACGGCGCTGGAGGCCGGGGCGCGGGTGCACCTTCTCTGCCGCCGCGCGGTGCCGCAGGTCGTGCAGCCCTATCGCTGGCTGACCTTCGCGGGCTTCCTGCGCCACCTCTCGGATCTCGACGACGCGTGGCGCTGGCGCTTCATGGCGGCGATCCTCACCATGCGCGAGGGTTTCCCGCAGGCGACCTACGACCGCTGCGCCCGCCACGAGGTCTTCGCGCTGCACGAGGGGGCGCCGGTGCGGGCGGCCCGGATGGCCGGGGAGGGCGTGGTGCTCGAGACGCCGCAAGGCGCGATCGCCGCGGACTTCGTCATCGCGGCGACCGGCATCGAGACCGACTTCGCCGCCCGGCCGGAGCTCGGCGCCTTCGCCCGCAACATCGCCACCTGGGGCGACCGCTACGTGCCGCCCGCCGAGGAGGCGGATGCCCGGTTGTCCACCTACCCGTACCTCGCCGACGACTACGCCTTTGTCGAGCGCGACCCCGGCGAGACGCCCTGGATCAGGGACATCCACCTGTTCGGCATCGCCGCGACCATGAGCTTCGGCCCCTCCGGTTCGTCCATCAACGCCATGACCATCGCGGTGCCGAAGCTCGTGTCCGGGATCACCCGCGGCCTGTTCCGCGCCGATGTGGAGCGGCACTGGGCCGACTTCCGGGCCTACGACCTGCCGCAGGCCGTCCTGCGTCGCCCGGGCGCAACTGGAACGGGACTTGCCAAGAACGGGACCTGCCAGTGACAGCGCGTGAGCGTCCGCTGCACCGGACCTCGCCCCGTCCGGAACCATCGGAGCCGAGCAGGATGAGTTTGCGAGCCCGTGCGCTGTTCGGCGCCGCCGCCCTGGTGATCGCGATGGGCCTCGCGGCCCCGGCCTCCGCCCAGACCCGCGCCGAGACCCTGCGCTACGTGACGGGCGCCAGCGTCAACACCCTCGACCCGACCATGCCCGGCACCACGCGCGAGGCTTTCGCGGTCAGCCTCTCGACCTACGACCGGCTGGTGTCGTTCGGCCGCAAGAAGCTCGGCGACAACTGGGTGTTCGACCTCGACAGCGTCCGCGGCGAACTCGCGCAGAGCTACGACGTGTCGCCGGACGGGCTGACGATCACCTTCCACCTGCGCCCGGACGCCACGTTCCAGGACGGCAGCCCGGTGACGGCCGACGACGTGAAGTGGTCCCTCGACCGCGCCGTCTCGGCCAAGTCCCTGGCCGGGCCCCAGCTCCTGACCGGCTCGCTAACCAGCCCCGACCAGTTCAAGGTGATCGATCCCCACACCGTCGTGGTGACGCTGCCCAAGCCCGACCGGCTGGCGCTCCCGAACCTCGCCACCGTCTACCCGATCATCTTCAACGCCAAACTCGCCAAGCAGCACGCCACGGCCGAGGATCCCTGGGCGCAGGACTGGCTGAAATCCAACACCGCGGGCAGCGGCGCCTACCGGGTCGAGGTGTTCAAGCCCGGCGAGCAGGTGATCCTGCGCCGGAACGAGGCCTGGACCGGAGCCGCCCCGGACAAGCCCGCCGCCTTCAAGCGCCTGATCGTCCAGACGATCCCCGACCCGGCCACCCGCTCGAACCTCGTCGAGCGCGGCGACGCCGACATCGTCATCGACCTGCAGGCCAACGACGCCGCGGCCCTGCAGACGCGCGGCAAGCTGAAGGTGATCTCGACGCCGCAGTTCAACGCGCTGACGCTGATCTCCTTCAACACCAAGCTGCCGCCCTTCGACAACGTCGAGGTGCGCCGGGCCATCGCCTACGCGCTCCCGTACGCGGACCTGTTCAAGGCGGCCCTGTTCGGGCGCGGCACGCCGCTCTTCGACGGCGACTGGCCGGACGGGCGCCCGCCGAGCGGCGGCTTCCCGATCGCGCAGCCGGTGAAGCTCGACCTTGCCGAGGCGAGGAAGCACCTGGAGAAGGCCGGGCTGCCGAACGGCTTCGAGACCACCTTCAGCTTCAACGTCGGCCAGGCCGCCACCGCGGAGCCGATGGCGGCGCTGATCCGCGAGTCGCTCGCCAAGATCGGCATCAAGGTCGAGGTCCAGAAGCTGCCCGACGCTCAGATGTCGACGCAGATCAGCGACAAGAAGCTGCCGTTCTTCACCGAGGGCATCGTCGCCTGGCTGCCCTCGAACGACTACTTCTTCCGCAACTTCTACACCGGCAACCAGCGCTGGAATTATTCCTCGATCGACGATCCCGAGATCGTACGGATCGCCAACGCGGCCCGCTTCGAGCAGGACAAGGCGAAGTACGACGAGGACGCGCGGGCCCTCAACGCGATCCACTTCGCCGCGATGCCGCAGATCCCGATCTGGCAGCCGAACCAGGACGCGGTGATGCAGCCCTCGGTCGACGGCTACGTCTACCAGTTCCACCGGCAGGTCGATTACCGCGACCTGGTGCGCAAATGACCTCAGCCCATGAGGTGACGGCATGGTGATGATGCGGACGACCGGCGCCACGGCCTTGCGGGCCGGAAGGCGGCTCATGTCCTCCGTGCCGGCCCTGATCGGCGTCCTGGTCTTCACCTTCCTGCTGATGCGGGTGCTACCGGGCGACCCGGCGGTGTTCTTCGCCTCCGGCCCCAATGCGGGCCAGGCCGAGATCGAGGCCGTGCGCAAGCAGATGGGTCTCGACCGGCCGATCCCCGAGCAGCTCGTGCGCTACCTCGGCGACGTCGCCTCGGGACATCTCGGGCGCTCGATGACCACCGGCCAGCCGGTGGTGAAGGACCTGCGCGAGCGGCTGCCCGCCTCCCTCGAGCTCACGCTGGCGGCCCTGGTGCTGGCACTCCTCCTCGCGATCCCGCTCGGCACGCTCGCGGCCCTGCGGCCGGGCTCGCCCCTCGACCACGGCGTGCGGCTCCTCTGCTCCCTCGGTGTCTGCGTGCCGACCTTCGTGTCGGGGCTGCTGCTGATCTACGTCTTCTACTACCTGCTCGGCCTCGCCCCCGACCCGACCGGGCGCCTCGACGTCTTTTCGGCCTCTCCGCCCGACATCACCGGCTTCCTGCTGGTCGATTTCGCCATGACGGGCGATGGGGAGGGCTGGCGCGCCGCCGCCGGTCAGCTCCTGCTGCCGGCCCTCACCATGGCGCTGTTCGTGATCGCGCCGCTCGCCCGCATCACCCGCGCCTCGATGCTGGCGGTGCTCGGCAGCGACTTCGTGCGCACGGCCCGCTCGGTCGGCCTGTCGCCCCCGCGCATCGTGGTCACCTACGCGTTGCGCAACGCCATCCTGCCGGTGCTCACCATCGCGGGCATCGTGTTCTCCACCATGCTCGGCGCCAACGTGCTGGTCGAGAAGGTCTTTTCCTGGCCGGGCGTCGCCTCCTACGCGCTCGACGCCCTGCTCGCCTCCGACTACGCGCCGGTCCAGGGCTTCGTGCTGCTGATGGCGGCGATCTTCGTCGCCGTGAACCTGATCGTCGACATCCTGTACGGCCTCGCGGATCCGCGGGTGTCGGTCGCATGAGCGCCGTCGCCGCCGATCCGCGCGGCAGCGCGCTCGGCCATCTCGGCTGGGTGCTGCGCCACAACCCGCTCACCGCGCTCGCCTGCGCGGGGATCCTGCTGCTCTGCCTCGTGGCGCTGTTCGCGCCCTGGCTCACGCCCTACGATCCGATCGCGCCGGACGTGCCGAACGCCCTGCTGCCGCCGAGCGCGGCGCATTGGGCCGGCACCGACCAGCTCGGCCGCGACCTCCTCTCGCGCATCGTCGCGGCGACCCGGCTCGATCTCGCCATCGCGGTCTCGGCGGTGGGCCTGTCCTTCGCGGCGGGCGCGGTGATCGGAGCCTTCTGCGGCTATGCGGGCGGGCGGCTCGACAAGGCGGTGGGGCGCTTCGTCGACGTGCTGATGGCCTTCCCGCTCTTCGTGCTCGCCATGGCGATGGTGGCGGCGCTCGGCAACCGGGTCGAGAACATCGTGGTGGCGACCGCGATCATCAACCTGCCCTTCTACATCCGCTTCGCGCGGGCCGAGGTGAACGTGCGGCGCGGCCTCGGCTGGGTCGAGGCGGCGCGGGCCGGCGGCGAGAGCCACGCCGCGGTGGTGTTGCGCTACCTCCTGCCGAACGTGCTGCCGGCGATGGCGGTGCAGATCTCGCTCAACCTCGGCTGGGCGATCCTCAACGCCGCGGGCCTGTCCTTCATCGGGCTCGGCGTGCGCCCGCCGACGCCCGAATGGGGCATCCTGGTCGCCGAGGGCGCCCGCTTCATCACCACGGGCAAGTGGTGGCTCGTGGCCTTCCCGGGCCTCGCGCTGATGCTCGCGGTGCTGTGCTTCAACCTGATGGGCGACGGGTTGCGCGACATCCTCGACCCGAGGCAGCGGACATGACGGTGCCGCTCCTGCGCATCGAGGATCTGCGCGTCACCTTCGCGACCCGGGCCGGGCCGGTGGACGCGCTGCACGGGGTCAGCCTCGACGTCCGGGCCGGCGAGACCCTCGGCATCGTCGGCGAGAGCGGCTCGGGCAAGTCGGTGACGGCCTTCGCCGCCACCCGGCTCCTCGATCGCGCCGGCCGGATCACCGGCGGGCGCATCCTGTTCCGCGGGCAGGACGTGGCGCGGTTGTCGGGGAAGGAGATGCGGCTCCTGCACGGCGCCGCGATCGCGATGGTGTTCCAGAACCCGCGCGCGGCGCTGAACCCGATCCGCACGGTGGGCATCCAGATCGCGGACGCCCTGCGCGCCCACCGGAGCCTCTCCGCCAGAGACGCCCGCGCCGAGGCGCTCGACCTCCTGCGGGCGGTGCGGATCCGCGACCCCGAGCACCGGCTCGACGCCTACCCGCACGAGCTCTCCGGCGGGATGTGCCAGCGGGTGATGATCGCCCTCGCCATCGCCTGCGCGCCGGCCCTGCTCATCGCCGACGAGCCCACGACCGGGCTCGACGTGACGACGCAGAAGACCGTGATGGACCTCCTGGCCGGCATCACCGCCGAGCGCGGCATGGCGATGATCCTGATCACCCACGATCTCGGCCTCGCGGCGCGCTATTGCGGGCGGGTCGCGGTGATGGAGCGGGGGCGCCTCGTGGAGGAGGCCGAGCCGGCGCGGCTCTTCGCGCGGCCGCAGCACCCCTACACGAAGCGGCTCGTCGCCGCCTCGCCGACGCCGACCTCGACGCTCGCCGACCTCGTCGGCGCGGACAGCCCGCGCGTCCCGGCCGAGCCGCGCCCCGCGCCGCCGCCGGGCACGCCGCTGCTCCTCGACGTCCAGAGCCTCGTGAAGCGCTACGCCGGCGCCACGGTCGTCGACGGCGTTTCCCTCACCATGCGGCCGGGCGAGAGCCTCGGCCTCGTCGGCGAATCCGGCTCGGGCAAGTCCACCACCTCGCGCCTGATCTGCCGGCTGATCGACCCGACCGAGGGCGCGATCCTGTTCGACGGCGAGGCGATCGGCAGCATCCCGGCGCGGGACTTCCACCGCTCGGAATTCCGGCGCGCCATCCAGATCGTCTTTCAGGACCCGAACGACAGCCTCAACCCGCGCTTCTCGGGCTTCGACAGCATCGCGCGCCCGCTCCGGCGCCTGACCGGCCTGCGGGGCACCGCCCTGCGCGCCCGCGTGCGGGAGAGCGCCGAGCGGGCCGGGCTCGCGGCGGACCTGCTCGGCCGCTTCCCGCACCAGCTCTCGGGCGGCCAGAAGGCTCGCATCGGCATCGCCCGGGCGATCGCGGTGCGGCCCCGCCTCCTCGTCCTCGACGAGCCGACCGCGGCCCTCGACGTCTCGGTCCAGGCCGGGATCCTGCACCTCCTCGACCGGCTGCGGCGGGAGGACGGCCTCGCTGTCCTGTTCGTGAGCCACGACCTCAACGTGGTGCGGATGATGTGCGAGCGCACGATCGTGCTGCAGCACGGGCGCGTCGTCGAGGAGGGGGCGAGCGCCGCGCTCTTCGCCCGCCCGCAATCCGCCTACGCGCGCGAACTCCTCGCCGCGATCCCGCACTTCACCCCCGGGGCGTCCCTCGCCGCGAGCGCCTGACCGCCCCGCCTGCCGCCACCAAGGACCCGCATGCGCATCATCCGTACGGCCGCCGCCCAGCTCGGCCCCATCCAGAGGAGCGAGGACCGCGCCAGCGTCGTCGCCCGCATGATCGCGCTCCTGGACGACGCGGCGGCGCAGGGCGCCGACCTGATCGTCTATCCGGAACTCGCGCTCACCACCTTCTTCCCGCGCTGGTACCACGCGGACCGCGCCGAGGCGGATGTCTGGTTCGAAGCTGAGATGCCGAACGCGGCGACGGCCCCGCTCTTCGCGCGGGCCAAGGCGCACGGCATCGCCATGTCCTTCGGCTACGCCGAGCTGACGCCGGAGGGCCGGCACTTCAACACCGCGATCCTGGTCGACAAGGCGGGTGCGATCGTCGGCAAGTACCGCAAGGTGCACCTGCCGGGACACGACGAGTTCGACCCCGAGCGCACCCACCAGCACCTGGAGAAGCGCTACTTCGAGCCGGGCGACCTCGGTTTCCCGGTGTGGCGAGCGCTCGGCGGGGTGCTCGGGATGTGCATCTGCAACGACCGGCGCTGGCCCGAGACCTACCGGGTCATGGGCCTACAGGGCGTCGAGATGGTGATGCTCGGCTTCAACACGCCCTCGGTGAACAGCCAGCGGGCCGGGGAGGGGATGGCGGAGCGCCTGTTCCACCACCGGCTCTCCTGCCAGGCCGGCGCCTACCAGAACGCCACCTGGGTGGTGGCGGTGGCCAAGGCCGGCACCGAGGACGGCCACCACCTGACCGGCGGCACCCTCATCGTCGACCCGAACGGCGTCATCGTCGGCGAGCTGGAGGGCGAGGCCGACGGGATCCTCGTGCACGATTGCGACCTCGACGCGACGCGCTTCGGCAAGGAGACGATCTTCGACTTCGCCCGCCACCGCCGGATCGAGCATTACGGGCTGATCACCGCCCGGACCGGCGCGATCCCGCCCGAGTAGCCCCCCGAAGATCCCCATGGACAGCGTCCGCTTCTCCGATCTCCCGCCCCGGGACCGGTACAAGCTCCTCTGCGCCACGATCGTGCCGCGCCCGATCGCCCTGGTGACGAGCCTCGGCCCGGACGGCACCGTCAACGCCGCGCCGTTCTCGTTCTTCAACGTGTTCTCGGAGGAGCCGGCGCTGATCGTCCTCGGTCTCCAGCACAAGCCGGACCACGCGCCGAAGGACACGACCCGCAACATCGCCCGAACGGGGCAGTTCGTCGTCAACCTCGTCGACGAGGCCCTGGTCGCGGCGATGACCATCTGCGCGATCGACTTTCCCCCTGAGCAGAGCGAGATCGATGCCGCGGGCCTGGGCCTCGCGGACGGGATCGAGATCCCGGTGCCGCACATCGCGCAGGCGCCCTTCGCGCTCGAATGCCGGCGCGAGGTCTCGCTGGTCTTCGGGCCGCAGCGGGAATTGCTGGTGGGCGAGGTGCTGTGCCTGCACGCCCGTCCCGGGCTCCTCGACGCGCCCCGCGCCCGGATCGACGCGGAGGCCTACCGGCCGGTCGGGCGGCTGTTCGGCGATGCCTACGCGCGGCAGACCGACCGGTTCGACCTGCCGCGGCAGAGCTACGCGGAGTGGACGCGGGCGCGGGATGGGTGAGGCAGCCCCACCCTTACCCTCCCCCGCAGAGGGGGGAGGGTTCACGGCGCGCGCCGTCACCCTACCCCAAGGCCAGCATCCCGAACGCCATCGTCACCGCGGCCTGGGTCGGGTCGATCACCGGCACCCCGAGTTCGTCCTCGAGCGGCTTGCGGTGCGCCGCCATGCCGGCGCAGCCGAGCACGATGGCGCCGGCCCCGTCCCGGTCGCGCAGCTCGCGCCCGACCGCGATCATCCGCGCCAGAGTCCCCTCGCCGGAGGCGGTCTCCGCCACCGACATCTCCAGGGCCCTCTCGCCGGCGAGCCGCTCGGTCAGCGCCATCTGGCGCAGGTAGCGCAGGTGCCGCGGGATCGAACCCGTGCGGATCGCGATCACGCCGAAGCGCTCGGCCCGGGCGAGCGCGGTCAGCACGCCGGATTCCGCGATGCCGAAGACCGGGCGGCGCGTCGCCTCGCGGCAGACGTGGAGGCCCGGATCCGAGTAACAGGCGATCACGAAGGCTCCGGCCTCGCGGTCGGCCTCGACGAGGCGCCGCAGGGGCAGCGTCACGCTCTCGACATCGGCCTGGCTCTCGATGCCGATCGGCCCCTCCGCCAGGGTCCGGCAGACGATCTCCGGCCCGCCGAGCCGGGCGAGCGGCGCCAGCGCCGCCGCGATCCCGCGCGTCACCGCCTCGTTCGCATTCGGGTTGATCACCACGATCCGGTGTTGCGCCGTCATCCCTGACCTTCCACGCCGTCGTGCCGGGCCTCTCCGGCCGCGGCTCTCGCTGCCGAAAGCAAGTTCCGAGCAAGGATACTCCGATGAGCGAACCGATCTACGACCTCGTCCTGCGCGGCGGCACCGTGGCGACCGCGAGCGACGTCTTCGCGGCGGACGTGGCGGTCCGGGACGGCCGCATCGCCGCGATCGGCGCCGGGCTGGCGGCGGGCCGGGAGGAGATCAACGCGGCGGGCCGGCTGGTGCTGCCGGGCGGCGTCGACACCCACGCCCATATCGAGCAGGTCTCGGCCAACGGCCTTCTCAACGCCGACACGTGGGAGAGCGCCACCACCTCGGCGGCGCTCGGGGGCACCACGTCGGTCATCGCCTTCGCGGCCCAGCATGTCGGCATGGACCTCGCGCGGGTGGTCGAGGACTACGCCGGCCTCGCCGCCAAGGGCGCGGTGATCGACTACGCCTTCCACCTGATCATCGCCGACCCGACCGAGAAGGCGCTGAAGGAGGATGTGCCGGCCCTGGTCAAGGCCGGCCACACCTCGCTCAAGGCCTTCATGACCTACGACCGGCTGCGGCTGCACGACGAGCAACTGCTCGACCTGATGGCGGCGGCACGCGAGGCCGGGGCGCTGGTCTGCACCCATGCCGAGAACCACGGCATGATCGCCTGGATGGGCAAGCGCCTCGTCGCCGAGGGCAAGGTCGCGCCGAGATACCACGCCGACAGCCATCCGCGGCTCTCCGAGAGCGAAGCCTTCGAGCGGATCGTGCGCTTCTCGGAATTCCTCGACCAGCCGGTGATGGTGTTCCACGTCTCGACCGCCGAGGGCGCTGCCATCCTGCGCCGGGCGCGCGGGGAGGGGGTGAGGATCCTGGCCGAGACCTGCCCGCAATACCTGTTCCTCACCGCGGCCGACCTCGACCGGCCCGGCATCGAGGGCGCCAAGTGGATGTGCTCGCCGCCCCTGCGCGAGACCCGCGACCAGGAGGCGCTGTGGCGCGCCCTCGACCTCGGCGACCTCCAGACGGTCTCCTCCGACCACGCGCCCTACCGCATGGACGAGACCGGCAAGCTGCGGGCCGGCCCGACCCCGAGTTTCAAGGAGATCGCGAACGGCATGCCGGGGCTGCAGGTCCGGCTGCCGTTGCTGTTCGACGCCATGGTGTCGAAGGGCCGGCTCGGCCTGCGGAAATTCGTCGACCTCACGGCGACGGCCCCGGCCCGGCTCTACGGGCTCACCGCCAAGGGCTCGATCGCCATCGGCAAGGATGCCGATCTCGTCCTGTGGGACCCGGATCGCCGGGTGACGCTGTCGGACGACCTCGTGGCGGACCGAACCGGCTTCACGCCCTATGCCGGGCGCGCGATCACGGGCTGGCCGGCCACGGTGCTGCGCCGGGGCGAGGTCGTGGCCGCGGACGGCGCGGTGCGGGGGCGGCCCGGCACGGGCCGCTGGCTCGCCCGGACGGCGTGACGGGGAGCCCCGACGGCCGGCGCGGCGGCGCCGTGCATGTCCGAGGGGCTTGCCGCAACCTCGGATCGGCCGCCATTCACGGGTCGTGAGCCGTCCTTGCCCAGCGTGCCGCCTCCGTCCGGAGCCGGCCCATGATCCTCGATGTGGGCGCAAAGTTAAGATGCCCGACTGTGCGAAGGAGGAAGGAGCCACGTCCCTGTCGGCGCGGAGCCGGCCATGAGTATCCCGTTCCGGCACTTCCAAGGCGCCCGCGCGATCGCGCCGCCATAGCCTTGGTGAACGGGTTGACAGCCGAGAGGACCCAGTATCAATTTGATTTTATAATGGTAAGGATAATGTAATTTCTAATTGAAAAGCGTAAATATCAGATTATATCTACAAGAAATTGTCATTCTCCAGAAGATTTTGAGATATCACAAGATTCACCATATGAGTTTACACACCAGTGGCCCTATGGCAGACAAATACGGTCGATCGAGCCAGATCTGTCGGCTTGTCTCCTCGTGGGAAGGTTCTGGGATGAGAAATCAGAACGCATTGCTCGTCGTTGCCGCCGGTTTCTTGGCGATAACTACGTTGTCGGCTTGCAATAGCACCGGGACAAGCGCCGGGGCAGGCAACGGCACCGTGACGAGTGGCGCGACCACGGGCGGCGCGACGGCGGTCGCAGCGGACAGGTTCAGCCCATCGTTCCTTCGAGCGCATCTGAGGGTCAGGCGCACGACCGTCGACGACGTTCTCGCCCTCTATGGCGCCCCGGCAGCCCGGTCCAACGAAGCCTCGCCCGCGGGCGATCGGAGCGTCCTGACGTATATCAGGGGCGAGGCGGTGCCGGCCGGCGTCGGCAACGCGCTCGGTGCGATCGCCTCGCTCACGCCGGTCGGTTCGAGGGCGGCGGGCGCGCTCTATCGCGCCGGCGGGGCCGTGAGCGATGTCGAGACGGCGGCCGCGGCCGCGTCCGCATCCGCCGCCACGGCCAGGGGGGCCGGCAACAAGCTGGAACTGCTGTTCCTGAACGGACGGCTCGTCCACTGGAACCTCGTGTGAGCGCAGAGGCGCCGGCACGCCCGATGCCGTACGCGTCGAGGGAGCGGGACGCCGAGGCGCGGCCCGCCGCCACGGTCCGACGCGCCGGCCGCGGAAGGGCGCTCAAGCATCGCTGCGCTCGAAGATCTCCTGTCCCATGAGCACGCAGCTGCCGGACAGCGGCGCGTAGATCAGCCGGATCCGATACGCGGCCTTGTAGACGCTGCCCCCGACTTCGATCACCGCGAAGCGACGTGTCCCGACCAGGGACGCGACGGTCCCGACTGACCGCACAGACCCGGAATCGATGCTGGCCCGGTCATCTCCGTCCGTGTGGAAACGCAGCAGCTTGAGGGCTTGCTTCTCGGCGTCGGCTGCGCAGGGCACCGCAGGAGCCGCGAGGGCCGAGGCCGAGGCAAGGCTCACCACCACCACGGCCATCAGGCTGTGCGTCGTCGACGTCATCATCTCGACCTCCTCGTTTCGCGCCCCGGATCGGCGCGATGGGACCCCGTATCCCGAAGCAACCGTAGACCTGCGCCCGACCGATGGGCAGGACGTCGCGGTCGGCGTCGAACCCGGCGAAGGGGCCACCGGTGAATTGCCCGGCGAACCGGCGCTGCGCCAGCGCGGTCGCGATCAGGTGCGGCCGGCTCGGATCATCCTCGGAATGGGCGGCGCGTTGTCCGGTCCGCGCCCGGATGGGCCAGGCCGGCGGCACGGACAGGAGGACCGGGGCGGCAGCCCACGGACGAACCGCCCGCTGATGGACGTGCGGCCTCACGGATCGCCCATCGGGAAGCGCCGCCCCTGTCACGGCCGTCTTGCCGGCACCCGCACGAGTTCGACCCGCCGGTTCTGCGCCCGGCCCGCCTCCGTCCCGTTGTCGGCCACCGCGCCGCTTGACCCGAACCCCTTGGAGGTCAGTCGGGACGCGTCGATCCCCGCCGCCACGAGCGCCTGCCGGACCGATGCCGCCCGGCCTTCCGACAGGGTCCGGTTGTGTGCCGCGGAGCCGGTCTCGTCCGTATAGCCGTTGATCGCGAGCCGCAGCGTCGGCTGGTCCTTCAGCACCTGCGCGATCGCGTCGATCTGCGGGCGCGAGTCCGGGAGGATCTCGGTCGCGTCCGAGGCGAAATTGACGTGGATCACCGCCTTGCCCTGGTCGGCAAGCGCCTGCGCCAGGGTCGAGGCCGGCACTGCGGCCGAGGCCGGCAGCAGCGTCGCGGTCGCCGCGAAGGGCTTGGTCTCGAGAACCGCCATGTTGCCGCCATGGCTATCGTTGAGGAAGTGGATCCAGATCGCACGATCGGCCCGGTGGATGACGAAGACCTCGGCCGGCCGGTTGTAGACGTCCCCGAGGCCTGCCGACTTCTCGACCCTGATGTCCTCGTCCCAGGTCTCGGTGATGCTGCCGGGGATCCGACTCTTCGTCACCCGGACTCCGCCGGCCTGGGCGACGAGCGCCGCCACGTTGCGGGCCACCTCGTACGGCGCATAGGTCGTCCCGTCGGCAGCCTCGATCCTGCCCATGAACAGCTTGCCCTCTGCCATCTCGATGCCCGAGCCGGTCCAGAACGGGAATTGGTCGAAGCTGCGGGTCTCCCCCTTGCCAGCATTGTGCCAGGCGTAGCCGTCGGGGAGGCCGAGATACGGGAAAGCGCCGAGCGGGGCGGCAGAAACCGGCACCTGGTCCAGCGCGAAGCTCCGCGAATCGGCCTCGGTGCCGGCGGCCCGGGCCGGTCCGGCGGCCGGCACCGGCGTCGAGAAACCGCCCAGCGCCAGCGCGGCGAGCAGCACCCGCAGGTGGCGCGGACCGGCGGTCCGGAGCGTCATCGCGCGATCGGTCTGTGTCGGCATGGTCACGTCCTTCCTGTCGAGGGAATCGCCGCGGAGGCGCTCGCGAGCCTGGTGCGCACCCGCGCGGATCGTCATGGGGCCGCGCAGCCCGCCCGAGAGGCAGCCACCTACCCCGTCACCGCCTCGACGATGCGGCAGAGGGCCTTGTCGACGTCCTGGCCGAACTGCCCCATCTGCACCATGAACAGCGCGTCGACCCGGCTGCCCCTGCCGGCCTTGCGCACCACGACCCGCAGGGTCTGCGGCCGCCCAGACCCGGAGGTCTCCTGCTGAGCCGTCAGCGTGCCGAGACCCTTCTCGGCGTTCACGCCCACGAAACCCTCGGCCAAGACCGCCTGCGTCACCCGGTCGAACGCGACCTTGGGGTTGACGTTGAGAAAGGTCATCCACGTCTTGCAGGTGATGGACTGAAGCATCGGGACGCCCTCCGTCCTGTAATTTTCGACGTAAGTCTGCGCCGTTGCGGCCGACATACATAGGACAGAGAGACCTATCCCTAAGAAAAGGCTTCTTTTCATCGATTCCTCAGGTTATTCGTTCTGCAAAGATCAGGAAGACGCTGGGATAGCTCGCCGCTCATGGCGGCTCCGTCAACTCGTACACATGAACGGGGGCCGGCAGAGTCGCCACGTCGCGCAGCCGGATCCCGACCACCCTCGCGCCGTACGGAGCCCGACGCCGTCGCCACGTCGGTGACGTCGCTCACCCACAAAGCATTCGGCCGGGGAGCCCTGAAGCGACGGGTGACCCGGTCGAGGGGGCAAGCTGCTGCCCGGTCGGGGATCGTGGTGCCCACGGTCCTGCCGCGCACGACTCCCGCCAAGCCATCCCGCGCATCAGCCGCGCCACCGTGCATCGCGCGGCCACGATCCTTCCAGGGACAGTTGCAGCCACACCTTCCGCACGCCGTTGACGCCGAAGCTGGCCTCGAACACGCGCGGGATCTCGATCATCAGGGCCGCGCCGCTGCGGGCGCGAACCGGTTGCTTGTCGGGATCGGCACGCCGGGCGGCGTGCGCGCAGTCGACG
This sequence comes from Methylobacterium sp. JK268, assembly GCF_054052225.1. Taxonomy (NCBI): domain Bacteria; kingdom Pseudomonadati; phylum Pseudomonadota; class Alphaproteobacteria; order Hyphomicrobiales; family Methylobacteriaceae; genus Methylobacterium; species Methylobacterium sp. JK268. The sequence continues at coordinate 41,017 of NZ_JBSVZN010000013.1, read as the reverse complement.
ACGGGGCGATCGGCAGCACCCTGCAGATCGGCCTCATCCTGAGGCTCTCGAAGGACGACCCCGTAGACCTCCCGATGCTCGTCGATGAAGCTGAACATGGCCGCGACCGGCGGTCGATCTCCGCCATGGCGAAATATGCGCTCGCCTTGCGTCGGATCTCGTCGGCTTGGCGCAGCTCACGGTTCTCACGGTCGCGCGCCTCGATCTGCTCGCGCGCGTCCGTCGTCTGGCCAGGACGCACGCCCTGATCGCTCGGACTGGCACACCCAGTCCCTCAGCGTCTCGCCCGAGCAGCCGATCTTAGTGTCTCTCACAAAACTCCCGCTCACCGTCGTCGCTCGCCGTGGCACCTCCAGCGCGGCGGGAGTTTAGTGAGGTGCACTTAGCCGCACTCGACCGGATCGCCGACCACTGCGAGCCGTGCGCGCGCTCGTGGTCGCGTACCATCCGCACCGCACGCTCGCGCACCTCAGGGGGAGAACGGGGCTATTCGCTTCGTCATGGCTCCATCCACTCAGAAGTTGGAGCCTCCGGGAAACCCGGAGCGGTTCACCGAAAGGTGACCCGGAAACATCGCTGACCATCGCGGCGTGCGAGGCCGCCTTCCCGGCGCTCGCGGACCCGGCGCGCTGCCCGGCTTGATCAGGGTTCGAGAGCCCGATCGGTCTCCGCCCGCCACGGCAGGCTCGCCTGGCTGCCGCGCCGGCCGCAGGCGAGGGCGGCCGCCAGGCTCGCCCGCTCCATCGCCGCGCCCAAATCCGCGCCGCGGTCGAGCGAGGCGGCGAGCACGCCGACGAAGCAATCGCCCGCCGCCGTGGTGTCGACCGGGTCGATCGCCCGGGCCGGGACGTGCCAGGCGCCGTCCCCCGTCGCCGCCTCCGAGCCGGCCTCGCCGAGGGTGCGCACCACGTCGATGCCGAGCGCTGCCCGCAGGGCCGCCGCCTCCGGCCCGCAGCCGAGCCGCGCGGCTGTCGCCTCCGCCTCGTCCTCGTTGACGACCAGAATGTCGGCGAGGCGCAGAGAGTCGAGATCGAGCGGCAGGGCCGGTGCGAGGTTGAGGATGCTGCGAACGCCGAGGACCCGGGCCCGTCGCAGCAGGGCGGTGGTCTCGGCGGGATCGACCTCCATCTGGAGGAGCAGCGAGGTCGCCCGGGCGAGATCGGCATCGGCGATCTGGTTGGCCCGCGTGTGCCCGTTGGCGCCGAGCGCCACCACGATGCGGTTGCGGCCGGCCGCGTCGATCCAGATCGAGGCGCAGCCCGTCGCGGCCGCCACCCTGCGGACCCGGGCGGTGTCGGCCCCGGCCTCGCGCAGGCCCGCGAGCGCCACCTCGGCCAGGGCGTCACGTCCGACCGCGCCGACCATCATGACGTGCGCGCCGTCCCGGGCCGCGGCCACCGCCTGGTTCGCCCCCTTGCCGCCCGCCTGGACCGCGAGGTCGTCGGCGAGCAGCGTCTGGCCCGAGCGCGGGACCTCGGGCAGGCGGAAGATCAGGTCGGCGTTGAGCGAGCCGAAGCAGACGATCACGGGGTTCTCCGGTGCCGACGGGGGATGTCCGTATGGGTGGGGAAGGCGCAGCGTCCCTCACACGACCTTGCCGGGATTGAGCACCCCGTCCGGATCCAGCGCCGCCTTGAGGCGCCGCATCAGGGCGATCTCGGGCTCGGAGCGGACGTGGCCGAGCCAGGGCTTCTTGGTCAGGCCGATGCCGTGCTCGGCCGAGACGGTGCCGCCGAAATCCCGCACCAGGCCGTAGACCACCTCCTGGATCACGTCCTTCGGCTGCGGGTTCGCGCCCTTCACGCCGGCGACGATATGGAGGTTGCCGTCGCCGATATGGCCGTAGAACAGGGCCGTGATGCCGGGGAGGCGCTCGGCCAGCGCCGCCCTGCAGGCCTGCACGTATTCGTCCATCGCCGCCACCGGCAGGCCGATGTCGAACGGCTCGTGCGGCCCCAGCACCTGCGGGAATTCCGAGCAGGCGTCGCGCACGCCCCAGAACGCCCTCACGTCGGCGACCGAGCGGGACAGGACCGCATCGGCGAGGAGGCCCGCCTCCGCTTGCGCCTCGAGCCAAGCCTCGAAGCGCGGCCCGTCGAAGGTCTCGTCGGTGCCTTGCGCCTCGATCAGGCAATAGGCGGCGTGGCCCTGGGGCAAGGGCACCCGAACCCCCGGCATCGCACCGATCGTCTCCCAGTAATCCGGCCACATCACCTCGAAGGCCGAGAGCATCGGCCCGAGGCCCCGGCGGGCCGCCGTGAGGAGCCCGACCACGGAGGCGTAGTCCGGCAGGGCGCAGAGGGCCGCGAAGGTGCAGGCGGGCTTCGGGAACAGCCGCAGCACCAGCCGGGTGATGATGCCGAGCGTGCCCTCCGAGCCGATGAACAGGTGCTTGAGATCGTAGCCGGCGTTGTTCTTGATCATCCGGTTGAGATTGGTGACGACCTCGCCGTTGGGCAGCACCACCTCCAGGCCGAGGATCATCTCGCGGGTCATGCCGTAGCGGATGACCCGGTTGCCGCCGGCATTGGTCGAGGCGTTGCCGCCGATGGCGCAGGAGCCCCGGGCTCCGAGGTCGAGCGGGATCAGGAAGCCGGCGGCGTCGGCGGCCTCCTGCACCACCTGGAGCGGCGTGCCGGCCTTGACCGTCATGGTCGCCGAGGCCTCGTCGATCGCCTCGATCCCGGTCATCCGCTCCAGCGACAGGGCGACCGAGCCGGGGAGGGGACGCGCGCCCCCGCACAGGCCGGTGAGGCCGCCCTGCGGCACCACCGGCACGCCGTGCCGGGCGCAGATCCGCATCGCGGTGGCGACCGCCTCGGTCGTGGTGGGTCGCACCACCGCGAGGGGAGGTTGCGGCCCGAGCGTGCTCCAGTCGGACGCGTTGCGCTCCGGCCGCGCGGAGCCGGTGAGCACGGTCGTCTCGCCCAGCTCCGCCACGAGGGCGGCTACCACCGCCTCGCTGCGGGACGCATCCGGCATCGCCATCATCCGTTCGTCTCCTCCCAGAAGGCGGCGTGTTTCGCCGCTCGTCTCTGCGGTCTAACAGGCTTTATGCCGCCGCGGCGCGGGAGAGGCCGGCGAGTTCGGCGGCGATGCGCTGGCCGATCCCGGCCTCCGCCGCGATCAGCGGCGCGCGCACCCGGCCGAAGGCGGCCTCGCCCGTCATCGCCGCCATGGCGGATTTCAGCACCGGCACGAACGACCCGCGGATCAGGCCGATCGCCGCCCGCATCGGCTCGGCGGCGGCGGGATCGGTGAACATCGCCCGCACGAGATCCGGCACGATGTTGGCCATGCCGCAGATCGTCCCGACCCCGCCCTCGGCGAGCGCCCGGCCGATATCCGCCTCGTTGCCGATGCAGACCGCGACCTCGGGGGCCGCCGCCCGGAAGGCCTGGAACTGGGCGAAGTCGCCCGAGCTGTCCTTCACGCCGGCAACGAGCTGGCCGTAGCGGGCGCGCAAGGTCGCCACCGCCGCCGGGGGCAGCCCGACGCCTGAGGTTTGCGGGATGTGGTAGAGCGTCGCCCGCAGGCGGTCGTCGCCGACGCCGTCGAGGATCGCCGCGAAGGCGTCGACGAGGCCGGCCTCGGTCGCGTCGCGGTAGAAGTAGGGCGGCAGCACCAGGGCGTGGGTGAGACCGAGGCCGAGGGCCGCCTTGGTGAGCGCGATGCTGTCGGGAATCGCCGGGTACCCGGTGCCGAGGCCGACCTGCGCCGCCGGGATGCCGGCGGCGAGCAGCGCCTCGACGGCGGCGAGGCGCTCGCTTGCCGAGAACGAGGGGCCCTCTCCGGTGGTCCCGAACGGCACCACGCCGTCGCAGCCCCGCTCCATCAGGAACCGGACGTGGCGCACGAGGGCGCCGTGATCGACCGCGCCGGTCGCGTCGAGCGGCGTGGCGAGGGCGACCCACAGGCCGGTGATGGCGTTGGTCATGCGGTCCTCCGAGAGGGCGCGTCGCGCCCATTGGCGTCAAGAGATGAGGGCGGTTCGCGCCGGTCGGCCTCCCGGCCGGTGTCGAGGCCGAGCGCCCGGCGGCGGGATGTCTCGAGATGCCGGCGCAGGGCTGCCGCCGCCCCGTCGGCGTCGCGCTCCTCCACCGCCGCCAGGATCGCGGCGTGCTCGGCGAAGGCGGGAGGCAGCACCTCGGGCGAGAGCGCGACGCGGCTCTGCATGATGACCCGGATGCGGATGAGGTTCACCCGGTGGATCTCCGAGACGAGGCCGTTGCCCAGATGGGCGACGACCGCGTCGTGAAATCCCCAGTCGGTCGCCTGCGCCTCGGCGATCAGCGCCTCGGTGACGCCCTCTGCGGCCTGCGCGCTGATCCGCGCGTGGGCGGCCCGCAGGGACGCCACCAGGGAAGCCGGCGCGGTGCGGGCGAAATGCGCCACCGCCGCGGTCTCGATGATCTCCCGGAGCTGGAACGCCTCGTGCACCAGCCGCAGGTCGACCGCCGCGACCTGGAGCCCGCGCTGCGGCAGGGTCGAGATCAGCCCGTCGGCCTCCAGCCGCGGGATCATCTCGCGCACGGCCCCGAGCGGCAGGCCGGTGAGCGCCACCAGCTCGCGCTGCGTCACGAAGGAGCCCGGCGCCAGGCGCCCATCCAGCAATTGCTGGACGAAGGCGTCGTAGGCTTGATCGCGCTGTTTCATGTCACTCGTTTCTCATTGACATGTCAGTCTGTCAACCGCTAAAGGTTCGGCCAACACGCATGGATTGGGACCGGCGCACGCCGCCCGGCGGACGCGTGAACGAGAACCGGGCATCCGGTCCGAGGAGGGAACATGACGACGACGCAGCGAGCCAGAACCCGTTCCCGTCCCGGGGCAGGGGAGCGGCGCGCCCCGGCCGTCGCGCTCGCCGGCTTGCTCGCGACTGGCCTCGCCGGCGCGGCCCCGGCCCCGGCCGAGGGCTTCGACTGGAAGCGGTACGACGGCCAGACCATCAACCTCGTCCTCACCAACCATCCCTGGAGCAACGCCATCCGGAACCTGGGCCAGCAATTCACCGACCGGACCGGGATCAAGCTGCGCATCGAGATCCTCAACGAGGACCCGCAGCGCGCGCGGCTGAACACGCTGCTTCAGGCGAAGTCCTCCGACGTCGACGTCTACGTCTCGCTCAAGATCCGCGAGGGCGCGGTCTACAACAAGGCCGGCTGGTATGCCGACGTCACCCCGATGCTGAAGGACCCGAGCCAGACCGCGCCGGAATTCAGGCTCGACGATTTCGGCGCCGGCCTGATCCGCAACGAGACCTTCGGAGGAAAACTCACCGGCCTGCCGATCAACGTCGAGGGCCCGCTGTTCTACTGGCGCAAGGACATCTTCGCCAAGTGCAACGTCACGGTGCCGGACTACCTCGAAGACATCCTCGACGCGGCGCGCCAGATCAAGGCCTGCGATCCCGCGATCAACGCCTGGGCCGCCCGCGGCGTGCGCAACGCCGTGCCGTACCCGATGGCGGCCTTCGTGTTCAACATGGGCGGCGGCTTCAAGTCGGTGGACGGGACCAAGCCCGGCCTGTGCCGGCCGGAATCGGTCGCGGGGCTCACCCTCTACACCGACCTCCTCAAGGATTACGGCCCGGTGGGCGCCACCAACCACAGCTTCCCGCAGGTCGTCGAGCTTCTGGGCCAGGGCAAGGTCGCCATGACCCACGAATCCTCGAACGAGTTCCCGAACATCATGAAGTATCCGGGCCGCGAGGACGATCTCGGCATCAAGCTCCTGCCGAAGGGCAAGACGAGCGGCGTGTCACAGCCGATCGGCTTCGGCTGGGGTCTGTCGATCTCCGAGTATTCCCGCCGCAAGGGCCCGTCCTGGTACTTCCTGCAATGGGCGACCTCGCCCGAGATGCAGGCGACCCTGGTCGACCGCGGCGTCGCGCCCTCGCGCAACTCGGTCTTCGAGGGCGAGGGGATGCGGGCCTGGGCGAGCCAGAAGCCGGTGCGCCAGCAATGGGTCGCGGCGGTGAGCGAGATCAGCCGCCGCGCCACCGGCGACTATGCCTCCCCGACCGACCGGGTGCCGGAGACCCGCGAGATCATCGGCCGGGCGGCGCAGGAGGTGGTCCTCGGCCAGAAAACTCCGCAGCAGGCCGCCTGCGACGCGGACGCGGCGCTGCTCAAGCTGCAGTAGCTCAGGCGTCGACACCTCTCTGGGTCATCCCGCGTTCCGCCGCGCGGCCTGGGGAAGAGATTGGGTGATCCGAGAGCCTGCCTGATCCGCTTCCACAGAGTCGACCCTCTCCGCGTCATGCCGGGCTCCGCTTCGCGGCCCCGGACTGACGCGGAGGATGTCGAGAACGGCGCTCGAACCGAACCAGGTCCGAGCTCAGCCGGCAGAATCGAACGGACCAGGTTCGGGGTCGGGACCCTCTTCCGACACCGGCCGCCATCCCGCCACCGGGGGGACACGCGTGAGCACCATCGCCAGCCAGGCCATGACCGTCGCACCCGAGCGGGCGCGGCGCGGCCAGCGCAAGATCTCGTTCTCCTGGATGGTCTGGCCGGCGGTGGCCTTCGTCGTCCTGATGATGGTGTTCCCGCTCATCTACGCCGCCTGGATCTCGCTCCAGGACGCCTCGCTCGGGACCGAGCCGCGCTTCGTCGGGCTCGACAACTACCTCAACCTCGCGAGCGACCCGGAATTCCTCAACGCCTTTCAGGTGACGTGGGTGCTCTACGGGATCGCGCTCGCGATGCAGCTGGTGCTCGGCACCTGGCTCGGCATCGTGCTCAACGGCGTGAAGCTTGCCCGCCACCTCGTGCGCACCATCGCGATCACGCCGTTCATGATGCCGCCGGTGGTGATCGGCATGCTGGCGATCGTGATCCTCGATCCGTCGGTCGGCATCGTGAACTGGTTGCTGGGCACGGTCGGGGTGGGGCCGCTCCTGTGGCTCGCCAGCCCCCGCTGGGTGCTGCTGAGCGTGGCGCTCGTCGATACCTGGCAATGGGCGCCGTTCGTCGGGCTGATCGTGCTCGGCGGCCTGCAATCGCTGCCGGCGAGCGTGTTCGAGGCCGCCGAGGTCGACGGGGTGATCGGCTGGCGCCGCTTCGTCTACGTCACCCTCCCGCTCCTCGGGCCGACGCTGCTCACCGCGGCGGTTTTGCGCTCGGTCGATCTCCTGCGCTTCTTCGACCTTGTGTTCATCGCCACCCGCGGCGGGCCGGGCAACGCCTCGACCACCATGAATATGTACGCCTACCAGCAGGGCTTCGAGTTCTCGCGCTTCGGCCACGCCTCGGCGGCGATGCTGACGCTCTCCCTCGTCGTCTTATGCACCGTCATGGTCTTCGCCCGCCTGCGGCGCGCGCTCAGCTACTGAGGACTCGCCGATGACCCCGACTGCACCCCGCCGGATCCTCGGCCGCCTCCCGGTCGCCGCGATGCTGGTCGCGGTCCTGGCGCCGCTCGCCTGGATGGTCCTGTCCTCGTTCAAGATCAGTCGGGACGTGATGGCGCTGCCGCCGCAGCTCGTCTTCACGCCGACGCTCGATAACTATCGCGAGCTGTTCTTGCGCACCGACTTCCTGCACAACACCTGGAACAGCCTGGTGGTGGCGGCGGGCTCGACCTTGCTCGGGCTAACACTCGGCGCGCCCGCCGCCTTCGCGATCTCGTGGCACCGCACCACCTGGCCGGCGACGCTGACGCTGTTCGCCCGCATGGCGCCGGGCACGCTGTTCCTGCTGCCCTGGTTCATCCTGTTCTCGCAGGTCGACCTCGTCGGCACCTACACGGTGCTGATCCTGACCCACGGGGCGATCACCGTGCCGGTCGCGCTCTGGACGCTGCTGCCCTATTTCGACGCCCTGCCGCGGGCGCTGATCGAGTCGGCCCAGATGGACGGCTGCCGGCCGCACGCGATCCTCCTTCGCATCGCGCTCCCCCTGGTCGCGCCGGGGCTGGTGGTGGCGGCGATCCTCTGCTTCGTCTTCACCTGGAACTACTTCCTGTTCGCGCTCGCCCTGTCGGGCTTCGACACCAAGACGGCGATCGTCGCCTCGTTCAACTTCATCGGCGAGGGGGTGACCAACTGGGGCGCCCTGATGGCTGCCGCCACCATGATCGCGCTGCCGCCCCTCGTGCTCGCGCTCCTCGTCCAACGCCAACTCGTCTCGGGCCTGTCGTCCGGGGCGGTGAAGGGATAGGCCCCGATGTCGGCTCTCTCGATCCGCGACGTCGTCAAGCGCTACGGGACCGCCGAGGTCATCCGGTCCTTGAGCTTCGATGTCTCGCCCGGCGAATTCGTCGTCTTCGTCGGCCCCTCCGGCTGCGGCAAGTCCACGCTCCTGCGCATGATCGCCGGGCTCGAGGACTTCCAGGACGGCGAGATCGCCATCGACGGAAAAGTGGTGAATGGGCTCGCCCCCTGGCAGCGCGACATCGCGATGGTGTTTCAGGATTACGCGCTCTATCCGCACATGTCGGTCGCGGCCAATATCGGCTTCAGCCTGAAGATGGCGGGCGTCGACAGGAAGACGGTCGCCGCCAAGGTCGACCGCGTCGCGGAGGTCCTGCAGATCGGCCACCTCCTCGACCGCAAGCCGAAGGCGCTCTCCGGCGGCCAGCGCCAGCGCGTCGCCATGGGCCGGGCGATGGTGCGCGATCCCAAGATCTTCCTGTTCGACGAGCCGCTCTCCAACCTCGACGCCAAGCTGCGGGTCGACATGCGGGCCGAGATCAAGCAGCTGCACCAGCGCCTCGGCGCCACGATGATCTACGTCACCCACGACCAGGTCGAGGCGATGACGCTCGCCGACCGCATCGTGGTGCTGAAGGAGGGCCGCATCGAGCAGATCGGCACGCCGACCGAGCTCTACCGCGCGCCCGCCTCGCGCTTCGTCGCGAGCTTCATCGGCTCCCCGGCGATGAACTTCGTCTCGGTCGAGGTGTCCGGGGGCGCCGTCACCTTGCCGGGCGGCCAGCGCATCCCGACGAGCAGCCCGCATGCGGGCCAGGCGGCCTTCGGCATCCGGCCCGAGCACCTCAGCCTCGGCGGGGACGGCCCGGCGATCCGCGGGGTTATCGCCCTCGTCGAGCCCCTCGGAGCGGACACCCTGGTGACGGTGGTGACCGGGGATGAGCGGGTGCTGGCGCGGCTGCCGGGGGATGCGGCGCCGGTTCTCGGGGAGACGATCGCGCTGACGTTCGATCCGGGGCGGGGGGCCTTGTTCTCGGTGGAGGGGCGGAGGGTCTAAAGCATGTTCCGGCGAAGCGGATACCGGTTCGTCGCAGAAAATGCCGAAAAATCAAAGAGCTAGAGCAGTTCGGGGACGAGGATCTTCTCGACATCGGTCTCGAACGCCAGGCGGTTGATGGCTCCATCGCGCACGAAGGGCGCGATCATGCCCCGCGTCGTCAGCCCGGCCACGACGGTGGTGGTGTTCCAATGGCCGTGAGGGACACCGACCCGCAGGCGCTGGCCCCGGGCGCAGCGACCATAGCGGCGGGCGATGGTGGTCGCGCTGCCCCTCGAACCAGGCCTCCCGGCGCTTCACGATGTCGGGGCGCTCCTGCTCGCTGGTGCGGGCCGTCATTTTGTGCGTGATGGCGTGGCGCCGGAAGAAGCTGGAGCGTGCCGAAGCCGAACACCAGGCCCTCCGCGGCCAGGTCCCGGCGCACCTCCTGGATGCTCCCGGTCGCCCTCCGGTCCGAGCGCCGCCATGACGGCGTCATGGTGCGCCTCGATCCGACCCGTCCGGCGATCGCCGCCCAGGGCCTTGGCCCGAGCATCGCCCTGGTCGCGCTCCCGGGTGCGCCAGCGGCTGACGCTTGCCGCGCTTGGGATCGGGATCGACCCGTCTCGGTACTGCCGGCGAATTCTGCCAGCACCCAGGAGGCCCGTCTGAAGCCCTGGAGACACAGGGCGGAAGCCGGTCACGGGCCATGCTTCCGGCGACGGAACGAAGTGGCAACTCGGAATTCGCCAGCAATATCCAAACCGGGGCAATCCCAATCCCACTTCCTGGCATGCCCAGCGAGGGGTCGCTTCGGGTCAGTTGCTGACCAGTCGCAGGACACGTTCGCTCGACCGTTCGTGGTCCTCCACCGCCGGCGCGCACCGGGTCTGGTTGCGGCCACCTGCCTTGGCTTCGTACAGCGCGGCGTCCGCCCGACGGTACAGATCCTCAGGCTCGGCCATCCCGCTCCCCGGCCCGACCGCCAATCCCACGCTCACCGTGACCGATCCGGCCCCGATGCCCGCCGCGGGAATGGTCAGCCGCGCCACGGCCTCGTGCAGCGTGTTGGCGACGCGGACCGCCCCCTGTTGATCGGTGTCCGGCAGCAGGATCACGAATTCCTCGCCGCCGAGCCGGCACACCGCATCATGGGGCCGGTGCACGCTCCCCGACAGGCAGTCCGCCAGTCCCTTCAGCACCTCGTCGCCGACCGCGTGGCCGTAGCGATCGTTGAATCGCTTGAAGTGATCCGCGTCGACGACGAGCAGCGAGAGCGGACCGCCGCCGCCCACGGCCTCACCCCAGCAGCGCGCGAACGCTTGGTCGAACCAGCGCCGGTTCGGGAGCCCGGTGAGGGCGTCCGTGTGGGACAAGCGCGCGAGTTCCGCCTCAGCTGTCGCCCGACGGTGAAGCTCGCGCCCGAACAGCAGCGAGAGGATGATGGTCAGTCCGCACAGGCTCACGACGATGCCGCCGATGGCGACGGCCTTGGCCCGCCACGCGGTTTCGATCTCGCGGGTGGAGAGCGCGACGTTGAGCACGAGCGGCAGGTCGCCGACCTGGGTGAACACGTAGTGGCGCTCGATCCCGTCACGAACGGACGTGCCGACGAAACTGCCGCTGCGCCGGCTCACGAAGCGCTCGAACGTGGCTGCCCCGGCGATGTTCACGCCGACGTCGGCTTCCCGGTACGGGTGGCGCATGACGCGCGTGCCGTCCCGCAGGTAGAGGTTGATGGCGCCGTCCCGGCCGAGACCGATCTGATCAAACAGGCGGCTGAAGTAGGACAGCTTGAGGCTGCCGTAGGCCACCCCGCCGAACGTGCCGTCGGGCTTGTTGATGCGCCGGCTGAAGGGGAGCATGGGTTCGCCCGTCAGCCGCGAGACGAGCGGCCGCCCGACATAGAGCCCGAGATCGGCGCGGGCTTTGTGGACGCGAAAGTAGTCCCGGTCGGCGTAGTTTCCCTTGCGCGGGGGGACGGCTCCCTCGTCCACCGCGATGTCGCCGCGCTCGTCGAGGACGAACGTCACTCCCATGTCGCGCGCCATGGCGGCCCGGTCGAACAGGAGGCGCTGAAGGAGGTCCGGGCGGAGCTCGACGATGCCGGGGGTTTTGAGGTTTTCGACTATGCCCTGCAAGGTCAGATCGAATATCTCAAAATTTCTATCGATATCTTTCTCGATCACCTGCAAAAGGTTGCGAGACGTCTGCTCCGCTTTGTCGTAAGCATCGCGCCTGAGATCCAGCAGCAGGAGGGTGCAGACGACGAGCATTCCGACGGGTGCCAGAACGGCCAGGGCGATCGCTGCGCGGGCTGAGCGCAACTGCCGCGGAAGGCGAGACGGCATGATCATCGGCGGACACTCTCGGGCGATGTCGTCGTCACCTTCATCCCACACCGAGCCTTACAGCCGGTTTCCAGGGACTTGATTGAGGTCCATGACGGCGTTCTCGCAGCTCCACTATTCCGCACGCCCGGTAGCGCCTGCGCCCAGTCCGCACGCGCGGGCAAACCGGATCGAGGTCGGCCAGCATGGCCTCGATCGCCCGTGCGGAAACCCCGAGCCGCTTGGCCGCCCTCTGCACGTGCCCGGGGGGGCTCGCCAGGAACAGGCCCACGCGCCGCGGCAGCCGCGAATTCCTCAGCTCTCCCCCTGCACTGCCGCAGCATCAGCCCGTGGGCGAGGCCGAGGCGACCGCCCGCAGGATCTCGCCGAGGCGCTCGGGCGCGAAGGCGACCTCCAGTCACCGCGCCCGTCTCTCACGCAGGCCGAGCGCGACCGTGGCAGGGGGCGCGTACCGCCGCGCTGGCGGAGAAGGGGTCGTGAAGGACCCACCCGTCGCCCTGAGATCTGACCGGTCTCGTGACCCGACGGGCCCGGCGATGGGCGCGCCGCGGCTCGTCTACGGGGCGGGGATCCGCCACGGCGTCTCGCGCGCGGCCCGCGCCTCGTACGCGTCGATCGCCGCCGCGTGCTCCAGGGTCAGGTCGATGTCGTCCAGCCCCTCGACGAGGCAACGCTTGCGGAACGGGTCGATCTCGAAGGGGATCGCGGCGCCGTCGGGATCGGTGATCCGCTCGGCCGGCAGGTCGACCGTCAGCGTCGCGCCCGGAGACGCGGCGAGGCGCGCCCTCAGCGCCGCCGCCCTCTCCTCCAGCAGCGCCACGGTGAGGAGCCCGTTCTTGGCGGCGTTCGAGGCGAAGATGTCGCCGAAGCTCGGGGCGATCACGCAGCGAATCCCGCCATCCACGAGGGCGTAGACCGCCCCCTCACGGGAGGAGCCGCAGCCGAAATTGTGATCCGCCACCAGGATCCCGGCGCCCGCGTAGGCGGGCGCGTCGAGGGGCACCGCGTCGCCCCGGCGGCGCTCGTCGTGGAACAGGAAGGCGCCGTAGCCGGCGCTGCGCGGCTTCTTGAGGAAGCGGGCCGGCAGGATCTGGTCGGTGTCGATGTTGGCGACGTGGAGCGGGATCGCCACCGCCGTCAGGGTCGTGAAGGGCTGCATGGTCAGGGCGCTCCGAGGCGGCGGACGTCGGTGAGGCGGCCGGTCAGGGCCGCGGCCGCCGCCATGGCGGGGCTCATCAGGTGGGTGCGCGCGTTCGGCCCCTGGCGGCCCGGGAAGTTGCGGTTGGTGGTCGAGGCGCAGCGCTCGCCCGCCGGCACGAGGTCGCCGTTGATGCCGACGCACATCGAGCAGCCCGGTTCGCCCCATACGAGGCCCGCCTCCCGGAAGACCGCGTCGAGTCCCTCGGCCTCCGCCTGGCGGCGCACCGGCCCGGAGCCCGGCACCACCAAGCCCGGCACCGCCGCGCGCCGACCGCGCAGCACGCTCGCGGCCGCGCGCAGGTCCTCGATGCGCGCGTTGGTACAGGAGCCGATGAACACCCGGTCGATCGTCACGGCTTCGAGGGGCGTGCCGGGCGCGAGCGCCATGTAGTCGAGCATCGCCCGCATCTGGCCGGCGCGGCCCAGGTCGGTCTCGGCGGCCGGGTCGGGCACGGCGCCCGTCACCGGCACCGCCGTCTCGGGGCTGGTGCCCCAGGTGACGGTCGGCGCGATGGCGTCCGCGTCCAGGCTCACCTCGCGGTCGAAGCGCGCCCCGGGATCGCTCGGCAGCTGCCGCCACGCCGCGACGGCCCGCGCGAAGGTCTCACCCTTCGGCGCGAAGGGCCGCCCGTCGAGGAACGCGAAGGTGGTCTCGTCCGGGGCGACCATGCCGGCGCGGGCGCCCGCCTCGATCGACATGTTGCAGATCGTCAGCCGTCCCTCCATGGAGAGGGCGCGGATCGCGCTGCCGGCATATTCGAGGACGTGCCCGACCGCGCCGCCCGCCCCGATGCGGGCGATGATGGCCAGGATCACGTCCTTGGCCGTGACGTGAGGGCCGAGAAGCCCGTCGACGGTCACCCGCAGGGTCTTGGGCCGGCGTTGCCAGAGCGATTGGGTGGCCAGCACGTGCGCGACCTCGGTCGCCCCGATGCCGAAGCCGAGGGCTCCGAAGGCGCCGTGGGTCGAGGTGTGGGAATCCCCGCACACGACCGTCAGGCCGGGCAACGTCAGGCCCTGCTCCGGGGCGAGCACGTGCACGATGCCCTGACCCGGGTCGTCCAGGCCGAAATGGCGGATCCCGTGCCGGTTCGCGTTCGCGGCCAGCCCCGTCACCATGGCGGCGATCTCGGGATCGGGGATCGGGCGGTCGCGCCCGAGCGAGGGCACGTAGTGGTCGGCGATCGCGAAGGTCAGGTCGGGACGGCGCACCGTCCGCCCGGCATGATCGATCATCCCGAAGGCGTGGAACGAACCCTCGTGCAGGAGGTGCCGGTCGATGGCGAGCAGGGCCTGCCCGTCGGGGCGCGTCGCCGTCACGTGCGCGTCCCAGACCTTGTCGAAGAGGGTGCGGGGCGTCTGGGTCATCGGGCATCCTCCCGTCGTTTCGCTACTCGGCCGCCAGCGCGCCGGCGCTCGCCCCGGCGACGCGGCCGAGTGCCACCGCCGCCAGGAGCCCGTTTCCGGATAGGTAGCCGCCCGGCCCGGTCCCGGACACGCCGCAGGCCGCGCCCCCGGCGGCGAACAGGTTCGGGATCGCGCCGCCTTCCGCCTTGAGCACCCGGGCCGCGTCGTCCACCACGAGCCCGCCCTGGGTGTGGAACAGGGCACCGGTGACCCGCACCGCCCGGTAGGGGGCGGTGAGCGGCGGCACCCCGGCGAAGCAGCGCCCGAATCCGTCGCGGCCGCCGGCGGTCTTGAGCGTCTCGACCTCGCGGAGGGTCTCGGCCAAGGCGTCCTCCGGGAGATGGAGGCGGGCGGCGAGGTCCGCGGGGGTCGCTGCCTCCACGATGGCGCCCGCGGCCTGCGCCCTGCGGAAATCCTCGAACTGGGCGGCGATCCCGGCGATGCGCGCGTCGAACACCGTCACGGCGGTGCCGCCGGGCTGGCGCAGCACCGCGGCGGCCTGCTCGGAATAGCCGCGACTCTCGTCCGAGAAGCGGCGGCCCTCGGCATTCACCTGGAAGCCGCCCTCGGTCACGGTCGCCCAGGTGATCAGGATGCCGTGCGGATGCGCCACCGAGCCGTGACCCTGGTGGCCCGAGAGGTGGCGGGTCGCGGCGCCCAGCGCCTCGCCCCAGAGCAGCGCGTCGCCCCGGTTGCCGTCATGGCCGAAATACAGGGCGCCCGCGAGTTCCGGCACGTGGCGGGCGACCAGGGCCTTGTTGCCCCCGTAGCCGTTGCAGGCGAGCACCAGCGCCGCGCAGGCGAGCGTGTCCCGGCTGCCGTCGGGCCGCAGGAGGCCGAGGCCCCGGATCGCGCCGGCCTCGGCGAACAGGGTGTCGACGGCGGCGCCGCACAGGATCGGGATGTCGGCGGCCTCGACGGCCGCACGCAGGCGGTCGACCAGTTCCTCGCCGGAGCGGCTCGGCAGGCCGTGCATCCGGTGGACGCCGTGTCCCGGGTAGCGGAAATCGGTGATCACCGAGAGGTCGAGGCCGTGGCGGTCGGCGAGCCATTCGAGGGCCGGGCCGATGGTCCGGGTGAGGAGGCGGACCAGGCCGGGATCGGGCTCGTTCCGGGCCTTCGCCATGATGTCGGACGCGAAATCCTCCGGGGTATCGGCGACGCCGGCCGCGCGCTGCCAGCGCGTGCCCGGGGCCGGGATCAGGCCGGCCGAGAGCGCCGTCGAGCCGCGCGGCACGGGATCACGCTCCAGCACCAGCACCTCGGCCCCGGCCTCGCGGGCGGCGAGCGCCGCCACGAGGCCGGCGGCGCCCGCGCCGACCACCGCGACGGGCACGGCCGCGTCGAAGGCGACGCCTGCCGCAGGGGCGACCGTCATGCGTCGGACTCCGCCGGCATCTCGGCCAGGATCTCGGCCACCTGCGCCACCCGGCAGACCGGGCGCAAGGCCTCCACCGCGGTCAGATGGGTGTTCGGCGAGAAGGCCGCGCAGCCATCCGCCAGCAGGGTGACGGAGAAGTCCCGCACGTGGGCGTCGCGCACCGTCGAGGCGACGCCGCCGTTGGTGACGATGCCGGACACGATCAGCCGCTCGATGCCGCACTTGCGCAGGACCCATTCGAGCCGGCTCATGTAGAAGGCCGAGTAGGCGACCTTCTCGACCGCCAGGTCAGCGGGCTGGAGTTCGTCCACCAGGGCGTGGCCCCAGGCGCCCGCCAGGAAGTCGCCCCGCTTCAGGAACGGGCGCAACGCGCGCAGGTGGGGCGAGATCAGCGGCTCGCCGCCCCGGCCCGGCACCAGGGTGAAGTGGGTCGAGACCACGTGGCCGCCCCGCGCCCGAAGCGCGTCCGCCAGCGGCTTCACCCGGGCCGGCAGGGAGGCGATCTCGGGGGCCGTCTGCCCGGCCCGGCCGTAGGCGCCGTCCGGGTGCAGAAAGTCGTTCTGCAGGTCGCAGATCAGGAGCGCGGTGCGCGCGAGGGGGATCGTGGCGTCGCTCATGCGGCCTCGCCTCTCCGGGTGACCACGACGTTGCCGAGCCGGTCGATCCGCGCGATCAGGTCGGGATCGATCACCGTGGTGGCGTCCGGCTGCTCCAGGACCGCCGGGCCGGGAATCTCGGCCCCGACCGGCAGGTCGAGCCGCGCGAACACGGCTGTCTCGTGCCACGCGCCGGCGAACCACACCGGCCGGCTGCCGCGGCGCGCGCCGTCGACCGAGGCGTCGGGCCCCGGCGCCAGCCCCGCGAGGTCGAAATGCGGCCGCCGGCCGATGGCAGCGGTGCGCAGGTTGACGATCCGGGCCGGCACTCCGGGCAGGAGCCGGCTGAACGAGGTCCGGTAGGCGGCCTCGAACGCCTCCTGGATCAGCGCCGCGGTCACCCCCGTGGTGCCCTCCGCCACCCGCACCGGCAGCGGCACCGCCACCGTGTGGGTCTGACCGGCATAGTGCATGTCGAGTTCGAACACCGTGTCGATGCGCGACACGGTGAGGCCGGCCGCCGCGACGACCGCGCGGGCCGCCTCGGCCTCCGCCACCATGCGGGCGTCGAGGGCGGGGGCGTCGAGGCCGTCGAGGGCGAGGTTCAGGGTCCGGACCTGATCGTGGCGGATGTCGGCGATGACGCAGCCCAGCGCCGAGGTGACGCCCGGGTAGCGCGGCACCAGGGCGCCCCTCAGACCGACGTCCTTGATCAGCGCCCCCACGTGCAAGGCGCCGCCGCCGCCGAACGGCACCGCCGCGAAAGTCTGCGGGTCGTGCCCCCGCTCGATCGAGACGAGGCGGATCGCACCCGCCATCTTGGCGTCCGCCACCCGGACGATCGCCTCGGCCGCCGCCATCACGTCGAGGCCGAGGGGTTCGGCGACGTGCGCCGCGATGGCGGCCCGCGCGGCTGCGACGTCGAGGCGGGCGAGCGCCCCGCCGATCGGCCGCTCGGCGTTGATGCGCCCCAGCACCACGTTGGCGTCGGTGAGGGTGGGCCGCGTGTTGCCCTGGCCGTAGCAGACCGGGCCCGGCCGCGAGCCGGCGCTCTCGGGTCCGACCTGGAGGAGCCCGCCCGCATCGACCCGGGCGATCGAGCCGCCGCCCGCCCCGATCGTGCTGATCTCAATCATCGGCGTGCGGATGACGAGGCCGAAATCGATCACCGTCTGGGCGGCGAGCGCGGTCTCGCCCCCGACCACCAGCGAGACGTCGAAGGAGGTGCCGCCGAGATCGCCCGTGATCACGTTCGGGAAGCCGGCGGCCTTCGCGATCGCCGCCGCGGCGATCACCCCGGCCGCCGGGCCCGAGAGCGCGGTGCGCACGGGGAGCGCGCGCGCGGTGGCGGTGGACATCACGCCGCCGTTCGACTGCACGATGTGGAAGCGGCCGCCGAACCCTTCGGCGGCGAGCGCCGCATCGAGCTTGCCGAGGTAGGTGCCGACCACCGGCTGCAGGTAGGCGTTGAGCACCGTGGTCGAGGTGCGCTCGAACTCCCGGATCTCCGGCAGGATGCCCGAGGAGCACGCGACGTGACCGTTCGGCCAGATCGCCGCCGCCGCGGCGAGCGCCGCGCGCTCGTTCGCCGGGTTGGCGTAGGCATTGACGAAGCAGATGGCCAGGGCCTCGGCGCCGAGGTCCAGGAGCCGGCGGGCGGCCGCCGCGACCTCCTCCGGGTTCACGGGCGCGCGCACATGGCCGTCGGCGAGGGTGCGCTCCCCGACCTCCAGGCGCAGGTCGCGCTCGACCACCGGGACGAAGTCGCCCCACAGGCCCCAGGTGTGGCGCCGGTCGCGCCGGCGCATCTCCAGCACGTCGCGGAAGCCCGCCGTCGTGATCAGGCCGATGCGGGCGCCCTTGCGCTCCAGGAGCGCGTTGGTGCCCACCGTGGTGCCATGCACGATCGAGGCGAGGTCCGCGACCGGCCCGAAGCCCCTGAGGCCGGCGAGGAAGCCGACCGCCTCGTCGCCGCGGTGCGAGGGCACCTTGCCGGTGCGGAAGCGGCCATCCGCCTCGTCGTAGTGGAACAGGTCCGTGAAGGTGCCGCCGACGTCGACGCCGACGATGGCGCGGCCGGGTTCGCTCATCGGGCGTCTCCCGCTTCGAAGCCGTAGTCGCGGGCGGCGGTGTCCGGCGTGACGTAGCCGAGGCGCAGGTCGCGGCGCAGGGCCTCGCGGGCGCGCTCCTCCGGCGGGCCCCAGCCGCCACCGCCGGGGGTTTCGAGGCGCACGCGCTCGCCCGCCCGGATGCGCACGTCGGTGACCTTCGAGACCATCGGCGGACTCGCCCAGCCGCTCGGGATCTGCCAGGCGAAGCGGTTGAGGGCGGCCGGGCGACCTCCCGCCACGCCGAACGGCGCGACCGTGCCGCGCTCGCCGATCAGGAACACGTCGGCGTCGGTCAGGGCCTCGATCTCGTAGATCGCGCCGAGGCCGCCGCGATGGGCCCCCGCCCCGGCGCTGTCCGGGCGCAGGGCCCATTGGGTGAACAGGACCGGGTAGGCCGCCTCCAGGATCTCCACCGGCGGGATCGTCGCGGTGGAGATCGGGTTGTTGGCGTGGCTGAGCCCGTCGGTCTCCGGGTTGCCGCCGAGGCCGCCGCCGAAGAAAGAGAACATCACCCAGCGGCTGCCGTCCGGGCGGTGCCCGGCGAGCGAGAGGGCGTTGATGGTGCCGAAGGGCGCCGCGGTCGCCCGGGCGGGATCGGCCTGCGCGAGGGCACCGAAGACCACGCCGATCAGCCGCAGGATGGTCTCGGTGTAGCCCGCCATGGGCCTCGGCGCGCCCGCTCCCAGCAGCGTGGTGTCGGGGATCACGAAGGTGATCGGGCGCAGGCAGCCGGCATTGGCCGGCACGTCGGTGAAGACGTGCTTGAGCGCCACGTAGCAGGCCGCCACAGCGGTCGCGTACGAGATGTTGATCGGCCCCTGCGCGGGGGCTGAGGAGCGCGAGAAGTCGAGCACCAGCCGGTCGCCCTCGACCGTGAGATCGAGCGCGATGGTCAGGGGCGCGTCCACGATGCCGTCGTTGTCGAGGACGTCCGCGAAGGCGTAGGTGCCGTCGGGCAACGCCCGGATGGCTGCGCGCATCAGCGCCTCGGCCCGGTCCGAGAAGGCCGCGAAGGCCGCCGCCACCGTGGCGTCGCCGTACTCGTCGAGGAGCGCGCCGAAGCGGCGCTCGCCGAGGTCGAGGGCGTTGAGCTGGCCGTTGAGGTCACCCCAGTTCGAGACCGGGACGCGGGAATTGGCGGCCAGGAGGTCGACGATGTCCTGGTTGAGGTGCCCGGCCGCGATCAGCTTCACGGGCGGGACGCGCACGCCCTCCTGGAAGCTCTCCGTGGCCTTCGGGTTGTAGCCGCCCGGGACGTTGCCGCCGATGTCGAGCCAGTGGCCGACCGAGGCGAGCCAGCAGAACAGTTTTCCCTCCCGGAAGACCGGCCGCACGAGCCGGAAGTCGTTGAGGTGGGTGCCGCCCGCGTAGGGGTCGTTGAACAGGAAGGTGTCGCCCGGCTGCAGGCCGCCCTCGCGGGCCACCTTGGCGATCACCGCCCGCACCGCGAAGGCCATGGCGCCGACGAAGATCGGCAGGCCCCTGGTGCCCTGAACCAGCGTGTCCCCGGTCTCGGCGTGGTAGAGGCCGTGGCAGGCGTCGCGGGCCTCGGCGATGATCGGGTTGAAGGCCGACCGGTAGAGCGTCGCGTCCATCTCGTCGGCGATCTGCTCCAGGCGGCCCTTCAGCACCGCCAGGGTGACGGGATCGATTACGGTCATCGGCCGCCCTCCTGCCCCTCGTAGGACCGGCCGCGGGCCAGCATCTCGGGCGTGCCGATCAGGGCGTTGAGCTGCTTGAAGTCGAACATCCGGTCGGCGAAGGGCGCATTGGTGCCGTTTTGCGCCAGCGAGGCGTAGTAATCCTGCGCGGTGCGGGCGAGCGCCCGCACGATGCCGCCGGGAAAGATCACCAGCCGGAAGCCCAGTCCCCCGAGATCGGCCGCGGCGGACAGGGGCGTGTCGCCGCCCTCGACCATGTTGGCGACGAGGGGACGCAGCCGGCCGAGCGCCGCCGTGACGGCGGCGAGCTGCTCGGCCGAGCGCGGCGCCTCGACGAACAGCACGTCGGCGCCGGCCTCCGCGTAGGCCCGCGCCCGCTCCACGGCCCGCTCGAACCCCTCCACCGCCACCGCGTCGGTGCGCGCGACGATCAGGGTCTCGGCGCTGCGCCGGGCATCGAGCGCCGCCCGGATCTTGCCGACCATCTCGGCCGCGCCGATCAGCGTCTTGTCCTGGAGGTGACCGCAGCGCTTCGGGTAGCTCTGGTCCTCGAGCTGGATCGCGCTCGCCCCCGCCCGCTCGAACAGCCGCACCGTGCGCTCGACGTTCAGCGCGTTGCCGTAGCCGTTGTCGGCATCGACCACGAGCGGCGTCGCCACCCGGTCGCGCACCAGCGCGATGGTCTCCGCGACCTCGTTCATCGAGACGAGGCCGATGTCGGGCCGGCCGAGCCGGGTGTAGGCGATGGCCGCGCCCGAGAGGTAGAGCGCCTCGAAGCCGGCATCGGTCGCGAGCGAGGCGGTGAGGGCGTCGTAGACGCCCGGAGCGACGAGGACGCGATCCTCGGCGAGGCGGGTCTTCAGGGACATGACGCGGTCTTCCTGATGGGGATCCTGGGCGGATTCTCCGGTGGTCCGGCGGGCCGGGCTGGATCGATGCGGCGCGGGACGCGACGGGTTCTTCGGGCGATCATGAGGCCGGGAACGATGCTCCTGCCCGCCGTTCGGGGTCTCGCTCCGCCGGAATCCGGTCGTGACGGTCCGGACACCGGATCAGAGTCCCAGATAGGCCCGGCGCAGGGCCGGGTCGGCGGCGAGCACCGCGGCCTCGCCCTGCAGGGACACCGCCCCGTTCTCCAGGATGTAGGCGCGGGTCGCGAGGTCGAGGGACTGCACCACGTTCTGCTCCACCAGCATGATCGGCAATCCTTCACGGTTGAGCTGCGCCACGAGGGCGAACATCTCCTCGACGAGGAGCGGCGAGAGGCCGAGGGAGGGCTCGTCGAGGATGAGCAGGCGCGGCTCGGCCATCAGCCCGCGTCCGATCGCGAGCATCTGCTGCTCGCCGCCCGAGAGCGTGCCGGCGGCCTGTCGCGTCCGCTCTCTCAGGCGCGGAAACGTGGCGAAGACGCGCTCCAGGTTGGCGCCCCGCCGCGCCCGGCCGCGCCGGTAGCTGCCGAGTTCGAGGTTCTCCCGCACGCTGAGGTTGGGGAAGATCCTGCGCCCCTCCGGCACGTGGATCAGGCCGGCCTCGACGATGGCGGCGGCGGTCACGCCGGTGATCGGCCGGCCGTCGAACCGGATGGTGCCGGCGGTCGCCGGCACGACCCCGGAGAGGACTTTGTTCAGGGTGGTCTTGCCGACGCCGTTGGCACCGAGCACCGCGACGATCTCGCCGGCCGCCACCGCGAGGTCGAGGCCG
Organism: Methylobacterium sp. JK268; assembly: GCF_054052225.1. NCBI lineage: Bacteria > Pseudomonadati > Pseudomonadota > Alphaproteobacteria > Hyphomicrobiales > Methylobacteriaceae > Methylobacterium > Methylobacterium sp. JK268. The sequence goes on along the minus strand of NZ_JBSVZN010000013.1, from coordinate 19,418 downwards.
CGCAGCACCTCGGTGGCGCCGTAGCCGGCGCGCAGGCCCGTCACCTCAAGCATCGGCGGCCTGCGCCTCCAGCCGGGCGGCGGCGCCGCGGCCGAGATAGGCCTCGACCACCCGCGGGTCGCGGCAGACCTCCCGCGGCGGGCCGGAGGCCACCATCCTCCCCTGCGCGAGGACGTGGACCTCCTCGCACAGGGTCATCACGGCCTGCATGATGTGCTCGATCATCAGGATGGTGACGCCCCCGTCGCGGATGGCGCGCACCACCGGCAGGATGTCGCGGATCTCGGAGGGGTTGAGCCCGGCCAGCACCTCGTCGAGGAGCAGGAGCCGCGGCTCGGTGGCGAGCGCGCGGGCCACCTCCAGGCGCTTGCGGCCGGCCACCGTCAGGCTCGCGGCCGGCCGGTCGAGCAGCGCGGCCAGGCCGACCCGGGTCCCGACCGCGCGGGCCCGCGCCTCGGCGTCGGCCCGGCGCGGATGGCGCAGGTAGGCCCCGACCGCGATGTTCTCGGCCACCGTGAGGCCGGCGAAGGGCTGGACGATCTGGAACGTGCGGGCGATGCCCCGGCGCGCCCGCAGGTGCGGTGCCTCGCCGGTGATGTCCCGGCCCTCGAACAGCACCCGGCCGGCGCTCGGGGCGAGGAAGCCCGAGATCATCCCGAACAGGGTGGTCTTGCCGGCCCCGTTCGGGCCGATCAGCCCGGTGATCGAGCCCTCCGGCACCGCGAGGGAGGCCTCGCTCACCGCGACGAGACCCTGGAAGTGCTTGGAGAGCGACTGAGCGGCGAGCATGGTCAGGCTCCCGCGGCCGCGGCCCGGCGGCGCAGGAGCCCGATGAGCCCCTGCGGCGCGAAGGCGATGACGGCGACGAGGCAGATCCCGAACACCACGAGATCGAGGCCCGGGATGCCGCCCGAGAGATGCTTGGTCGCCTCGCCGAGCCCCTGCAGGGCGAGCGCCCCGACGAGCGGCCCGAAGGCGGTGCCGATGCCGCCGACGATGGGGGCGAGCAGCGCCTCGACGGAGATCCAGGTGCCGTAGGCGACGCCGGCATCCACGTAGAGGAAGTTCTGCACGTAGAGCGCGCCGGCCGCCGCGGTGATCGCCGAGGAGAGCGCGATGGCGCCGAGTTTCACGCGCAGGGCGTCGACGCCCAGCGCCCTCGCCGCCTCCTCGTTCTCGCGCACGGCGATCAGGTGGGCGCCGAAGCGCGAGCGCTCGATCCAGCGGGAGGCGAGGAGCGCCGCGCCGACGAAGCCGAGCACCAGCAGGCAGAACAGGCGCCGGTCGGCGAATTGCAGGGTGGCGGGGCCGGGCTGGAGCTTCAGCAGCAGCCCTGCCGCCCCGCCGGTGAGGTCCCAGGCATTGGCGAGGATGCGGAACACCTCCGCGAAGGCGAGGGTGACGAGGGCGAAGTAGGAGCCGCGCAGGCCTGCCCGGAAGCTCAAGGTTCCGATCGCGAGGCCGGTGGCGGTCCCGAGCCCGATCCCGGCGGCGAGGCCGGCCCAGGCGTTCCAGCCGAACTTCACCTGGAGCACCGCCGTGGCGTAGGCGCCGGTGCCGAAGAAGGCGGCGTGGCCGAAGGAGTACTGGCCGCCGAAGCCCCCGAGCACGTTCCAGCCGAGGCCCGCGAGCGCGATGATCAGCGTCGTGACCAGGATGTTGAGGGCACTGCCCGACAGGCCGAGGAAGGGCAGCGCGGCGAGCGCCGCGAGGGCGACGAGGAGGGGCAGGACGTCGCGCACCGTCATGCACGCGCCCCGAACAGGCCGGTCGGCCGCAGCAGCAGCACCAGGATGAAGATCAGGAAGATGCCGATCTGCCCGAGGCTGTCGCCGAGGACGAGGCCGGAGAGGCTCTCGACGACGCCGATCACCAGCCCGCCCACCAGCGCGCCGGTGATCGAGCCCATGCCGCCGAGCACCACGATGGTGAAGGCGACGAGCACGAAGGCGGCGCCCGAGCGCGGGTTGACGTAGTAGGTCGGCATCAGCAGGCAGGCCGCCACCCCGAGGCAGGCGCAGCCGAGGCCGAAGGTGACGGCGTAGACGTGGTCGACCTCGATGCCGACGAGGCGGGCCCCGAGCTTCTCGCGGGAGACCGCCCGGATCGCCCGGCCCGTGTCGGTGCGGTTGAGGAGCCCCCAGAGCAGGCCCGTCACCGCGAGCGAGCCGGCGAGGCCGATCAGCCGCGGGGTCGAGACCAGCAGCGGTCCGAGTTCGACCACCTGGAGCGCCGCGTCGGACTCGATCGCCCTCGTGTCGGAGCGGAACGCCGCCAGCAGCGCGTTCTCCAGCACGATCGACAGGCCGAGGGTGACGAGCAGGACGTTGTTGTCGCTGCCGTGGCTCGCCGGGCCGATCACGAGGCGCTGGAGACCGTAGCCGAGGCCGAACATCAGCGGCACCACGGCGACGAGCGCGAGGTAGGGGTCGACGTGGGCGTAGGCGAAGGCGGCCCAGACCGCGAACATCGCGCAGGTGAGCAGCGCCCCGTGCGCGAAGTTGATGATGTGCAGCACCCCGTAGACCAGGGTCAGCCCGAGCGCGATCAGCGCGTAGACCGCCCCGGTCATCAGGCCGTTGAGGGCCGCCTCGATCAGGATCTGGGGGGCGTACATCCGCTCAGGCCTTCAGGGGAAAGCTCGCCTTCGCCTCCGCGAAGGCGTCGGGAGCGATCACCCTGACGTCGCCGCCCTGGACCTGCGTGTTGAGGGGCAGCGCGCTGGCGTTCTGGCCGCCCGCGAAGCGCGACTGGCCGTAGGGCATCACCCCGCTGCCGAAGCTCTGCGTGGCCAGCGCCTCGACGATCCGGCCGCGATCCGGGGCGCCGGCCTTCTCGATCGCCTCGGCCATCAGCCGCACGGCCGAGTAGTTCAGCGGCACGTTGTACGCGAAGGCGCGGCCGGCCGCCTCGGTGCGGCGGCGCAGTTCCGCCGTGGCCGGATTCTTCGGATCGGGCCAGTGGTTGCAGTCCATCACCCCCTCGGCCGCCTGGGGGAATTCCTTGACGAAGCGCAGGCTCGACGCGCCGCCGCCGAGGATGGCGTAGATGCCCTTTGGCCGGACGCGCTGCTGCTGCAGGGTGCGGGCGAGGAGCACGAACTCGCCGTAGTAGTTCGACGGGATCACGAGGTCGGGCTGCAGCGAGCGGATGCGCAGGACGACGTTGGCCATGTCGCGGGCGGGAGTCGGATGCGCGATCGTCTCCAGGACCTCGAAGCCGCGCTTGGGCAGCTCGGCCTGGAGCAGCTTGGCGAGACCGGAGCCGAACAGCCCGTCCTCGTGGACGATCACCACCGTGCGGGCGGGCTTGCCGGCCCCGTCGTTGAGGGCGACGAGGCGCTCGAGCGCGCTCGTCGTGACCATGCTGAAGCTCGGGGAGAACCGGAAGGTGTTCTTGAGGCCGCGCTGGGTGAGCGAATCGGCGACGCCGACATCGATCAGGTAGGGCAGGTCGTAGCGGGACGCCGCCTGGCTGGCGGTGGCGCACAGGCCGCTGCCGAAGCCGCCCACGATCGCCGCGACGCCCTCGCCGGCGAGGCGCTCGGCCTCCTGGGCGGCGGCCTCCGGGTTCGAGCGGTTGTCGGCGACCACCGCCTCGATCCGGGCGCCGCCCAGCGCCTTCAGGCCGCCCGCGGCGTTGATGTCCGCCACCGCGAGGTCCGCCCCGAGGCGACCGAGATCGCCGTCGCCGGCGAGCGCCCCGGTGAGCGGCTGGAGGATGCCGAGCTTCACGGGGGCGGGCTCGGCCCGCAGCACGGCCGGCATCGCGAGGAGCGAGGCGGCGGCCGCGCCGCCTGTGAGCACGCGGCGGCGGTTCGGAACGCGGTCGGACGCGGTCATCGGTCGGGCCTCCTCTGCGCGGGGGCGCGGGCGGGTCGGGGCGGGGGTGGCGCGGCGGGCGCCCAATGCCGCTCGCCCGCCTCGCCGGTGCGCACGAGGTCCATGCGCAGGGCGTAGCGGTCGGGCCGGTAGAGGGCGTGCAGGTGCTCGACGCCGCGTCCCTGCGGGTCGTAGACGACGCGGGTGAGCTCGATGACCGGGGCGCCGAGGCCGAGATCGAGCGCCTCCGCGGCCTCCGGCCCGGCGAGCGTCGCGGTGATGGCCTGCGTGGCCCGCGCGGCGGCGACGCCCGAGCGCTCCATCAGTTCGAGGAGCGGCGTCGCGGCGAGATCGGCCTCCGAGTAGGACAGGCCGATCCGCTCGGGCACGTGGGTCGTGAGGTACGAGAACGGCTTGCCGTCGAGCAGGCGCACCCGGACGGAGCGCTGCACCCGCTCGCCCGGCCCCAGCACCAGCGCCTCAGCGATCGCGGCCGGGGCCGGCTCGTAGCCGAAGGACAACAGCCGCACGCCGGTCGCGCGGCCCATCTGGATCAGGCCCGTGAGCAGGTTCGGCAGGTCGGCGACCACGGGCCGGGCCGCCCCCGCCGGGCGCACGAAGGTCCCGGATCCCGCGCGCCGCTCCACCAATCCCTCGGCCGCCAGCAGATCGAGCGCGCGGCGCACCGTCGCCCGCGACAGGCCGTGCTCGTGGGCCAGCGTCGGCTCGCCGGGCAATCGCGCGCCGTTGGCGAGGCGCCCCCCGGCGATGCGCTCACGCAGCAGAAGGTAGAGCCTGCGGGCCTTGTGCGGTTCGATGGCCGCCGCCATGCGAAACTCCCTGGCTCACGCCTTGCAAGGCTGAGAGCGGGCCACTCACCTGTATGGTTAGACGAACAACTTCCTGTCTGTCAATTCGGACAGGAAGCTGACCCGCTTTCCCGGGATCGTCCCCCGTGGGGCGGTGCTGCCGATGGAAAGCGACGGATTCCGCCTGTGCACCGCGGAGCACGGCTGCAGTCCGGACGTCCCGCTGAGGTGATCACCCGCGTCACCCGGCGGGCGGAGGTCGGGGCAGCCCGCACCCTGATCGCGCGCAGGACCGCGTCGGCCTCAGGCCGGCCCGACTTGCGGCCGACACTGCCTACGGGTCGGCCGAGCCCCTCGCGTGGCTCGTGCATGAGCGCGGGATCGAGCCGAAGACGACGTCGAGCGACGCCAAGTCGCTGCTCGGCCCCCTCGATTCCGTGACGGCGCCGGATTCCGAGTCCTCCACAGTACGGCGCGCAGGTGATCCACGGCCTGCGCGAAGCAGCCCGCCGCCATCCAGCGCGGGCCTGCTGGCAAACCGCCGCCCAAGGCGGCAGGTCGTTGGGCATCAGGCACCAGGGCGCGCCCGCCGTCACGATGGAGCGCAGGTCGTTGAACATCTCGCGCAGTGGGTGCTCGGGCTGGCGGGCGTCCTCGCGCACCAACGGCAGGTAGGGGCGATCATCGCCCAGTCATCGTCAGGGACGTCCGAGGGGCAGGGCTCGCGAGGGACGGGCATGCCCCCTCATCTGACTACCCAGCCCCCCGCAGGTCCAGCACAGCCTCTAGGCTATCAACTCAATCGAGTGTTGTGCCCGACTGCTTCACGACGGCGCCCCACTTGGCGATCTCGTCGGCCATGAAGGCGCCGAAGGCCTCGGGCGAGAGCGGGCGCGAAGTGGCCCCGAGCCCCGCGAACTTCGCCACCACCGGCGGCTCCTGCAGGGCCCGCACAGTCTCGGCGTTGAGGCGCTGGACGATCTCGGGCGGCGTGCCCTTCGGCGCCACGAGCCCGTTCCACGCGATGGCGACGTAGTCGGGCAGGGCCGCCTCCCGGATCGTCGGGATGTCCTTGGCGACGGGCAGCCGCTCCGCCGAGGTGATGCCGAGCGCCCGCACGCGGCCGCCCTCCACGTGCGCCAGCACCGACTGGGTCGTGTCGAACATGAGGTCGACCCGCCCGGCGATCACGTCCGTGATGGCGGGCGCGCTGCCCCGATAGGGGATGTGGGTGAGCTTGATTCCCGCCGTCGCGGCGAAGAGTTCGGCCGCCAGATGCGTCGATTGGCCGATGCCCGAGGAGGCGTAGTTGAGGGCGCCGGGCTTCTCCTTGGCCGCCGCGATCAGGTCGCGCACGCTGCGCCAGGGGGCGGAGTCCCGCACCACCAGGACGAGCGGATTCTCGGTGAGCAGGGCGATCGGCGCGAAGCTTTTCAGCGTGTCGTAGGTGAGCTTGCGGAACAGCGTCATGTTGATGGCGTGCGCCGTCGTGGCGAGGCCGAGCGTGTAGCCGTCCGCCGCCGCCCGGGCGACGACCTCCATGCCGAGGTTGCCGCCCGCCCCCGGGCGATTGTCCATCACCAGGGGCTGGCCGAGCGCCAGCGACAGGCGCTCGCCGACGATCCGGGCGGTGATGTCGGTCGAGCCGCCGGGCGGGTAGGGCACCACCACGCCGATGGGCCGGGCCGGCCACGCGGCGGCGGAGGCGGTCCGCGGCGCCAGCGCGAAGGCGCCGGTCCCGGCGAGGCCGGCGACGAACTCTCGGCGTCGGATCATGGCGTGTCTCCTTCCGCGGCGATCGCGAACACCACCGCGTCGAGCGCCACGCCGTCGCCCGGGTCGCTGCCGACCAGGAACGGGTTGACGTCGAGGCTCGCGACGCGGCCGTCGCTCTCCATCAGGCGGCCGACCGCGACCGCGGCGGCGAGGTAGCGGTCGAGGGCGAGGGGCGGCTCGCCCCGCGTGCCGGCGATCAGCGGCGCGATGCGCAAGGTGCCGAGCGCGCTGCGCACGTCCTCCTCGTCGAAGGGCGGCAGCAGCAGGGCGACGTCGGGCATCGCCTCGACGTAGGTGCCGCCGTCGCCGACCACCACGACCGGACCGAAGAACGGGTCGCGGTGGGCGCCCAGCAGCAATTCGCGCCGCCCGCGCACCATCGCGGCGACGATCACGCCCGCGAAGGCCGCCCCGTGCCGGGCGAGGGCCGCACGGCAAGACGCGAAGGCCGCCGCCACGGATTCGGGCCCGCTCAGCCCGAGATGGACGAGGCCGAGTTCGGTCTTGTGCACCACGTCCGCCGAGCAGCCCTTCACGGCGACCTGTCCGCCGAGGGATTCCGCCGCCGCGACCGCCTCCTCGGGGGTGCGGCAGAGCCGGTGCGGCACGACGGGAATGCCGGCCTCCGCGAGCCGCGCGAGGCTCGCGGCCTCGTCGAGGAGGCGCGGCGCGCCGGGCGGAGGCGCGGCGGGCTTGACCGGCCCGCGCCCGGCCGCCGCCCGCATCCGCTCGTGATGAGCGATGAACTGGTGCAGCGCCCGCACGGCGGCGCCCTCGCCGGGGAAGACCGGCAGGCCGCGCTCGCGGAAGGGCTTCGCCACCAGCTCCTGCGGTGCGACGATCACCACCGGCTTGCCGGTCTCGGCCGCGAAGGCGGCGGTGTCGCGTCCGAAGGCCTCGACGTCGTAGGCCCGGCCCGCCACCGGCACGCCGACCAGGAAGGCATCCGCCGAGGGGTCGCGCGCGATCACCGGCAGGATCTGGCTGAAGAGCGCGCTGTTCGTCAGCAGCGCCGCCGTGATGTCGACCGGGTTCCGCACCGAGGCGAAGCTCGGCAGGATGCCGCGGAGTTCTTCCTGCGTGTCCGCCGCGAGGGGGTCCAGCGTCAGGCCCGCCGTCGAGGCGGCGTCCGCCGCCATCACGCAGGTCGCGCCCGAATTGCTGATCGCCACCATGCGGCGCCCCTCGGGCCGCCAGCCCTTCAGGTAGAGCTCCGCCGCCTCGACGAGGTCGGACGTGTCCCGCGCCCGCCAGATCCCATGCTGCTCCAGGAAGGCGTCCACCACCCGGTCCTCGTTGGCGAGCGCGCCGGTGTGCGACTGCGCGGCCGCCTGGCCCGCGGCCGTGCGGCCGGACTTCAGGGCGACGATCGGCAGGCCGTGCGAGCGCGCGACCTCCGCGGCCTGAGCGAGGTGATGCGGGTCCGGGATACTCTCCAGGTAGAGGAGGAGGAGCTTCAAGGCCCGATCCTCCGCCACCGCGGCGGCGAGCTCGCAGACCGTCACGTCGGCGTCGTTGCCGGTGGCGTGGGTGTGGCGCACCCCGATGCCGCGCCCGCGCAGCAGCCCGTAGGGCACCACGCTCATCGCGCCGCTCTGGCTGACGATGCCGACCGGGCCGTCGAGCGGCGGCACCTCCAGGAACATGCTGGAGAAGCTCGGCACCGCGCCGGTGCCGAAATTCGCCAGCCCCTGCGAGTTGGGCCCGATCACCCGCATGCCGCGCGCGCGGGCGCGCTCCACCATGGCACGCTCGGCGGCCTTGCCGTGCTCCGGATCGGTCTCGCCGAAGCCCGACGCCATCATGATGGCGACCTTGACGCCCATGGCGCCGCACGCGTCGAGGGCCGCCACCGCCGCCTCGCCCGGCACCGCCACGATGGCGAGGTCCGGCGCGCGGGACAGGTCGGAGAGGCGCGGCACCGTGCGCAGGCCCTGGACCTCGTCGCGGCGCGGATTGACCGGGATGACCTCGCCCCGGAACCCGAACTGCGCGAGGTAGAGGAGCGGGCGCCCGCCGATCTTATCCGGGTTCTCCGAGGCGCCGATCACCGCGATGCTGCGCGGGTCGAGGGCGGCGGCGAGACTCGACATCACTCCCGATCCTCCGGCAGGCAATAGGGGACCTGTCCGGCCCCGAAGGCCCGGAAGGCGGTGCGCACGGGCGCGCCGATCGTCAGCCCCTCGGCCGCGTGGGCCATGAAGCGGAAGCCCTCCTCGGCATCGACCAGCGCGATGACGTAGGGCGCGTGGGCGGCCAGCTCCGGCGAGGGCGCTCGCGCCACTCTGGTCAGCGCGTAGACCCGGCCGCGGCCCGTGGCCTGCGCCGCCGCAAGGTCCCGCGCGCCGCAGGCCGGGCAGAAGTCGCGGCGGAGATACTGGACGTGGCCGCAGGGGCGGCAGCGCGCGTAGGCGAGGCCCTCCTCGCCGCGCGTCCAGTCCGCGGGCTCGGGACGAAGCGGGTCCGGGCTCATCGGGCGTTCTCCAGGACGAGGCTGACGTGGGAGGAGAGGACGCCGCCATCCCCGTGCAGCAGCGCCAGCGCGGGCGGCGCGACCTGGCGGCCGCCCGCCTCGCCGCGCATCTGCCGCACGGTCTCGGCGAGGTGCGCCATGGCGCCCCCCACCCCGCAATGGCCGTAGCTCAGGAGGCCGCCATGGGTGTTGAGCGGCATCGCGCCGCCGGGCGAGAAGTGACCCTCCGCGGCGAGCCGCCCGGCCGCGCCCCGGGGCGCCAGTCCGATCTCCTCCAGGAGGATCGCCAGCGTGATGGTGAAGCTGTCGTAGATCGCCGCGAAGGCGATGTCGGGGAGCCCGACGCCCGCCGCCGCGAGCGCGCGGGCCGCGCAGTCGCCCGCCCCGAAGGCGGTGAGCGAGGGCGCCGCGGTGACGTGCTGGTGCGTGTGGGCCTGCGCGACGCCGCGGATCCGCGGGCCCACCCGCCCGGCCCCGTCCCGGGTGATCACGAAGGCCGCGCCGCCGTCCGAGACCGGGCAGCAATCGAGGAGGCGCAGGGGCGCGGCGATGGGCTTCGAGGCCCGCACCTCGTCCGCCGTGATCGGGATGCGCAGGTGCGCGCCCGGCGTGCGGGCGGCGTTGTCGCGCATCAGCACCGCCAGCGCCGCGAGATCCTGCTCGCCGTACTCGTGGGCGTAGCGGGCGGCGACGAGGCCGTAATAGGCGGGGATTGTGGGACCGAGCGGCACCTCGTAGACCGGGTGGCCCACCTGCGCGAGCGTCTGGATCGCGGCGTCGCGGCTCTGGCCGGTGAGGCGGTTCTCGCCCGCCACCACCAGGATGCGCCGCGCCGCCCCCGACTCCACCAGGAGATGGGCGAGCATCACCAGCGCGAAGCCGGTGGCGCCGCCGAGCTGCACCGCGTGCGCGTAGGCGGGGCGCAGGCCGAAATGCTCGGCGAAGACCGTCGAGAGCATCAGGTGGGGGTGGGTGGTCGAGTAGCCGGTGATCAGCCCGTCGACGTCGCCCCGCTCCAGCCCCGCATCGGCCAGGGCCTCGCCGGCCGCGAGGCTCATCAGGTCGAGGGTCGAGCACCCCTCGTGCCGCCCGAACGGCGTCAGCCCGACGCCCGCGACGTGACTCACCGGATCGGGGCCGGCGCGGGCGCGCGGGTCCGCGTGACGGAACGAAGCATCGGGCGTCCTCCGGGGCGGGCCGCGCGGAAATTCCGCCGCGGCCTCGTGTCGGAAGATGGTTGCCTTCCGGCTCGGACCCTGTCAACAATGTTCCGTCCGCAGAAACGATCTTGGTCGCTGCGGACGAGGGAGTGGCGAGGGCGACCGAATTGGTTCCGCTTGACGGAACCACCCGTGAAGGGCGGCGCGCTCGCGGAACGCACGGAGAGGCGCCGTGGACCGTCGGCTGTGCTTGGGCCTGCTCGCGTCGCTGGCCGTCCCCGGGACGGCGCGGGCCGCCTATCCGGACCGGATCATCCGGATCGTGGTCCCGTTCCCGCCGGGCGGGACGACCGACATCCTGGCCCGCCTCGTCGCGGACCGGCTCGACAAGCGCTTCGGCCAGCACGGCATCGTGGACAACCGGCCGGGCGCCTCGGGCAACATCGGCACCAAGGCGGTCGCGGGCAGCGCGCCGGACGGCTACACGCTGGTGATGGCGACCATCAACACCCACGGCATCAACGCCGCGGTGTTCCGCAGCCTGCCCTACGACCCGGTGCGCGACTTCGCGCCGATCACCATCGTCGCCTCGACCCCGAACGTGCTCTTGGTCAACCCGTCGCTTGGGGTCGCCGACCTCGCCGGGCTGATCCGGCTCGCCCGCGCGACGCCGGAGGGCCTCGCCTTCGGCTCGACCTCGACCGGCGGCTCGCCGCACCTATCGGGCGAACTCCTCAAGGTCATGGCCGGGATCCCGCTCACCCACGTGCCCTACCGGGGCGGTGGGCCGATGCTGAACGACCTCATCGCCGGGCACATCAAGATCGGGTTCGACAACCTGCCCTCGGCGATCGGGCACGTGCGGGCCGGGACCCTGCGGGCGCTCGCCGTGACGACGGCCGCGCGCTTCCCGGGCCTGCCGGACGTGCCGACCATGGCGGAGGCCGGGGTGCCCGGCTACGAGGTCTCGGCCTGGTTCGGGCTGCTCGCGCCCGCCGCGACCCCGCGCCCGGTCGTCGACCTGCTGCAGACCCGCATCGCCGCCGTGCTGGCGGAGCCGGAGACCACGGCGCGCCTCCTCGACCTCGGGGGGACGCCCGGCGGCATGGCGCCCGACGCCTTCGGGCAGATCGTGAGGAGCGAGGTCGCCCGTTGGCCGGAGATCGTCGCCAAGACCGGCGTCGCGGTCGAGTGAGAGCGTCCGGCGCCGCCGCCGGATGAGGGAAGACCGGCGTCGCGGCCGGACAGAGGAGGGACGGGATGGCGGGCTTGCGGATCGGATCGGGCTCGGCGTGGTGGGGCGACCGGCTGGAGCCGGCGCGGCTCAACGCCGAGCAGGGCGACCTCGACTACCTCTGCTTCGAGACCATGGCGGAGGCGACGATCTCGGCCGCCCAGGTGCGCAAGCGCCGCGATCCGAGCTTCCCGGGCTACGACACGTATCTCGACGACCGCATGCAGCGGGTGCTGCCCGGCTGCCTGCGGCGACGGACCAAGATCATCAGCAACCAGGGCTGGATCAACCCCGAGGGGGCGGCCGAGCGGATCGTCCACTGGCTGCGGGAATGCGGGGCGCCGAAGGGCGTGAAGGTCGCGGCAATCTCCGGCAGCCTGATCACCGACCGCGTCCTCGACCTCACCGACACGCTGATGGAGGACGGGCGGCCGAGCGCGGCGCTCGCCGGCACCATCGTGTCGGCGGAGGCCTATATGGGCGCCGAGCCGATCGTGGCGGCCCTGCGGGAGGGCGCGCAGATCGTGGTGACCGGCCGCGTCGCCGACCCGTCGATCTTCATGGCGCCGATGATGCACGAGTTCGGCTGGGACCCCCTCGACCACGACCGCCTCGGCCCCGGCAACGGCATCGGCCACGTGCTCGAATGCGGCGCGCAGGCCACCGGCGGCTACTTCTGCGACCCGGGCTTCAAGGACGTGCCGGACCCCTGGGACCTCGCCTTCCCGATCGCCGAGGTCGAGAGCGACGGCTCGGCGGTGATCACCAAGGTGGCCGGGACCGGCGGGGCGGTCACCATCCGCACCCTCAAGGAGCAGCTCTTCTACGAGGTGCACGACCCGGGCAACTACATCACGCCGGACGTGGTGGTGGACTTCACCACGACCGACCTGGAGGAGGTCGGCCACGACCGGGTGCGGGTGTCGCGCATCTCCGGCAAGCCGCGCACCCCGACCCTCAAGGTGTCGATCGCCTGCCAGGAGGGCTTCATCGGCGAGGACATGTTCTTCTACGCGGGGCCGGGCGCCCTGCGCCGGGCGGAACTCGCCAAGCGCATCCTGGAGGAGCGCTTCAAGATCGTCGGCCTGCAGGCGGAGGAGATCCGCATCGACTTCGTGGGCCTCAACGCCATCCACGGCGGCAGCCTCGCGCGATCCGGACCGGAGCCCTACGAGATCGCCGTGCGGGTCGCCGCCCGCACCCGCACCCGCGAAGAGGCGCTCAAGGTCGGCCGCGAGGTCGACGGCATGGCGGTGTCGGGCGTCGGCATGACCGGCAAGCGCGTGCCGCACCAGGACCGCACCCGCGAGGTGATCGGCGTCTGGTCGTCCCTCGTCCCGCGCGAGGCGCTGCGCCCCGCCATCACGTTCTTCGAGAGCTGAGAGACCATGCGCCTTCCCCTGCAGCACGTGGCCCATGTCCGCTCCGGCGACAAGGGCAACACCTCGAACATCACGGTCATCGCCTACGAGCCGGACCTCTACCCCTATCTCAAGGAGCAGCTCACCGCCGAGCGCTTCAAGGCCTTCTACGCCGGGATGGTGACGGGCAATGTCACCCGCTACGCGGTCGACCGGCTGGGGGTGCTCAACTTCGTCGCCGAAGGCGCGCTCGGGGGCGGCGTGTCCCGCTCGCTCTGCCTCGACAATTACGGCAAGGCGCTCTCCGCGGCGATCCTCGGCTTCGAGATGGAGGTGCCGGAGAGCGCCGCCAACCTCCTGCGCAACTACCACCCGGAGGTGGCGTGATGGACGCGATCCCGCCCCTCACCGAACTCGCCCGGGGGTTGCGCTTCCCGGAAGGGCCGATCGCGATGCCGGACGGCTCGGTTCTGCTGGTCGAGATCGCCCGCGGTACGCTCACCCGGGTGGCGCCGGACGGGACCGTCACCACCCCGGCGCGGCCGGGCGGCGGCCCCAACGGGGCGGCGATCGGGCCGGACGGGCGCTGCTACATCTGCAACAACGGCGGCTTCCGCTGGACGCCGGAGGGCGACCCGAGCGGCCTGCGGCCGGTGGGCCAGGCCGAGGATTACGCGGGCGGCCGGATCGAGGCCGTCGACCTCGCCACGGGCACGGTCGAGGTGCTGTACCGGGAGTGCGACGGGCGCCGGCTCAACGGGCCGAACGACCTCGTCTTCGACGGGCTCGGCGGCTTCTACTTCACCGACCTCGGCAAGGTCCGCGAGCGCGACCAGGACCGGGGCGCGGTCTACTACGCGCGGGCCGACGGCAGCGCGATCCGCGAGGTGGTCTTCCCGATCTTCACGCCCAATGGCGTCGGCCTGTCGCCGGACGGCGCCACCCTGTACGTCGCCGAGACCGAGACCGCCCGGCTCTGGGCCTTCGACCTGACCGGGCCGGGGGAGATCGAGCGCCACCCCTTCCCGTCGCCTCACGGCGGGCGCCTCGTGGTCGGGCTGCCCGGCTATCACCGCTTCGACTCCCTCGCCGTCGACGCGCGCGGCAACATCTGCGTCGCTACCCTGGTGGAGGGCGGCATCACCATCGTGTCGCCGGACGGCGCCTCCGTTCGCCGCGTGCCGATGCCGGAGCGCTGGGCCACCAACATCTGCTTCGGCGGACCGGACCTGCGCACCGCCTACGTCACCCTGTCCTCGACCGGGCGCCTCGTCTCGCTGCCCTGGGACGAGCCGGGCCTGCCCCTCCACCACCTGAACCCGCGGGGCTGAACATGCACGCCTCCGCGCCGATCGCCCGACGCTACGCGGCGGGCGGCCTGATGCTCCTGCTCGGCCTCGCGGTGGTGCTGGAGGCCCGCAGCTTCGGCCTCGGCACCCTGGCGCGGGTCGGACCGGGCCTCTACCCGATGCTCGTCGGCGGGGCGCTGGCGCTGGTCGGGCTGCTGATCGCGGTGACGCCCGAGGCGGCGGAGCACGAGGCGGGGCAAGAGGCGGGGCAAGAAGCAGGGGCCTCGGGCCGCCCGGACTGGCGCGGCTGGTTCTGCATCGTGCTCGGGATCGTGCTGTTCATGGTGCTGGGCGAGCATCTCGGCCTCGGCCCGGCGACCTTCGCCTGCGTGTTCGTCTCGGCGCTCGGCGACCGCTCCGGCACCCTGCGCTCGGCCCTCGTCCTGGCGCTCGCGATGACAGTGGTGGCCGGGCTGGTCTTCACCCTGGCGCTGAAGTTCCAGATGCCGTTCTGGCGGGGGTGAGGGCATGGATGGGACGCTCGCCAACCTGATCCACGGCTTCTCGATCGCGCTGCAGCCGCACAACTTCCTGTTCAGCCTGGTCGGCGTGCTGATCGGCAACCTCATCGGCGTGCTGCCCGGGATGGGCATCATGGCGACCATCTCGATCCTGCTGCCGCTGACCTTCGGGATGCCGCCGGTCGCCGCGATCCTGATGCTGGCGGGGATCTATTACGGGGCGCAGTACGGCGGGGCGATCTGCTCGATCCTGCTCAACCTGCCCTGCCACCCCTCGCACGCCGTCACCTGCCTCGACGGCTACCCGATGACCCGCCAGGGCCGCGGCGGGGTCGCGCTCGGCATCACGATGCTGGCCGCCTTCTTCGGCGCCGCCTTCGGCATCGTGCAGATGATCCTGTTCGCGCCGCTCCTCGTGCGCATCGCCTTCCAGTTCGGCCCGGCCGAGATCTGCACCCTGATGCTGCTCGGGCTGCTGGCCGGGGCGACCCTGGCGCGGGGCTCCGCCCTCAAGGGCGTGGCGATGACGCTGGTCGGGCTGATCCTCGGCTGCGTCGGCAGCGACCTCGACACCGGCACCAGCCGGTTCACCTTCGGGGCGATGTCGCTCTACAACGGCATCGACCTCGTGGCGGTGGCGCTCGGCTTCTTCGGCATCGCCGAGTTCCTGAAGAGCATCAACACGCTGACCGTCGGGGACCTGTCGGGCGTGAAGGTGCGGGTGCGCGACATGCGCCCAACCCGCGCCGACCTGCGCGAGGCTGCGCTGCCGATCCTGCGCGGCACCCTGGTCGGCAGCCTGTGCTCGCTGATCCCCGGGACGGGGCCGACCATCGCCTCCTTCATCGCCTACGCGGCCGAGAAGCGGGTGAGCCGGAACCCGGAGCGGTTCGGGCGCGGGGCGATCGGCGGCGTGGCGAGCCCGGAGGCCTCCACCCACTCCTCCGTCCAGGGCGACTTCGTGCCGACCATGAGCCTCGGCATCCCGGGCGACGCCGTGATGGCGCTGATCCTCGGCGCGCTGATCATCCAGGGCATCACCCCGGGCCCGCAGCTCATGAACGAGCACCCGGACGTGTTCTGGGGCCTGATCGCCAGCTTCTGGATCGGCAACATCCTGCTCGTCCTCCTCAACGTGCCGCTGATCGGGATCTGGGTGCGGCTGCTGCAGATCCCGTTCCGGTTCCTGTATCCCTGCGCGCTGTTCTTCATCTGCGTCGGCGTCTACAGCACGAACAACGAGATGTTCGGCGTATTGCAGACGCTGGTGATCGGGATCGTCGGCTACGGGCTGATGCGGCTCGGCTTCCACCCGGCGCCGGTGCTGCTCGGCTTCGTGCTCGGGCCCCGGCTGGAGGAGAATTTCCGGCGCGCGCTGCTGCTCTCGCGGGGCGATCCCTGGACCTTCGTGGGCAGCCCGATCAGCGCGGGATTCGTGGCGCTGGCTTTGCTGCTGGTGGGCGCGCAGGTGTTCCTGGCGGTGCGCGGCCGGCGGCGGTCGCGGGTGGACGCGGTTCTGGCGGCGGGCGCCCGGATGGCGCCGACCGAGCCGCCCGAGGCGGCCGGGTCGCTGAAGGTGTGAGGGAAGACGCAACGGCAACAGATCACCGTGATGGCAGCCACCCCATTCCTCATGCTGAGGTGCGACCGTAGGGAGCCTCGAAGCACTCCAGTCCGCTCATCCAAGAGAATGGCGCCTCGGACACACAGTTCAGGGGTGCTTCGAGGCTGGCTTCGCCAGCACCTCAGCATGAGGAATGATGGGGCTGCCATGGTCGGTTAGCCGGGGTTCTGGTTCGGACATGTGCGCCACATCCTCGCATGAGGCGTCACCGTCACGCGGTCACCAATCGAAATGACAGACGAGCCGGCCCGGTCCGGCAGGGGAGGTGTGGAATGCGGTCATCGGCGTGGGCGGGCGGGCTCGCCCTGTGCTTGGGTCTCCTCGCGGCCGCGCCCGGCCGGGCCGCGGAGCCGATCCGGATCGGGTGGCTGTCCTCGCTCACGGGGCCGCTCTCCTCGGCGGCGATCGCCGAGAACCAGGGCGTGCAGTTCGCCATCCGGGAGATCAACGCGGCCGGCGGCATCGACGGCCGCCCCCTCGAACTGCTCACCCGCGACACCGCCGGCGAGCCCACCAAGGCGGTGAACCTCGCCCAGCAGCTCCTGTTCAGCGACAAGGTCCAGTTCATCATCGGCCCGGTGAATTCCGGCGAGTCCCTCGCCACCGTGCCGATCGTCGCCCGGGCCGGGATCCCCAACATCGTCATCGGGACGATCGACGAACTCACCGACCCGAAGAAGTACCCGCTGGCCTTCCGGGCCATCAACACCAACCGGCAATGGATCGAGGGCGGGAACGCCTACGCGCTCGACGTGCTCAAGCGCCGCAAGGTGGCGGTGATCGGCGACACCTCGGGCTACGGCACGTCCAGCGCCAAGACCGCTTCCGCCCTCCTGGAGCAGGCCGGGGTGAAGCCGGTCTACTCGGTGCTGGTCGACCCCAACAAGACCGACCTCACCGACGAGATGACCAAGGCCAAGGCCGCGGGCGCCGACGTGGTGATGCCCTGGTCCGCCGCCACCGGGTTGATGGCCCGCATCCTCAACACCCGCGGCGACATGGGCTGGGAGGTGCCGGTGGTGGGCCACCCGGCGGTCATGGCGCTGCCCATCAAGGGCCTGCTCAACAAGCCGGAATACTGGCAGAATACGTTCTCGGCCGGCTACCAGAGCACGACCTACGTCGACGGCAAGCTGCCGGCGCGCACGCAAGCCCTGATCGACAAGATCAAGCCGGCGCTCGGAGGCACCATCGACTTCACCTTCTGGTGGGTGGCGCTGGGCTACGACACCGTGAAGATCATCGAGCACGCCGTGAAGCAGGCCGGCTCGACCGATCCGCAGAAGTTCAAGGCGGTCCTCGAATCCACCAAGGACTTCCCGGGCGTCTACGCCAGCTACGGCTGGAGCCCGCAGGACCACAACGGCTTCCCGGACAAGAACATCGTGGTCGACGTCGCGTCCTCGTTCCGCGACGGCTGCTACGAGGCGGCCCCCAAGTAGTCGCGCGACGCGGAGGAACCGCCCCATGCTGGCCGTGATCGTCTCGGGCCTCGCCATCGGCGCCGTCTACGCGGCGACGGCGCTCGCCTACAACGTGATGTACTCGACCTCGCGCGTGCTCAGCGTCACGACCGGGCACCTCTGCATGCTGGGAGGCGTCACCGGCGCCTGGCTGATCGCCGGCCTCGGGCTGCCCTCGCTCCTCGGCCTCGCCGGCGCGGTGCTGGCCGGGGCGGCGGCCGGTGCCGTCACCGAGATCGTCGGGGTGCGCCGGGTGCTGGCGCGCTCCGACGAGCACCTCTGGCTCCTCTCCACCCTGGCGCTGGCCACCATGCTGCAGCAGGCGATCGGCCTGTGGTGGGGCACCGAGCCGCGGCCCTTCCCGCGCCTGATCCCGCAGGATTTCTCGGCGGGCCTCCTCGACCAGAAGTACTGGCTGCCGGTCGCGGCGGTCCTCGCCATGACGGCGGGGCTCGAAGCCTTCACGCGCCTGACCCTGTGGGGCAAGCTGTTCCAGGCCACCTCGGAGGACGCCTTCGCGGCCCGCGCCCGCGGCATCCCGACCGACCGGGTACGGCTGACCTCCTACCTGCTGGCCGGGGCGCTCGGCGGCCTCGCCGGCTTCGCGGCCGGCCAGCTCACCTTCGCGTATTTCGCGCTCGGCCTCTCGCTCACCCTCAACGGCTTCATCGCGCTCGCGGTCGGGGGGCTCGGCAGCAATCTCGGAGCGCTGATCGGCGGCGCGGGGCTCGGGCTGCTCTCGGCCTTCGCGACCTACTGGTTCGGCGGCGCGTACCAGCAGACCATCGCGGTCGGGCTCCTGATGCTGGTGCTGCTCCTGCGGCCCGAGGGGCTCCTCGGCAACAAGCGGGTGAGGCCGGTCTGATGTCCCGCCGCCCCCTCCGCGTCGGCCTGACGCTCCTCGCGCTCCTCGTCCTCGCCTCCCTGCCGGCGTGGTCGGGCGACCTCTACCAGGTCCACCTCGCCTCCCTGATCGGCGCCTACTGGGTGCTGGTCGCCGGGCTCAACCTCGTGGTCGGCTTCGCCGGCCAGCTCTCGATCGGGCATGTCGGGCTGCTGGCGGTCGGCGCCTACGGCTTCGCGATCCTGGCGGGCACCCTCGGCCTCGACCCGTTCCTGGCGCTGCCGCTCTGCGGCGCGCTCGGGGGGCTCGGCGGTCTCCTGCTCGGCCTGCCCTCCCTGCGGCTGCCCGGCTTCTACTTCGCCATGGTGACGATGGCCTTCGCGCTGATCGTCGGCGAACTCTCGCTCGCCTGGGGCGGCCTCACCGGCGGCGGCACCGGCCTCTCCGTGCCGGGCTTCCCGGCGCCCTTCGACACGCCGCGGGGGCAGTACGGGCTGATCCTGGCGCTCGGTGCCGCCGTCACCGCCATGACCTGGAGCGTGGCGCGCTCGATGTGGGGCCGCGCGCTCATCGCGGTGCGCGACAGCGAGGTCGCGGCGGCGTCGGTCGGCGTCAACCTGTTCCGGGCCAAGCTCACGGTGTTCGTGTTCTCCGGCGTCACCGCCGGGATCGCCGGCGCGCTGTTCGCCGCGCTGCAGACCTACGTCACGCCGGACACCTTCGTGTTCGACATCGGGCTGTTCTTCTTCGTCTGCATCATCATCGGCGGGCGCGGCAGCATCCTGGGGCCGCTGATCGGCACCGCCATGCTGACCGCGCTGCCCGAGATGGTGGCGCCGCTGGCCCGGCTCGGCAATTTCTTCTACGGCCTCGCACTCCTCGTCGTGGTGCTGCTGGTGCCCGACGGGATCGGCCGCCTCGTCGCCTCCCTGGCGGCGCGCCTGCGCGCCGAGCCCCACCGCAGCCACGAGGTCCGGCCGGACCTCGCCCGCCTGCGCCGCGCGCTCGGCGCGGCGCAGGCGGCGCCGGACGAACCCGCGCCG